>JBJEQV010000036.1:0-19647 GCA_051881915.1 Porcipelethomonas sp. | reverse complement strand
CTGCTGCTGCTATCGGTGAAGGTCTCCAGGCTTTCTGTATCCCGGGTTCTGTTGCAGATCAGCGTAAGGTAGGTCTTGGTCACGGCAATCTCGGCAAGATGCTCCTTGAAGAAGATACAGAGTGTTTTGCATTCCTTGCAGGTCACGAATCATTCGCTGCTGCTGAGGGCGCTATCGGTATTGCTGAAAAAGCTAACAAGGTTCGTCAGAAGCCGCTCAGAGTTATTCTCAACGGTCTCGGCAAGGACGCAGCTCAGATCATCGCAAGAATCAACGGCTTTACATACGTTGAAACAGAAATGGACTACTACACAGGCGAAGTCAAGGAAGTATTCCGCAAGGCTTATTCCGACGGTCTCCGTTCAAAGGTAAACTGCTACGGCGCTAACGATGTAACAGAAGGCGTTGCTATCATGTGGAAGGAAAATGTTGACGTTTCCATCACAGGTAACTCAACTAACCCGACAAGATTCCAGCATCCTGTTGCAGGAACATATAAGAAGGAGCGTATTGACGCAGGCAAGAAGTACTTCTCAGTTGCTTCAGGCGGCGGTACAGGACGTACACTTCACCCTGATAACATGGCTGCCGGTCCTGCTTCCTACGGTATGACAGATACAATGGGAAGAATGCATTCTGACGCACAGTTCGCAGGTTCTTCATCCGTTCCGGCTCACGTTGAAATGATGGGTCTTATCGGTATGGGTAACAACCCGATGGTTGGTGCTACTGTTGCTTGTGCGGTTGCGGTTGAAGAAGCTATGAAGGGCTAAAATACGTAGTTTTCTGGCATTCAGAAGATTTAACAGTATTTTTCAAATAGCTCAAAAACACGATTTGTCACCCATTTGTCACCCTAAGTTCTTAGTGGATGACAAGACGGATGACAAAATCGGGTGACAAGAAATATAAACCGCCGTTCAGGTTCGTCCTGAGCGGCGGTGTTTTTGTTATGTGCATATTGTCATAAATAGCAATATCATAACGCTAAATTTCACAATACGCAGGTTTACTTTTCCTCTGCAATAGTATAATGCGCAGATTTATGATCACTCGTTGAAGTAAAGCACCTTTTCGTCAATGAGTGTAAATTCCTCCGCACCCTCAAACGCAAATCCCCCTGTGCAGACAAATCCCACGCCCGACACGGTGATACCCTTGATGTTATCGAGCTGTTCCTTTTCCTGACAGCACTCTTCAAGGGTCATGGGATGGTCGAAGTATTTGCATTCGTAGAAATCATATTGCTCTCCACGTCGTATCACACAGTCAAATTCGCCGTTTGTTTTCGTTGCAGGGTCATCATACCAATAGCTGCCGAAATCGTCAATATCGGGATATTTGCCAAGCAGGGCGGCTCTGTGGAAGTATTGCAGGGCAATACCTTCAAGCCGTCGGCTGATGAATTGTTCAAGTATGGCGTCAATATTTCGGTTGTAGAATTGCTCCTCGCCGATACGTGCAATTGTACCCGCCTTGCCGAAAATGAACGTGAAATAGAACCGCATCAAATTATCCACGATCTCATAAAACTGTTTTTTCTTATCGTTCCGGCGGTTGATTGGGTCAGTCTTCTGAATGGTCTCCATATCAAGAAGTATCTTCAACTGTTTATCAAGCAGACCTGTTTCGCTGTTCGCTATTTTGTCCCGTATCTCGCTGTAACGTTTCTTGCCGTTGCCGAGAATTTCCAGTATTCTCGCGTCAAAGGTTTTCTGTATTTCCTTCAGCATGACATTCTCGATGTGTGACCGCACCAGACCCGTTTCCGGAAGCAGCAGACGCTCGATATTTTCACGGAGTGTCAGACCAGTGTCGAGATTTTCCAGAACGTAGGGACTTCCGCCGAACACCGCATAGAAAGCCACCTTGTCCCGAACGGATAGCTCAGGATAAAACTTTGCTGCATCAAGGTAGTCAAAATCACGGATATGCTGTATCAGCGAGAATCTGCCGAACAGCGGATTGCCTTCTTCAAGCAGCTCCTTCATCACCGTGATATAAGAACCGCAGAGTATCAGCTTGACATTTTCGGGCAGCTTGTCGATGACTGCCTGCATATAGGAATCGACCTCGTTTTTCTTTTTGGTCTGTTTGAGATAGGGGTATTCGTCGATGATGAGCAGTATCTTTTTATCAAGTGTTTTCAGGTAATCCATCATCTCAAAAAGCGAGCCGAACCTGATATTCGGCAGTCCCAGTCCCTCCGAAACACTTTGATAGATCAGCTCCAGATTGCCTTCAAAGGTGCTTGTTACGCACATATGATTGATGACAACACCGTCAAATCCTTTTGCAGCTTCACTCAGCAGTGTGGATTTTCCGACTCTGCGTTTGCCGTATACCAGCACTGCTGTCCTGCGTTTCCATGAGGAAAGCTCGGCATTTAGCTGCCCAAGTTCTTTTTCTCTGCCGATAAACATAGCATCACATCTTTTCTGAAAATATTTTCTCTGAATAGTTTTTCAGTATACTGATATTATATCACAGCACCGCGCAGATGTCAAGACTCTGAATAATTATTCAGTGAAAATTTATTCAGGAAACTTTTTGCGTTGGATTGATATTTATATTATGCAACCGAGAAGCGATAATATTACTCACGTTATTAAACTGGGGAAAGAGTCAGAATTGCTGCGCTATGCACAAGAATGGTTACAAATTCTCCGCAGAGCTGGACTCTTGGCTTACTGTGATATATAATGTATCTACAATAAAACTTTTGGAGGTAACAGCTATGTTGAAAACACCTGAATTAGCAATGCCGAGAACACGCAAGGTCACGACTGTCTGTAATGGAAAGCGTGAAGTCTGGTCCGACTATGAGGAAGCAAAGGCATATTTTCTTGAACTTATGATGTCCACAGACGGAGAAAAGCATGAACGTGCCGAGTGTGTATATACTCAACTACTTCACGGGCTTAACGAGTGCAGTGATGCTGACGAATAAGCTAAGAGGGCGAGTTGCCTATCACGGCAGTTCGCCCTCAAAAATATCTCAGCCTATTTCGCTTCTCAATAATGCGATATCCTGATGGTTATCAATAGGCTTAATTCTTTCGAGTATCTTCTGTTCAACAGATTTAGACCAATAGATCTTCAATCTTTTCTTAGCACGAGTAATTGCAGTATAGAATATGCTGTGAGTTATAAGTTCATCTATTTCATCGGTTATAACGATCTTAACAGAATCATATTCCAGACCTTGTGCTTTATGGATTGAAACAGCATAAGCTACCTGGAAAGGTACTGTTGCCTTGGAAGTTCCATCATCGTCTTCATCAGTACTTTTATTCTTGAAGACTTCAAAGCGAATAATAGAGTTCCCATCTTGATTTGACCCAATGATAGTGAAGTTACGGTTCTCCATATTTAATTCTAGAAGTGGTTTCTCAAGCTCAACATCAAATTGAATTGACTCATTTGCTTGTCCTTCGTTTTGAATTATGAAATCTACAATTTTAGCTTTCATATTATTATGGATAACAGGTACTTCGTCTTCATCACTGCTGAAAAATGAATCAGCGGAATCATTGAACAGAATAGGATCACCGACCTTGTATCTTTGTATACCACGATAGATTTCTTTACCGCTATTGTTCTCTTGCATGAAATGATTGATATTATTAATACCGTAAAGTCCTCCATAGTTTAAACAGAGAATAATCTCATTTTTGGCAGCTGGGGTGAAAATCGAAGTATCCAATTCTGCTGAAAATTCTCCTGCTTGTAATCTGTCAAGAACATCACTATCTTCAGAATCTCCCTTCATTTTTCTGACATTATCCCACAGGTCTAATAATTGCTTACTTTCAGTTCTGAAAGGTGCTTTTAGCTCACAGACCGATGTTTCAGGAATAAAGGCTTTTACAGCGTTAAACCAGTTGCCGAATTCGATAGCTTCGATCTGATAAATATCTCCAACCAATATCAAAAGCTTATACTGAGCAAGTTCAAGTAGTTCCTTCATTCTTTTATTACTTACTGTACTGCACTCATCGATTATAAGAATATCATAATCTCTTTTTAAGTTCTTTGCATACTTATTATTAAACTTAGTAATAGTCATGAACATACAATTTGATGACACAGATACTTTTCTTTTGAGATTATTTACCGCTGGATTTGTATGTGCTAAATACAACCGTGAGTAGTCTTTAAAGAATGTTGAAATATAATTGATTAACGTCGTTTTTCCGGTTCCAGCTGCACCATAGATTAGAGCAACCTTAGATTTATCGAACATATTTATCAATGCTGCTTTTTTCTCTTCCGAAACATTACTGTGATCTTGCGTTTCTACCCAGTGTTTCGCCGTATTTGAATAGTTATCTATTCCAGAAGTTGTTAAACTCATTATTGTCTGTATAATGGATATGGTATCTTCTTTGTAGCCTTCTATGAAAATAAAACCGTTTTTGATGATAAGTTTTCGTGCTTGTTGAGTCGAATTATGATAAAGACGCTGATTATAAGTTTTTACAAGACTTTCTATATCATCAAAACCAAATAATGTATATTTCCCCTCATCATTTTTTTCTAATTTTGTAAATAGGATTCCTTCATGTTCAGTATTATGCTTGATATACCAGGCTAAAACCTCATGTTCACGTCCGGATACATCAAAGCATTCAAATAAATCAGAAATACTTGGAACATGCTTTTTCAGTGCGGAACAAAATGGCATTTCATCAAACGGTTTACATTCATCAGCTAAATACAGATTAGAAAGCAGTGAATTTTTACCAACATATTCTCGATAACCACTTTGATAATTCCACCTCCATATTTCCTGATACTGATTCTTTATTATTCTGTTGTTCATGTGAAATAATAAATATTTAAGCAAATTTGAACCTGGACTTTGTTTTTTCCAAAGTTCCCGGCAATAATTCAGAATATCAAAGAAATATTTAGAAGTTGAATTTGGAACGATTTTACTGCGTAAAGCATCAAAGGCATTATCTGAAATGTCAAGAAGCTCAGATAAATTCGTTCCTGTATCTGTCAGATATCGGGATAGATGTTGTTGTTCTGCTTTTGATAGCTTCGGAGCGGTCTTATAGATAATCTTTGAAAAATTATCAAATTCACAAGGACGAATATTTACTTCCCAATTAACAATTACTCGTATGGGCATCGTTTTATCAAAGATTTCAATCGAATTATTGGCTATTGCAAATCTGACTGCATAATAATCGGATAATTCAATATCTGTAAACGCAATAATCCGATCTGTTTTGCTTGCTTTATCATTTGCCGGTATGAACGCCACTTCATAGTATACTTTCCCGTTTACAAAAAACGGCTTTATTGATTGGATATAAAACCGATCAAATCGAAATCCTTCTCTTACAGGAGTATGATATATATCAATTTTCTCAGCAATCCTCTCATAGTATTCTTTATAGCTATCATCTATTTCAATGGGAAACTTTTCAAGGTTATGGAGAACCTCCATAGAATAATTATCCCGAAGATAATTCTTTATTCTCAGAAGATATTCATAATACTTGAGCATCAATCGGTTAGCATTTTCTTCAGCTAAAGTTCGATGAGATACAGATACCTGTAAGAAACGATGAAAACGTGCTATATGCTTTAATTTCATCTGGCTTTTAACATACTTTACAGCTTTTTGAACATTTTCATGTGAATCCTCAATGTCATCTCCATTGGCGTAAATCTTCAGCATTATATGTTCGACAAAATGACGGAGATGCGAGAGAATATCCTGGGATATTTCTCCGATTGAAGCATTTTCTATACTATCAATATGGCGACAAATAACTCTGTCACTGTTCATTATTTGCTCGTCAATGCGTAAAGGCATTTTTCATTCTCCTTTCAAAAATAATATTCTTTAAAAGCCGTAGGTGCCTATCACATACGGCTTTTATGGTTCATGAATCTTTCCTCAGCGACTTATACAACTCTTTTGCCATAACGTCCTGAACCTTCTGATAAAACTCAGGATCGTTGAATAGCTTCTGGAACGATTCATTGTTATCAAGGAAGCATTGCGTAACGATCTCCTTGAATTTCTCAGGAAACAGAGAATTGACAAACATTTCTGTGCTGTTGTCGCTGGCGTATTTCTTGAACTTTTTAACGTCCTTATCGTCCATAAACATACGGTAGATACCTTCGATAATTACCCTGTCTGCATCAGTAAACTGACCATCAAAACGCTCATTAACCTTATCTATGATACTCTGCAGCGTATCCTTTTTCTTGTTGGGCTTCTTTGGAGCAGTTGCTCCGCCCGGAACCCAAACGACTTTCTTTTCGTCAAGAATGATCGCACCTGTATGAGTTTCTTTCAGGTTGGCATATTCAAGCTTCACCTTATCGTCGATGTCCACAATATCTTTACCTGATTTTGGAAGCAGTCTGAGAAGATTTGATGTATACAGGTATTCTGCAAACAGGTCTTTATCGTGCAGTCTTATAATCTGAGTTATATATGCATAAGTTCTTGTAAACTTACGTAGATAGTCCCTGACAGCGTACTGATCATCTTCAGTAAGGTCTCTGTACCTATCAATTACCGGTCGGAACATTCCTGCAAGTTTACCAAGTGCAGCCGCATCCTGACCTTTTCCATTCTGCTGGGACATGAAAGCATTGAACTTTTCAACATCATCATAATTGAAAAGCATATATCCACGCAGCTTATTTCTCCAATCATATACGACATTCAGATCAGTTGCACCTTCCATAGAAGCTTCTTCATAGAAAGGCTGAAATGCTTTTTTGATATCCTCTTCCGTGTTCTCAAAATCAAGGACAAAAGTACTTGTCTTGCCAAAGTGGGTACGATTCAAGCGTGAAAGCGTCTGTACCGCTGCTACGCTTTTCAGCTTTTTATCCACATACATAGAGTGAAGCAGAGGCTCATCAAATCCTGTCTGATACTTATTCGCTACAACAAGAATGTTGTACTGATTGCCATGGAAAACTTTCCTGAATTTCTTATCAGTTGTGATATACTTTCCGTTTTCATCAAGGTTCATAGATGCTTCTGTGAACGGCTTTTCCATTGGCATTTCTTCCAACGTGACTTCACCTGAAAAAGCAATCATAACA
This sequence comes from Porcipelethomonas sp., assembly GCA_051881915.1. Taxonomy (GTDB): domain Bacteria; phylum Bacillota; class Clostridia; order Oscillospirales; family Ruminococcaceae; genus Porcipelethomonas. Next base: position 12,558 of record JBJEQV010000036.1, on the reverse strand, counting down.
TCACAGCCTGCCGATTCCTATGGATGATCTTTCAGATACTGCTTGATGGCAAGATAATAGCGTACCGCATTGGCTCTGCTGTCGGCAACGACCATAGCTTTGCCCTTGCCGCCGATTTGGAATCTGCCGTTTGCAAGTAAATTTGACATAAGCATTTCTGTTTTCTGCGTGATTGTATAGCCATGCTTCTTATAATATTTGAAAAGAGCTTTTGATGCTGCGCCCTCTATTAGTTCAGGATTATCCTCTGAAACCTTTACAAGTTTGAAGGCTTCACGAATGGTGGTATAGTCCTGCAATACATTAAGTATAAACCCTTCCTCTATCGCCTGCTTCATGGAGTATACATGGAACGGAAGTTTACCTGGTGTGCCGTCCGGCTTGATATAAGGTGTGCCGAAAACTTCTATTGTATCTTCTTTTGGAGTTGCTGTGAATGCAAAGAAAGACTGGTTTGCGTGTCTGCCCTGACCAACAACAGCATTGATATAATCATCTGTCAGATCAACATCTTCCACGTCTATTTCTTGCTCATCCGCATACTCCTTTACGGCAACTCCGATATCTATCAGACTTCTGCGGAGCATTCTTGCACTTTCACCGCTCTGTCCCTGATGTGCTTCATCTATGATGATAGCAAATCTCTTGCCGGTATAGCTGTCCATATCTTTATAACCAAACAGGAACTTCTGAACGGTGCTGATAATGATTTTCTTACCGTCATTGATTGCTTCTGCAAGGCTATGGGAATTTTTCTTTTCGTTTATCGCTTCTACAAGACCGACTTTATGTTCAAAACTGTTGATCGTATCCTGCAACTGTCCGTCGAGTACAACACGGTTTGTGACTACGATAACAGAATCAAATATTCCCTCGTCGTTGGCATCATGGACGGAAGCGAGCCGATAAGCTATCCACGCAATAGAGTTTGACTTGCCCGAACCTGCACTATGCTGAATCAGGTAATTTTTTCCCGAACCGTTTGCTTTGACATCTGCAAGCACTTTGCGCACCACGTCATACTGATGATAACGGGGGAACAGCAGTTTTTCTTTAAGTTTTCCTGTGTCTACGTCCTTTTCCTTGACGTGAGAAATAAACCTGTGAAGTATATCCATGAGAGAATCACGCTGCAAAACTTCTTCCCAAAGGTAGTGTGTTGCATATCCGTCAGGGTAGTCGGGATTTCCTGCACCGCCGCTTACTCCTGCACCGTTTGAGCCTTGATTGAACGGCATAAAATAGGTGCTACCGTCTTTGAGCTGAGTTGTCATCCATACTTCATAGAGGTCAACAGCGAAATAAACAAGAAAGCGGTGGTCAAGGCGGAAGCAGAACTCCTTGCTGCTGCGGTCGGTTTTATACTGCCTGATCGCACATTGATAGTCCTGCCCTGTGAGCTGATTTTTCAGCTCCAGAGCCACAACAGGGATACCGTTTACAGACAGCACCATGTCAATGGTATTGCTGTTGTTGGGAGAATAGCGGAACTGTCTTGTGCAGCCGAGGATATTCGCCTCGTAGCGTTCCACATCAAGGTCGTTAAGAGTTGTCTCCGGCTTGAAGTAGCATACTTTCAGTTTAATGCCAAGATCTTCGATGCCGTGGCGGAGAACATAGATAAGTCCCTGTTCGCTGATGCACTTTTCAAGGCGAAAATACAGCTTGTCCTGTGCGTTCTCTCCGTAGTATTTAACATACCTTGCCCAAGCTTTGGGCTGTGTCTTTTCGATGAATTTGCATAGCGTATCCATACAGATACACTTATCAAGATCGAACTGACTGCTTTTCAGTGAAACATAGCCACCCTCATCGGAGAGGAAGAAGGTCTCTATATCCTGTTCAAAGCGTTTTTCCTTTGTATCCAAGGTCATACCTCCTTTTTGCCTGTTACATATTCATAGATGATAGATTTTTTATACTGCTGTAATTTTTCGATTTTCTGTTGTTTTATGGCGATAAGACGATCTATTTGCGAACATTTCTTGTCAAGATATTCTGCAATTTGCTGTTGCTCTTCTTTGGGAGGAATCAGTACAGGCATACTTTTTAATAATCCCTGTCCTAAACTTGCTCTTGTAACAAGATTCATTTCCTTTACAAGGAAAAATCTATGATGATTACTTCTGAAATAGAATTTTGCAAAACTTGTCAGAAGTTTATCGTTAAATGGGCGAACACGGATTACAAATCCTGCAAAAGTAGCATTGGGTATGGTCTTTTCACAAACACAGGAGAAGCCTACTTCTTCTATCGTTTCGGAGGTTCTTGTAAAGAAAATGTCTCCTTTTTCAACTGAATATAGCTTCCTTTCTGCTTCGGTTGTTTCTACCAACCCATTAACACTGTCGGGCAGGGTATAATTCCTATAAATATCACCATAACTAACAAAAGGATATCCTGAACCAAAGTATTCTCCGCCTTTACTGATGCCATTCTGAGGAGAGCCAATATGTCTGAGCTTGCAGAAATCCCATTTTTGGGGAATAGCTCCTATATACTCATATCCACTATCTTTCATAGGCACATCAGGATTTAGTCCCTTGGTGACAGTCTCCGTGATAATGCTCTGCTTATATGCTTTCAGCTTTTCTATCTGCTTTTCTGCATTTGAGATAAGAGCATCTATCTGGGAGCATTTCTTGTCAAGAAAAGTAGCTATAGCTTGCTGCTTTTCAATCGGAGGAAATGCGATTTCACGTTTAAGAATATTATCAGATGAGAGGCGTAACCTTATTTCCAGAATACCGTTTGCGTATCTTCGCAACTCCTTCTGGAATTGTTGCATCTGAAATACATAGTTTAAAAAATGCAAGTTTTCACCTTTATTTGCTTTGAAGACATAATATACAGGGCTAACGCAGCCATAATAATTGCAGATTCCTACAGAGCCAATAAGGATGTTCATGCTATTAGCAACGATTGTTTCGGGATATGCAATCTTATAATCAGAATAGTTTTCCTTTGCTTTATTGCCTTGCTCGCCTTTTTCTTCGTAAGGAATTACACCTTGCTTATTGGTGAGCGACAAAATATTAGTAGTTTTTACCGGTGAATTAGATTCCTTTATTTCCTTCATGTGCCATTGTAAACGTTCAAGTTTCCACTGGCTCGGAATTTCCCCCAGCCACGCAAATCCGCTATATTTCATATCACGCATTTCCGAACAACTCCTTCATTAATGCAGTTTCTTCCTCCTCTAAAGCCTTGATGTCCGCAAAAATATCCTCCGAGGATTCAGGTGCAGTAAACTTATAGAACAGCCTTGTGAACGGAATTTCATAGCCGATTTTATCCTTTTTCCTATCAAGAAATGCCAGCAGATTATAAGGGAGAACGTTCTTTTTGATATATTCGTCAATATCATCATGTAAAGGGATAATTTCTGTATCTGATGCACCCTTTACAGCCTGCGGTTTACCTTTTTTCATAATTATATTGCCGTTTTCATCTGTCTGTGCAGTTTCTACAGTTACCTTTGTAAAGCCGAAGAAATCATTGTCAAACTTCTTTGACTCCACGACCATATCACCGTCGGTGTACACATTGTCCGCAAAATCCATATAGGCTTTCATGATGAGTTCAATGCACTTTTCATCAAGATCAACACGCTTGTTACCGATGTTCTTGCGTCGCTTCACAAAGCATTTAGATGCGTCAATAAGCTGAACTTTTCCAAGACGATTCTTAGCTTTACCCTTAGTAATTACCCATATATATGTGGAAATACCTGTATTGTAAAATAGGTCTGTGGGCAGCTGAATAATCGCTTCGACCATATCTTCTCCGATTACATAACGACGAATTTCAGACGCACCGCTTCCAGCATCTCCTGTGAAAAGCGATGAACCATTCTGAATGATAGCCATTCTGCCGCTGCCTTCCTTGAGTTTCTTAATACCATTAAGCATAAAAAGCATTTGTCCGTCTGAAATTGCAGGAAGTCCCGGACCGAATCTTCCGTCATAGCCTTTCTTTGCTTCTGCCTCAACTTCTGTCTTTTCCCTTTTCCAGTCGATACCAAACGGCGGGTTGGAGATAATATAGTCGAATTCATATCCGCTGAACTTATCATCGCTCAGAGTATCACCGTACAGCATACCGGAGGCGTTTCCTCCCTTGATAAGCATATCAGCCTTTGCGATAGCATAGGTTTCAGGGTTGAATTCCTGTCCGAAACAGGTAAGGTTTGCTTCATCACTGATGTCGGTCAGACGTTCAGTCAGGCAACCGAGCATCTGAGATGTACCCATTGCCATATCGTATGCGGTCTTGGTACAGCCGTTCTCCTTGATCTCGCCTTTTTCGGGAGCGATCAGCAGCTCTGTCATGAGGTAGATAATGTCACGGCTTGTGAAGTGCGCTCCGGCTTGCTCGTCATAGCTCTCGGAAAACTTCCTGATAAGCTCTTCAAAAATGTAACCCATGTCGGCAGAAGTGATTTTATCGGGAGACATATCACCCTTGGCAGATATGAACTCCTGTACTACAACAAACAGCACGTTTCCGTCTGCCATTGTGCGTACCTGATCTGCAAACTTGAAGTTAGAGATAATATCAAGAATATTTGCAGAGAAGCCTTGCAGATACGCTTCAAAATTGGATTCGATATTATCAGGATCGGATACCAGCTTCTTAAAATCGAATTTGCTTGTATTATAAAAAGGATATCCTGCGGTTTTGCAGAGAACACCGTCACGGGCTTCACCCTCGACTTTCATTCCTGCGAGCTTTTCAGCCATTTCCACAACCGCCTGCTTTGTCGGTGCGAGAGCATCGTCAAAACGTTTCAGTACCGTCATCGGCAGGATCACCTTACCATATTCATGAGGTTTGAACAGTCCGACAAGATGGGTAGCGATCTCCCAAATGAGATTGGCTTTCTCCTGAATATTGATGCTTGTCTGCTTTTGTAATGAATTGATTGACACGACATCTCACTCCTTATACATTATATATAGTCAATGGCTTGCTGTTCCTGCAACGCCGTTTTGAAATTTGTTTTTGTGATTTTCAGCTCATTTGAACCGAGTCTGATTACTTTTGGATAACCATTGCCTTTTTCCATATCAGCGATAGCACTGCTACTTTCTCCTTTGCCAGCCGTACTATGCGGCATAGCACCCACGATTACAAGTCTGTAGTTCGGGTTGTATTGGAGTTTTGAAAAAGGGTAACTTACGATTTGTTTGTAATCAAGGCAGAACTCAAACCTGTCTTTATCAAGACCGAGGCTTTTTATGATACCAAGCAGATCATGTTCTTTTACCTGTGAACTGCCGAGAACGACGATTTTTCCGTCTTTATGTGTATCATAATAATCATTGCTGGAGCATTCATTCTGTATCAGATCACCCAAGCCCCAATCATTAAGCAGTAGTTCGAGTTCTCCTGTTCTGTTGGCGAGATATATTTTCTCAGTGATCGCATCTATAATATCTTCAAGTCGTTCTGTATCTAACACTGCGATCACCCCTCATTTTCAAGCAATGTTCTTTTTCTCTCCAGTACTTTTTTCATTTTTCGTTTCAGGACTGTATATTCATCAAGTGCCGCCTGATACTTCTGAGCGATGATTTTCTGTTCTTCAAGCGAAGGAAGCGGAATCATGATACTTTTCACCGCTTCTACAGAAATTGTCTTGACTGCTGATCCGCCGGAAACATAGTTCAGAGCAGCTTCTCCTGCGAGACTATCAAAGAATGCCTGAATGTAATACGGATCAGCTTTGTTTTCATCTATCTCAATAATATAGAGGTTTCCTGTTGCAATAATAGAATGATCATTATCGGAATTCACAACGGCGGAGCGGAAAGTAGGAGATGCCATTTTGGAAAGGACTATGGAGTTATTCGGAATCACGAACTTTTCAAGTGCCTTCGGAAGTTCAGTGATATACTGCTGTCCTTCTTCAATATCAATAGAACCGTTTGTAACATTTGCAAGAGATATAAATCTGTAATTTGTAGGCATAATGGATTTATACGATTCAAGAAGCTCCGGTTTCACTTGCGAGCCTCTTGCAATATTATTGATGATGTCGCCGAAGCATATTCCGTTTTCAACAACTGGCTTCTCGAGATAGTGTGAAGCCATCAAATTGTAATCCTGATCTCGCATATCTGCCGGAGCAACATCTATCGTATTATCTCCACCGTTATTGATACAGTCAAGTATATAACTTATATTATCGTCAGAAAGCGTGTTGAGCCGTCTGCCTTCTTTGGAAAAGGTGTTCTCCGCATTTACAAGACGGATCGAAGTGTTGTTATAACTGAATACGATCATAGTTGTTGGGATAGCAGTTTCAATGAATAATGCAGGAGGAAGATTGATAACAGCTTCAATATAACCGTTCTCAGCAAAATACTGACGCATATACATATCAGGCTTGTTAAAAACTGCTCCGTTTGTCATGATTGCTACTGCCTTGCCTGTTTCTTTCAATGAACGAATGATAATCGCATTAAACAGCCAGTCAGATGAACATCTTGAAACACAAGAACTATCAAGACCATAATGTGCCTGTAATTCACGGCGGCATTCATCCAGATCTGCTCCTCTGAGACCAAAAGGATAGTTTGAAAAGATTTTATCATAATTTGTAGGATACTGATACGTCAATGCATTGTTTATAACAAATGAACAGTTGTCACCTAAGAGCGAACCTCTAAGAATTGCAACATCGTTTGCGTTAAAATTGATCTCGACTCCTGTATATTCATTTGGCTTTGTATCCTGAAAAGCATAGATAGGAAATGTAGCACTACCAGAACAGATATCAAGCACTTTATCCTGTTCATTGATGCTAAGTATCCTACCAGCCAGTTTTACAATGGATGCAGGAGTACTCATTTCAAAGAACGAGTTCTCATAAAGGACAACTTCTTCTAATACGTCTGCATCAAATTTATCAGTGTAAGAAAGAACTGTTTCCCATAAGCCATTCAGGTTTCTGGAGAGAACTTCTGAAACTTCATGAGAAACATGAGCGGTTTTTACGAATGTCTCAAGCGAATCTGAGGATACCATTGGTGTTTTGCTTATTTTGCTCAGAGCATAAGCAGTAGAAATGACTGCTCCGCCAATATTAGCTGTTTTTCCACGATAAGCCTTGCTCATTTCAAATGAAATTGCTCGAATCATATCAATTGTAGATTTCAATTTGATTCCTCCTGTTGTTCTTAGGTAATCCATAACCTTTTCTGTAACTATATCATATCACAAGCTGGAGGGTTTGTCAATAAGTTACGAGGTAATTTATAACCTAAGCAAAAACATTGTATAGTTGCACAATTTCATGCATTTAAATTTATGTAATTTTTATATAGTTGCGATTGTTCATTCTCCTTTTTATGATTCAATCGAATTTCTGCCAACACCTTGCCAACACCCTGCCAACCACAAACTGCGAATAATCTGCTATACTGGAACTACGGTCAGAGGACAGCACACAGCTACAGCCGAGACCGAATAAAAATATTCTGGAGGTACAGATTTTGAAACATTATAACGACTTCCTGATCGTGGGCATCGACCACGGTTACGGGAACATCAAGACCGCCAACACGGTCACGCCTACGGGCGTTACTAAGCTCGATGCCGCACCGACCTTTACGAAGAATACTCTTTTCTTTGAGGGAAGCTACTATCAAATCGGTGAAGGACACAAGGAGTATCTTGCTGACAAGTGGCAGGACGAGGACAACTACATTTTCACGCTTATGGGTATCGCTCGTGAGCTGAACCGTGAGGGTATCACATCGGCTAAGGTTTACCTTGCCGTAGGTCTACCAATCACCTGGGTAGGCAGACAGCGTGAAGAGTTCCGAAAGTACATGATGCAGAGGGAGAGCGTGGACTTCAAGTATGAGGACAAGCTCTATTCCGTCCGTATCATCGGGTGCTATGTATTTCCGCAGGGATACGCTGCCGTTGTGGAGAAGCTGAACGAGATGACAGGTCTGAGCATGATCGCAGACATCGGCAACGGTACGGTCAACATCATTTTCGTCAGCAACCGCAAGGTCATCAACACCAAGACCTACACCGAGAAAATGGGCGTGAACCAGTGCGTAACGGCTGCGTCTAATGCCATGATGAACAAGCTCGGCGTAACCGTTGACGAGACTATTATACAGTCAATGATCCGCTTCGGAAAAGCCGACATCGACAGCGAGTACGCCGAGGTTCTCAGGCAGGTAATTTCCGAGTACGCTGAGAGCATTTTCGCTCTGCTCCGTAAGTATGAATATGATCCGAAAATGATGCGCCTTTACATCACGGGCGGCGGTGGAAAGCTCATCGAAAATTTCGGGAACTATGATAAGGATAGGGTGACTATCATAGAGGATATTTGTGCATCGGCTAAGGGGTATGAGTTCTTTGCTGCTGCACAGCTTAAAAAGGAGGAGAAAAAGAAATGAGCAAGGTTCTGACTACTTGTTTCCGCTTCAATATGGATAACCCCGAACACGCCAAAGCCTGGGACTATCTCCATAACTACGATAAGGACAAGATCAAGTCCACCAACGTGGCTGCCATCACTGCGGTCAATGACTACTTCGACCGTATGGGGAAACTTGCAGACGACCCCTATTTTGAAACTCGTCAACGTGAGGAACGTTTTATTCAGCAGATTGTCAGCGAAGTCGGCAAGGCGTTTATCGCTGAAATGCCGAAGTTTCTTGCAAGCCTTATGCTGAGTTTGAACAGGGGTTATCCTATGCAGGCGGCACCAATGCAGGCTGTCTCCGTCGGAACGGAGAACAGCAGAGGATATGTCGAGGACGGCAATCTGAACGCCACGGAGGGCATTGAGACCGTCAACAACGGCGATGAGGACGATTTTTCCGGTATTGATTTCGATTTTATAGGCGGCTGATACTGCCTGAAACAGCTTTACCGCTGTTCATATATCGGAGTATTACAACGACAGCAACAAATCAATAGACAGGGGAAAAACAGAGGGCAAATCGCAAAAATGCAGTATAGCATTTTATGCGGAAAGTGAAATCCTGCAAATATCATGGAAGAATTTGCAGGAGAATTGTCTAACACTCGGAGAGCGAGACAAAAAATTCGACATGGAAGTCGCAAGTCTTGTAACAACAAGACCCCGCCCGTCGTGGGATTGCGCCGGGCTGGTAGTACCAATGTAGTGACACATTGGTCTCCCAGCTCAGAGACGTTCCCCCTCCGAGACCTTCCCCTAAGAGCCGCACAACGGCAGAAAGGAGCGACTATGCCAAATCGCAGGCGCTATCACTCGATCAGTCTGAAACTGACCGATGAGGAGCTTCAGCTCTGGAATACCAAGCATGAAGCCAGCGGTCTGAGCAAGACCGACTATCTTATGCAGGCAATCCGTAACAGCGAGGTGCGTGTTTATTCCATTGAGGAGAGTATTGCACCTATCGTCCATGAGATACGCAAAATTGGCACTAACCTTAATCAGCTTGCTTACTTCTCAAACATCGGACAGGAGGAGCGTGTCAGGTTTGAGATTGGAGCTATACGCCGTACCAATGATGAAGTCATGGGGCAGCTCGCCGATTTTCTGAATAATCCGAAGTTCAGCATCAAGGACAGTAAATAATGTTCGGAAACGTAAAAGTTAATTATGCTCCCTGCAAATCGAAAGTGGCAGTTGAGCGAACGGCACACTACATTTTGGGAAAGTTACCTCAGCAGATTAAGGACGGAGTCATAAAAACAGCCCAAAATCTGTATTGGGGCATAAACTGCGACCGTGATAATTTTCCAAGAGATGTTATAATTACAAGAAAGCTGTTCGGCAAGCGTAACTCCAGCAATGCGAACCTCTGTTATCAAATTTCCATATCATTCTCTCCGGAGGACAGGGATAAGCTGACCAACGAGGAAGTTTTCAGGATAGCGAAAGCCTTTGCCGAGAAGTTTTTTCAAGGCTATGAGGTGTTGTTCGCCGTCCATATCGACAAGCCTCACCCTCACGCACATTTTCTCATAGGCAACTGTCATACCGAGACAGGCAAGGCATTCCGCCGTAACGAGAAAGACCTATATAATATGTGCGAGTATCTGGGAGAGCAATGTCAGCAGCGTGGACTTGTACATTCAATGCGAGAGGAATATTACAATCACGATCTCGATGACAGCCCCGACAAGGAAACATTTGCCGAAAAGCAGATGAAAGCCAAAGGCAAGGAGACTTTCAAGGACGAGCTGAGAGAGGTCATCAGAATAGAGTGTGCCGATCCGAATAACAGAACCTTAGAAGATGTGGTCAATGCCCTGATGAAGCATTATCATGTGGAGTGCCGTGTCAAGGGCAACACCATATCTTACCGTCACCCCGAATATACCGACAAAAACGGTAAACTCGTCTCGGTCAGAGGCAGTAAGCTGGGTGACAATTACACAGTGAAAGGAATAGAATATGAGCTTACCAAAGTACAGCGAGGACAAGAAGCCGAAAGAGCCGAAGTCCTCGCAGCCAACAACGAAAGAACCTACATCGGATCATTCGCAACAGGTGCAGAAACGAGCCTACATAACCAACGAAATGCGGCGGCAGTCACAGAAACATCTGGAGGAGCGATATGTAGCCAAGAAAAAAGCGGAGGCATTACAGATGCAGGAGGAAACAGAGATGGAAACCACGAAACAGGCAGCGCCTTTACCGGAACTGGACGCAATAGAAACGAGAGTACGGGAAATGGCGGAGGAGATCGGAGTATCCTCGGTGGACGCTCAGAGGGACGAGAGGGTGCTGCTTCTGGTAACGGCGACGCTAAAGATGTGCCAACTTTTGAAGAGCTATTCGATAGCTATAAACGCAGAAATGCAAAAGTCAGCCGAAAGAGAGCTTCAGAACCTGAACATACAGAACCAGTACGCAAAAAGCGTAAAGGCATCGACCGTTGAGGTCACGAGGGATATTTACTATCAGTTCAAAACCGAGCAGGAACTGACTTTCAGAGAGGTGCAGAAGTATCTCTACGATACCTGTGATGATATGGAAAGGGAGATCAATGTCTGCACAAAAAACGTGAGGAAAGCAACAGCAGCCGCAGAGAGAGCTTCAAAAGAGATCGACAAATCGGTGAAGCGTTTCTGTACTGTCAGAACGATAGGCGATCTTCTTTACTATGCGGCACCTGTTGCGGTAGTGATAGATATGTTGCTGAGGTTGTTTGATTTTATCTGATCATTTATCATTCAATCCGAAAATCTCGGCATCTTCTTCCGAAACAATGGATGATCTGATAAGCGGCTCACTGGGCGTTTCCTTGCCGTCCTCGTGAGCGTGCCAGCGAGGATTGGTCTCGGTATTTTCAATAGCCTGCTTGATAAAATCAAAATTTTCAGCGCCCTTGATACGTTCAAAAAACTGTGCCTTGTCTGACTGATACATCAGGCGGTGTTTGAAAATGTTCTTATTATAATGCATAGCCAAGCAACTCAGAGCCATATCAGTATCAAAATTTCTTTCGAGCTTGAAATAGAATTGAAACAGCAGATGATATGCTACAAAAACATCATTTTCAATCATCAGCAGATATTTCAGGGGTGAAATATTGCCTGCAATCTCAGCAAGCACATCTTTGGGAGCTTCACTTGTATCCATAGCAAACAAAGTCTCGCCGAACGCAAGCATTTCTTCGGGCTTGATCTCATAATCGGCTTCAACGAGCTTCCGTACAATAGAGGATAAGGAAATCGTGCCATCAGAGTTATCATGGATAAAGCCGAGGTCAATCAGCTTGTCGATCTCAGTGAAGTCTATGAGCCTTGTCAATTTCTGAAACAGCATTTTAGGAACGCCGGATTCAGGCATGAATCGCATATATGACAAAACATATTTATCGGTAACAGTGAGGTCTGCTTTTCTGAAAAGGCTCTCAATATGACGATAGTGTGTATCAGTCTTTGGAATACGGTCTTTATTGGCAGGGATTCTTGCTTTCATATTCTTGATTCCTCCTACAAGGGCATCTGCACAGGTATCGGGCGTGTCGGTTCCTCTTTTCATTGAACGGGCGCACAGCTCCAATGAAAACGGATATTTATCTGTTATCAACGCAAGACGGTGCATTTTGAATTTTATATCAGGATCATTCTCATCAAACGGATAAAACTGCTTTATCAGATCATACGATTCACGGAATGTTCTGAACTCTGTCAGATCATATACCGTAAAATCATCGTCATAGTGAGAATAGGAAATGAAAATAACGTCACATTCCAATTCAAGAAGATCAGGCAGTTTAGAGTCATGGTCGCCAGGGACATTATAGTTGTCGATGATGAGCAGAAGATTTTTACCAAATGACGACAGCAGTTCAAGGTTTTCTTCATAGAGAGCTTCAATATCGCTGCGGATAAATGCCATGTTCGGCAGGACATTTGCTATAATATCAGCTATGCCGTTACGATATTCATTGTAATTAAAATATCCGACATGGGCATACTCTGAAGCATACTTTTTCGCATAAGTGCGGACAAGCTCGCTCTTGCCAGCACCGGCAACACCTGTTAGGAAAATCTTGCCTTCGTTCTGCATCAATGTGTGCA
>JBJEQV010000035.1:0-19657 GCA_051881915.1 Porcipelethomonas sp. | reverse complement strand
CTTGAACACTGCGGTGCAGAGGTTCAGAAGGGTAATCCTCCGGAGGAAAGAAAGCTTCAGAGACTTTTCAGGGATCCTGAAGTAACTTCAATGATCAAACGCTGCAACGACTTCGGCGCAGGCGGTGTTTCCGTTGCTATCGGCGAGCTGACAGACGGTCTTGTGATTAATCTGAACGCTGTTCCGAAAAAATACGAGGGTCTTGACGGTACGGAAATCGCAATAAGCGAATCACAGGAAAGAATGGCTGTTGTTATCGCAAAGGAGGATGTTGAAAAATTCCTTGCGCTGGCTGCTAAGGAAAACCTTGAAGCAACAGTTGTTGCCGATGTAACAGAAGAACCAAGACTTAAAATGAACTGGAACGGCGCTACGATTGTTGACGTTTCAAGAGAATTCCTTAATTCAAACGGCGCACCAAAGTATACGGACGTAAAGATCAAAGAGCCTGATACAAATATGCTCTGCGCATATACAGATAATCCTGAAGGCTGGGACGCTCTTATGGCTAATCTTAATGTCTGCTCGCAGAAGGGTCTTGTTGAAAAGTTTGACTCGACCATAGGTGCTTCGACCGTTCTTATGCCTTTCGGCGGAAAATATCAGCTTACTCCGGCACAGGCTATGGCAGCCAAGATACCGGTGCTTCATGGTCAGACAGATACCTGTTCGGTAATGGGCTGGGGATATAATCCGTTTATCAGTGAAAAAAGCCCTTACCACGGTGCTGTTTCGGCAGTCGTTGAGTCAATTGCAAAGGTTGTGGCAGCAGGCGGTAAGTATGAACACTGCTGGCTGACATTCCAGGAATATTTTGAAAGAACACAGAATAATCCGGAACGCTGGGGCAAGCCTATGGCTGCTCTTCTCGGCGCATTCAGGGCTCAGCTGGAAATGGGCTGCGGCGCTATAGGCGGAAAGGACTCAATGTCCGGAACATTTGAAAATATAGATGTTCCGCCTACGCTTGTTTCCTTTGCCGTTTCTACTGCGTCAAGCGGTAAAATCGTTTCGCCTGAATTCAAAAACGCAGACAGTACAGTTATTACTGTCACTCCGGAATATGATGAAAACAAGCTTCCTGTATTCGACAGTGTAAAGGCATGTTTCAAAAAGGTCGAGGATATGATCGAAAGCGGCAGAGCTTCAGCTGTCTGGACAGTTTCCGGCGGCGGTATTGCCGAGGGTATTGCCAAAATGTGCTTCGGAAACAGAATCGGTTTTGAATTCAGTAAAAAACTCAGTGAAAACGAGCTGTTCATGCCTTGCTACGGTTCATTTATAATTGAGCTGAAAGGTGACGCACAGGATGATGAAAATATAATCGGAAAGACTACTGCTGAGTACAATATTTTCGCAAGAGACTATGTTCTCTCTCTGGATTCGCTCCAGAAAACATGGGAAAGCAAGCTTGAACCTGTGTTCCCGTGCAGAATCCAGACAGCACTTTCAGCGGTTGAAACTTATGAGTACAAGTCGGATAAACGGCTTGCTCCTGCAATCAGGGCAGCAAAGCCGAGAGTTCTTATTCCTGTATTCCCTGGTACAAACTGTGAGTACGATACAGCAAGGGTATTTGAGCGTGCAGGCGCTCAGCCGGAGATACTTGTTATAAAGAATTTCAGCGCGTCAGCAATCGAAGAATCCGTAAATGAAGCTGCAAAGCTTATCGGTCAGTCACAGATCGTTATGATCCCGGGAGGATTCAGCGGCGGTGACGAGCCGGACGGAAGCGGAAAGTTCATTACTGCCTTCTTCAGAAATCCGAAGGTCAAGGACTCCGTTCACGAGCTGCTGCGCAACAGGGACGGACTTATGCTGGGTATATGCAACGGATTCCAGGCACTTATAAAGCTGGGTCTTGTGCCTTACGGTGAGATCACCGACATGACAAACGAGTCTCCGACTCTTACATTCAATACGATAGCAAGACACCAGTCTATGATGGTCACAACAAGGATCGCTTCAAACAAGTCTCCATGGCTTGCTGACTGCAATGTGGGCGATCTTCATACGATCCCGATCTCACACGGCGAGGGACGCTTTGTTGCTCCGCAGTCGCTTATTGTGAAGCTTGCAAATAACGGTCAGATCGCAACTCAGTATGTTGATCTCAACGGCAGACCGTCTATGGATATCAGATATAATCCGAATACTTCAATGGAAGCTATTGAGGGTATCACATCACCAGACGGACGTGTTCTCGGAAAAATGGGACACAGTGAGCGTATCGGCTATGACGTATGCAAAAACGTGGCAGGAAACAAGGATCAGAGGATCTTTGAAAACGGCGTACGCTATTTCAAATAAGCATTATATCCGGATGTATCTGCACATCCGGATTTTTGCCGCTTGAAACTCAGAAGAAAACGGAGAAAAAACTATGCTTGCAAATTATCATACGCATACCTTCCGCTGCCGGCATGCATGGGGCGAAGATAAGGAATATGTCGAAGCTGCCATCAGCAGCGGAATGAAAATACTTGGATTTTCCGATCATTGTCCATGGATATTTGAGGACGGATATGTTTCAGGGACGCGAATGCTGCCTTCACAGCTTGATGACTATTTCAGTTCAATGGAAAAGCTGAAAAATGAATACAGAAAAGATATAAAGATATATGCCGGATTTGAATCAGAATATATTCCCGGGCTTATGGAGGCCCAGAACCGGCTTCTTAGTGATTATCCTGTTGATTATATGATCCTGGGTGAGCATTTCACAGGGAAAGAACCCTGTGCGCCATACACCGGATTTCCATCAGAGAGCGAAACTGAACTGAAAAAATACGTTGACCTGATAATTGAAGGAATGGAAACAGGGAAATATATTTATCTTGCTCATCCTGATCTTTTTAACTTTACCGGAAGTTATGAAATTTACGAATTTCACTTTAAAAGGCTGTGCCGGTATCTTAAAGAAAAAAATATTCCTGTTGAAATAAATCTGCTTGGGGTTGTTGAAAACAGACACTATACCTCAGAAAAATTTCTTTCGATCGCTGCTGAAACGGGAAATTCCGTGATAATAGGCTGTGACGCTCATACTCCTGACAGGCTTTCCTTTGATGACGGTATTAATGCATGTATTAAAATGGCGGAAAAATTCGGGCTGAAGATAGTTGATTCGCTTCCCGGACTGGAATGAAAAATATTGAAAAACTATTGCTCAATACAGAAAACTATGCTATAATGTATTAGTTGATGTGGGGGAATGAATCATAAGTCTTACGGGGATACATATGTTATTTGTATCCCTGTTTTTGTGAATGGAGTTTTTTATGCAGGAAAATAAAAAGAAAAATAAAGAAAAGGAACCTGGTATTATCGATACTGTCCGCAAAGTAAATGAGAAGGAACAGCGCGAGCACGAAGAACAGCTTCGCAGTCAGAAAAAAAAGGAAGAAAAGCAGCGTGAACAGTACGAGCAGGTACTTGCAGAGGAAAAGGTTGAGATCCTGAAGCTCAGACAGGGCGTTATATCAGATTCAGATAAGCTTGACCTCAGACCGGATGAGAAGAAAAACTATACTCTATGGCAGAAATTCAAAAATTTTCTGTATCACAGCAAGTGGTGGCTGGGAATTGCGTCGTTCTTTGTACTTGTGGCCGGATTTCTGATTTATGATTCTCTTACTTCGGTCAAAACAGATATTAACATTATGCTCCTTTCAGATAATGTTGAACTTTACTATTGTTATGACAATATGACAGAATTCCTGAACGGATGTATAGACGACTATAATGAAGACGGAAAAAAATATGCAAATATACTGTATATACCAATTTCCGAAAATTATGATACACAGGTCGGACTCGGCGGAGCATATGACACTAACCTCACAAAGCTTTCCTCTGAATTTCAGATGGGAGAATCGATGCTCCTGATCGCAGATTCACAGACTGATGAACTGATAATGCCTGAAACGACTCTTGAAAACCTTGAAAGTCTTTATCCGGACTGTCCTTACACCGATGGATGCAGGCTTTATCTTAAAGACACAAAATTTGCCGGGCTTATAGGATTTGAAGGGGAGATACCAGATGATCTGTATATAGGTGTGCGAAAGGTTACAAATACAATCAGCTCAGAGGAAGATACACAGCTTCATTATGACCTCGCAATGGAAACACTTGAAAAAATTATAGATGAAATATGCTGATTTGTTGTCTGGTCTGATTGACATTGACCGGAAAATATGGTAATATATTTATATTAATAATATTATTGGAGGGTTTAATTCAATGAGTAAATTTTGTATGCAGTGCGGTGCACAGATTGATGATAATGCCGCAAACTGTCCGTCATGCGGTGCAGTTCAGAACAATATAGCTGACCCGCAGCCCGCAAATCCGAATCCGGCACCGGGGGCAAATGTGAACACAGGCGCATCTGAAACAAATGTAAATCAGGGAACAGCTTCCGTTTCAATGCCAAAAATAGACATTGACCAGATAAAGAATATGGATCCCGAGAAGAAGAAAAAGGCACTTATCATAACAGCAGGTGCACTGGCAGTCCTGATTATTCTGATTGTTCTGAGAGTTGTATTTTCAGCAGGTGCATATAAGAAGCCTTTGTCAAATTATGAGGACGCTATCAATTCCGGTAAGGGTAAATACATATACAAGGTGATCCCTGATTTTATTATGGATTCTGTTTTTGATGATTACAAAAAATCAGAGATTATTGAAGAATTTGATGATATCCTTGAAGAAAAACTGGATTATTATGAAGACGAATACGGCGATGATTTTAAATATGAGCTTGAAATTGTCGATAAGGATTCAGTAAGCAACAGACAGCTTAAATCATTGGAAAAATCTATCAAGTATACATACGGAGAAAAGGTTGATGTTTCAAAGGGCTACGAAGTTACTGTCAGAGAAAAATACAAGGGCGACGACTCGGGTTCAAGAAAAAACACTTCCACATTCTATGTTTACAAGGTTGACGGCGAATGGTACTGTCCCAGCGTTCTTGACAGCTTTATAAGCGACAGCTACTGGGATTATGATTATGACTATGATTATGATGATGTAATTGATGATCTTGAAGATATTTTCGGTTAATCCGGATAATTTTTCATTTAACAGATAAGCGCAAGCTTATCTGTTTTTTTATACTCTATAATATAATTTGCAAATAAAATTATATAATATGCTTGACAAGTTATAGAAAGCGTGATATAATACAGATAAAGGAGGAAGAGAAATGAAAAAAAGTGTTTACAGCATAGTGCTCAGCGATGATGTCGTAAGTGCAGTTGACGAGCTTGCGTACAGGACCGGAACAAGCCGTTCCAATCTTATAAACCAGATACTTGCCGAGCGTGTTTCATATATGACTCCTGAAAAACGGATGAAAAGTATTTTTGACAGTGTAAGGGAAATGATGGATAATCAGTTTCAGATACAGCTTCAGGGGTCGGACGCACTTATGTCAATAAGGAGCCCGCTGAGATACAAGTACAAGCCGACAATACGGTACAGAGTGGAGCTTCTGAGGGAACAGAAGGATGACGTGTTCGGCATGCTGTCAGTTTCAATGCGGACGCAAAGCGCATCACTGCTCAGTGCACTTGATGTTTTTTTCAGACTATGGCAGCAGCTGGAGGAAAGATATATAAGCGGATTTTTCCGGAACGGGCTTAAATATGAACTGACGGGCGGCAAATTCGTAAGGGCATTTCAGCTGTCCTCTGTTACTGATTCACTTTCCGCCAGTGACGCAGGAAAAGCCATAAGCAAATATATTACCGTTCTTGATGAGGTAATGAAAATTTATTTTGCAGGTATTGACAATCTGAATATTACCGGATCGGAAATGGAAAACTGTTATAAAAAAAATATTGAAAATATGATTATTATTTAGGAGGTAATTTTATGAATGCACAGAAATTCACACAGAAATCCCTTGAAGCTGTTCAGGCAGCTCAGAATATGGCTGTTGAATATCAGAACAACGCCATTGACCAGGAACATCTCCTATATTCTCTGCTAAACCAGGAAAACGGGCTTATCCCGCAGCTTATGACTAAAATGAATATTGACTGTCAGGCTCTTTCAAATGCGGTTCTTCAGAAAATCTCGGCAATGCCGAAGGTCTCGGGAAGCGGAAGACAGAGCGGAACAGTCTATGTTTCCCAGGATGCAGACAAGGCTCTTGTGGAAGCAGAAAATACCGCAAAAAATATGAAGGATGAATATGTTTCTGTTGAGCATATTTTCATTTCGCTTATTGAAACAGCCAATTCAAATTTGAAAGAAATTTTCAGAGCATTTTCGATCGACAAAAATAAGTTTCTTTCAGTTCTTATGGAGGTAAGAGGAAACGCAAAGGTAACGAGTCAGAATCCTGAGGAGACATATGATGTTCTTGCAAAATACGGTCAGGAGCTTGTTGAGCTTGCACGAAACAATAAGCTTGATCCGGTTATCGGACGAGACAGCGAGATCAGAAATGTTATAAGGATACTTTCACGTAAAACGAAGAATAATCCTGTTCTCATAGGCGAGCCGGGCGTCGGAAAGACTGCTATTGCGGAGGGACTTGCACTCAGGATAGTTGCAGGTGATGTTCCTGACAGTCTGAAGGACAGAAAGATCTTCTCTCTTGATCTGGGCGCGCTTGTTGCAGGAGCCAAGTACAGAGGTGAATTTGAAGAGCGTCTGAAAGCGGTTCTTTCCGAGATAAAGAAAAGTGAAGGAAGGATCATCCTGTTTATCGACGAGCTCCACACAATCGTAGGCGCCGGAAAAACAGACGGTGCAATGGATGCAGGAAATCTGCTCAAACCAATGCTTGCACGAGGTGAACTGCATTGTATCGGCGCAACAACACTCAATGAGTACAGGCAGTATATCGAAAAGGATGCTGCTCTTGAAAGACGTTTTCAGCCTGTTATGGTAAATGAACCGACAGTTGAGGACACCATTTCGATTTTGAGGGGGCTGAAGGAACGCTATGAAGTTTTCCACGGTGTCAAGATCCATGATCAGGCGCTTATTGCTGCTGCAACGCTGTCTGACAGATATATAAGCGACCGTTTTCTCCCCGACAAGGCTATCGATCTTATCGATGAAGCGTGTGCTATGATAAGAACTGAAATTGACTCCATGCCGACAGAGCTTGACGAGATCTCAAGAAAAATCATTCAGCATGAAATTGAGGAGGCAGCTCTTAAAAAAGAAAACGACAAAATTTCAGCCGAACATCTTGCAGAGGTACAGAAAGAGCTTGCGGAAATGCGAAGCAGCTTCAATGAAATGAAGGCAAAATGGGAAAACGAGAAAAATGCGATATCGAAAGTACAGAAGCTCCGTGAGGACATTGAAAAGGTAAATGCCGATATTGCAAAGGCTGAACGTGAATATGATCTGAACAAAGCTGCTGAACTGAAATACGGCAAGCTTCCTCAGCTCACAAAAGAGCTTGAAGAAGAGGAAAAGATTGCAGAAAAAGCAAAAAGCGGCGATTCTCTGCTTCGTGATAAGGTCACTGATGAAGAAATCGCAAGAATTATCTGCCGCTGGACAGGAATACCCGTGTCAAAGCTTATGGAGGGAGAACGCGAAAAGCTGCTGAATCTTGAAAATATTCTTCATAAGAGAGTTATCGGTCAGGACGAAGCAGTTGAAAAGGTAAGTCAGGCGATTCTCAGATCCCGTGCGGGAATACAGGATCCGGACAGACCTGTCGGCTCGTTCCTTTTCTTAGGTCCTACGGGTGTGGGAAAAACTGAGCTTGCAAAGGCTCTTGCAGAATCGCTTTTTGATGATGAGCATAATATCGTAAGGATCGATATGAGCGAATATATGGAGAAATTCAGCGTGAGCCGTCTTATCGGAGCTCCTCCCGGATATGTGGGATATGAGGAAGGCGGTCAGCTTACAGAGGCTGTACGAAGAAAACCGTATTCTGTTATCCTTCTTGACGAGGTTGAAAAGGCGCATCCCGATGTTTTCAATATTCTTCTCCAGGTGCTTGACGACGGACGCATTACGGACTCTCAGGGCAGAACGGTGGACTTTAAAAATACAATTATTATTCTTACTTCAAATCTTGGTTCGCCTTATATTCTTGACGGCATCAACGAAAACGGTGAGATCACCGATGAAGCAAGAAGTCAGGTCGATACCCTTCTGAAGCAGCAGTTCAGACCGGAATTTCTCAATCGTCTTGATGAGATAGTATTCTACAAGCCGCTGACCAGGAAAGAGATTTATAGTATTGTTGATCTTATGCTTGACGATCTGAGAATTCGTCTTAAAGACAAGCAGATAGATATTAAGGTCACAGACAGTGCTAAAAATCATATCATAGAACAGGGATATGATCCGAATTATGGCGCACGTCCTCTCAGAAGATTCCTTCAGAGAAAAGCAGAGACACTTATCGCAAAGAAGATCATTGCAGATGACGTTGCACCTGGCACAACGCTGACGCTTGATTTTAATGGAAATGAACTTGTAATATCGTAAAGAAAAACTGCTGAGGTATACTCCTCAGCAGTTTTTTATTGTATAAATGGAAAATTATTTTCAGTCATAGCAGCAAAGCGCCGCAATTGTAATATTGTCCGTGCTTCCGTTGTCAATGGCGAGCCTTACCAGTTTTTCAAGGCGTTTGGGAAGCTTTACAGGAAGTGCAAGTATATCTTCCATTTCCGTACAGCTTACATAGTCAGAAAGCCCGTCAGAACAGATAAGTATAACATCGCCGTATTTCATAACATCATTAAGATTATGCACATCCGGCTTTGGCCTGGATGAAACATTTCCCATAACCGGAAAAATTATGTTTCTGTGAACATGATTTTTCTTTTCCGATTCTGTTATGGTTCCTTCATCGTAAAGCATCTGCACCAGCGACTGGTCTTTTGAAATCTGACGTATATCTCCGCCTCTGTATCGGTACATTCTCGAATCGCCTACATTGACAGTATAAATATTATCATTTTCATCGATGGCGATGGCACACAGTGTTGCCTGCATATTGTGGGTGCTGCTGTCCTGCACTCCCAGGGCTGAAAGCTGGCTGTGTATATTCATAATCTCTTTTTTCAGGTTTGTGGAAGAACTGAAATTAATGTTGCTTAAAAACTCAAGACATTTGAAGGAAGCAAGCTCACCGGAATTTTCTCCTGAAACGCCGTCTGAGACAGCAGCCATAAGCGGAGCAGACACCATAAAGTCAATGCTGCCGGAGGACATGACCTTTTTTCCGATCATAAAAGCGTCCTCATTGTGCTTCATTATGCCTTTGTCAGTAATACCGCAGCAGTAATACATTATTACCTCACTCACATCAATTAATAATTATGACAGAAGTGTCACGTTCTTTGCATAAATATTATACAATATTACTTATAGGAATTCAACTGTTTTTGGTATTAATTCATTTACAACTTTATGACAAAATGTTAAAAGCTGCATTTTATAACTGATTCTTCGCTTTTTATGTTCGGGGTATCTGTTGTATGACCGTTGACGAAACCGTGTTTTTGGTGCTATAATATACTGAGATCGGATAAATGCAAATTACAGCTGCGAAAGGAGATCTGACGGATATGGACAACTTTACGGAATTTCTCGGAGAATTTGCTGAGAAACTTTCGGCATTCAAGGAAATTGTGACTGCTCTGGCGCTGGTCGTTATAGATATATGTGCTCTTGTAATTATCTGTTTCTGTACAAAGGAGAAAAAAATCATACAGAAGCAGTGGAGCAGATCTGCAAGACATATGGTGCTTACAGACGCCGAACAGAATTTTATGTTTACTCTCAATTCAAAGGAGATACTGCTTGGGCGGCACATTTCTGTGGATCTGCGCTTTCCGGATATGGCTGTCTCAAGATATCATGCCCTTCTTACCCTTGACAACGGTATATGGACGCTCAGGGATCTTGATTCAAAGTCGGGTACATATGTCAACGGGCAGAAAATAAGTGAAGTCCGGCTGAGACCAAATGATGAAATCAGGATCGGCAAAAAAATTCTTTATCTGAGGAGGATGCGCCCTAATGTTCAATAACGGTCTTTCATATACGGGGATAACAATGCTTTCCCTTCTTACGCATATTTCCATGCTTGCAATAGTTTTTGCAAAGGGGAGCTATGACAGCATTACTGCCCCTATGATCCTTTCTTCAGTTGTGCTTGTTTCCGACATTGTTTATTTCTTTATTCTGAAATTTTTAAAGCAGAATACATATACAGTCGATATCCTGATGATAACTATTCTGAATATGAGTCTGATCTTTCAGTCCTGTTTAGGAAAGGTAGGATTTGATTTCAAGCATTTTATTTTCTGTGTGTCAGCCCTTGTGTTTATGCAGCTTGGCTTTATGCTGACAAGAAACTATGACTTTATCGAAAAGCATAAATACATTTTCTATGGTATTGCGGGTGCGATAATACTATGCATACTTCTGCTGACAGGAAGCCGGGGAATGTGGATCGATCTTGGATTTATAACAATTCAGCCTTCGGAATTCCTCAAACCGGTCTTTGTTATCATCTGTGCCACATCACTTGCAGCACAGCAGAACAAGAAAAAAATACTCGGCATCAGGGTTGTATACGATAATCTTATGATCGCAGGGCTTACGGGTGTGATACTGCTTCTGCAGTGGTGGTGCAGGGATCTGGGAAGCCTGCCGACATTCATGGCGGTTGCTGCCTGTGCATTCATGATGCGCATTTGCTATCCAAAAGCGAAGCTTTCAAAAAAGCTCATAATCGGAATATGCGCTGCAGGAGTTGTCGCACTCATAGTCGCTCTGAAATTTGCTCCGGCATACGTTCAGGACAGACTGAAAGTTGATATCTGGAGTGAGCAGGACGGAAACGGATGGCAGCAGTGTCAGGCTCTTATTGCCATTGCAGAGGGAGGCTGGTTCGGAAAGGGACCGGGGCAGGGAAGACTTTATAAAGTACCCGCTTCTGATACTGATATAATTTTTTCATCCATCAGCGAGGACTGGGGGCTTCTTGCTGCTCTTCTGGCAGTATTTATGCTTATGCTTCTTTTAGTGACAGCACTTATAAATACTCCACGTTCATATTACCACACAACTCTTACCGTTGGTGTTGCAGCTGTATTTATTGCACAAACTGCTCTGAATATTTTCGGCTCGTGCAATCTTATTCCGTTTACAGGCGTTACTATACCGTTTATTTCAAAGGGAGGAAGCTCCATGATCGCATGCGGATTTATGGCAGGTCTGCTGAAAGCAGGACAATCGGCTGTATTTCCGGTACCTAAAAAGCCTGTAAATCATCAGCAGAACAGGGGGACAGTATGAAAAGCCTGAAACGAGGAAGCCGCCTTATATCGGCTATGCTCCTGTGTTTTATTGCAGGAATGATTATTCTTATTGTGAAAATCCAGACGGAAGCTTCGTTTTATATAAGCAATTCGGGTTCAAGAAATCTGGGATTTGTCTATGACAGAAACGGCGAGATCCTTTTTGATGACGATGCAGCAGAGGGGGATTACCCCCAGGGTCATTTCAAAGATGTGGGAAATCTCATCGGAGATGCCAGCGGACAGATGACAAATACTCTTGTTGCAAATAATATGGAGGCTCTGAGTAATTACAGCTTTACTTCAGGAATAACGTCAAAGGGCGGAAAAGCTGCGATCTATTCAACTCTTGACCACAGCGCAAATGAAGCTGTCTATACGGCATTTGAAGGGAAAAACGGCTGCGCTATTGCATACAACTATAAAACCGGAGAGATTCTTGTGTGTGTAAGCCGTCCGTCTGTTGATCCCATAACGGGCTATGCAGATCTTGAGGAGGGAAGCCTTCTCTGCAAGGCGTTTTATAAGACAGTTCCGGGTTCGACACAGAAGATATCCACTCTTACAGCAGCGCTGGAAACCATGGGAAAAGATGCCTTGCTGGAAAAGTCCTATACCTGCAGCGGCACATACACCAATATCACAGGCAAGGACATTAAATGTCATAACCTTTACGGCCACGGAACACAGAATATTATCGAAGCTTTCGCCAACAGCTGCAATCCGTTTTTTGCACAGCTTGTGGAGGATTCTTCATGGAATCTTGAAGATATTGAAACAGCATATACAAAAATGGGCTATGCGGTCAACGGAGCCGAAGACAGATATTTTGATATTAACGGTATAACCTGCGCAAGAGCTTCAACGGATCTTGAGGATAAAAATGAATTCAATACGCAGTGGAGCTGTATCGGTCAGGGCACAAGTATGGTGAGCCCCTGTCAGATGATGATGTGGCAGAGCGCGATAGCAAATGAAAGCGGAAAATCGACTATGCCTTACCTTATCGATCATGTTACAAACGTAAACGGAAGAACTGTTGACAAGGCAGAAACATCATATTCCGAACAGATGTTTTCGGCAGATACTGCTTCGGAAGTAAAGGAGATAATGCTTGCAAACGGGGAAAACTATACCGGTAAAATTCCCGGATATACTCTCGGAGTAAAAAGCGGTACGGCACAGGTGAAGGACGGCGAGGAGGAAAATTCACTGCTTACCGGATTTGTGGATGATGAGGACTTTCCCATTGCATTTGCAGTTCTCATTGAAAACAGAAATGATTATGACGTTACAACGGAAACGATCGCTTATGAAATTTTATCAGCTCTCAGCTGAAAAAGGAGAGACAGGATATGAAATACGATATTGCAGTTTTTGATATGGACGGGACTATTCTGGATACTCTTGAAGACCTGAAAGACAGTCTGAATTTTGCCCTGAAAAAATCCGGATACCCCGAAAGAACCATTGATGAGGTAAGGAGATTTGTGGGCAACGGAATAGGAAAGCTGATTGAAAGAGGTGTGCCGTCGGGCACGGAAAAAGCGGATGAAAACAGGGTTTACTCTGATTTTACAGAGCATTATAAGGTCCACTGCTATGATAAGACCAAGCCCTATGAGGGTATTGCGGCACTTGTTGAGAATCTGAAAAAGGCAGGATGCCGGACGGCTGTTGTGTCAAACAAGGCTGATTATGCTGTACAGGAACTGTGTGTGAAATTCTTTGACGGGATGTTCGACTGCTCTGCTGGAGAAAAAAAGGGAACAGCACGAAAACCTGAACCGGACGCTGTGAATGAAGTGCTGAAAAAGCTGGATATCCCTAAGGAAAAAGCGGTTTATATAGGAGACTCGGATGTTGATATACAGACGGCAAAAAATGCCGGTATTGACAGTATTCTTGTTGACTGGGGCTTTCGTGACAGAGAGTTTCTCAAAGAAAACGGCGCTGAAATTATTGTTTCTTCGGCGGATGAGATAGAAAAGATAATTCTTTCATAAAAAAGGAGAAAATATGGCATATATTTATTTTACACGTCATGGGCAGACAGTATGGAATGTGGAAAACAAAATATGCGGTGCAACAGATGTTGAACTTACTGAAACAGGGCACAGACAGGCAGAAGAGCTTGGACGCCATATTCTTGAAAGCGGATATAAAATTGACGAGATTCTGTATTCGCCGCTGATCAGAGCCGCTGAAACTGCGCGGCATATTTCCGAGGTGACGCATATTCCCTTAAAACCCGAAGAACTTTTAAGGGAACAGAATTTCGGTAAATTTGAATCCACTCCCCGTGACGGAGCTGAATTCAGGAAGGCAAAAAGAAATTTTATCGACTGCTATGGCGGCGGAGAATCAATGTTTAAAATGGCGCAGAGAATCTATAATCTGCTGGACAGGCTTAAAAACGATGACAAAACATATCTTCTTGTTGCGCATAATGGTATCGCAAGGGTCGTGCGGTCTTATTTTTATGACATGAGCAATGAAGAGTATGCAGGCTTCGGTATAAAAAACTGTGAAATCCTCAGATTTGAATTCTGATACAGAATTTGCAAAAAAGGAAATATTTTTTTACATATATGGGTATTGACCCATATTCTCTTATTAGGTATAATTATCTGAAAAGATTTTACATCAAACATAATATGGAGGAAAAAATATGGCTAATCCTTATCTGCCGCTCTGGGAATATATACCGGACGGCGAACCGAGAGTGTTCGGAGACAGAATTTATATATACGGATCTCATGACAGTGCAGGTTCGGACGATTTCTGTGACTATGTGCTCAAATGCTGGAGTGCGCCCCTGAGCAACCCTGAAAAATGGGTGTGTCATGGTGATATCTTTCATGTCCGTGCTGACAGGGATCATCCGTCCGATACTGACTGGACAAGTGAAAATAACCGCCTTTTCGCTCCCGATGTGGTTGAAAAAGACGGCAAATATTATCTGTATGCATATATTGTGAACACAAAAGGCTGCGTTGCAGTAAGCGACAGACCGGAAGGACCTTTCAGGCTGCTTTCAAAATACAGCTATACCATTCCGGATGAAATATGCTGCAGCGGCTGGTTTATTGATCCTGGCGTATTTGTTGATGACGATGGCCGTGTCTACATTTACTGCGGATTTGAACGGTCATTTATGGCTGAAGTAAACGGTGAAAATATGTATGAGATACTTGACGGTACGTGTACAGAACACATTATTCCGTGTGAGCCCGATCCTGAAAACGGATTTTCAGAAAAGGAGTCACTGTTTTATGAAGCATGCTCTGTGAGAAAGATCAACGGAACCTATTATCTCATATATTCTCCGAAGCAGGGAAGCCGCCTTGCGTATGCAACGTCTGACAGTCCGACAGGTCCGTTCCGATACAGGGGCTATATTATTGATAACGGAAAGGATTATCCCGGAGGAAACAATCATGGTTCTGTTGCCTGTATAAACGGACAGTGGTACGTATTTTATCACAGAATGACAAACGCAACGATAATGTCACGCCGCGGGTGCGCCGAGAAAATTGAGATCATGCCTGACGGCAGTATTCCCGAAGTTGAAATGACGTCCCTCGGATTTTCTGATAATCTGTCACCTTATGAAATTACTCCTGCTGACATTGCCTGCGTCCTTAAAGGAGATGCGTTTGTGACGGAGCGCAGTGTTTTTGAGCGTGTAGTCACAAACATTACAGATAATTGTGTGATCGGGTATAAATATTTTGATTTCGGAGAAGATTTTTCAAGCCGTACAATGGAATTTGCCGCATGCGTAAACGGCTTTGGCTGTGACTGCTGCGTACATATCCATATTGACAGCGAAAACGGAGAAGAGATAGGTTCCTTTGCTGTCGGGCATGATTCGGGAACAGTTACTGCTGTTGTAAATAAAGTTACAGGCAGACATGCTGTTTATTTCAGAGTGACGACGGATTATGAAGGATGGATGGGTGAATTTTTCAAAGGAAGATGTCTTTTTGAACTGAAATCCTTTGTTTTTGTGAAATAGATAATAAAACAGGAGTGTTATGATCAGGCGTTTCATTTTTTAACCGGATTTTAGAAGAAAACGGTTTTTTACATGCATTTCCGGCGGTATTCTGAAGGGGTCATTCCCGTTTTTTCTCTGAATTGCCTCATAAGGTGAAACTCACTGCTGAATCCGCTTTGTTTTGCAATTGTTTTAAGCGGATATGAGGTGGTTGAAAGCATTTTTTTTGCATGATTCAGCCGGGATTGTATGACATCATTCATAACACTTACGCCGAATATTTTTTTGTAGGTGTGCTGAAAGGATGACTTGCTCATTGAAAGATATGCAGCCATATCGCTTACTGTTCCGATTTCAGAAATATTGCTGTAAATAAAGCTGCGCAGTCTGATCATTTCATCATATCGGGAAGCGCTGTGTTCAGAAAGCTCTCTTATTGATGAATGAATGACACGGCTCAGTTTAAAGAAAAGCATTTTGAGATATAGCTCGGTAATATCAGCGCTGTATATGTTGGAAGCGTGGAATTCATATGTCATGGCCCGTATTATGGAGGTTATCTCGGAAATATCTCCGATGTATGTAACTTTATTTATGGGGATGTTCAGCTCGCTGAAAAGCTGTATGTCCATCTGCTCAACAGTAAAATGAAACCAGTCATCAATATATTCTTCACTGCATGCACGATAGTATTCCGGTTCTTCACCTGAATAAATTATAAATGAGTTTGGTCTGACAGCCGTTTCTTTTCCGTTTTGCTTTATTACCGCTTCGGTCTTGAACAGCAGAAAGAGCCAGCTTGAACCGATACCGTCCGGTCTGTCTATGATAAAGTTTCTGTCGTGGGGATGGTGATAGCCTATGCTGTGTATTTCCATTGAAAAGCTCCTTATATATCATTTTGTGTTTTATTATACCAGTGATCTGCACGTTTTGCAATACAAAATAATAAGGAAACCTTTCTTTTGGCTTAATTGATATATAAAAAAGCACAAAATGTTATTTCTGAAAATGCTTTTCTGTGATATAATGAGAAGTGAAATTTACAGCTGATGTTTTGTAAATAATAATTTAAAACGGAGATTTGACATGAAAAAAGTATCAAATTTTATATGCATTGCTGCTGCAATGGTTCTTTCTTTTACGGCAACTGCCTGCAATTCAAGGGACAGCGCTGAAAAGGGTAAAATGAGGACTGACATGACGTCAGCCGAGTATGCTCAGGAAATGGGAATAGGACTTAATCTGGGTAATACATTTGAAGCATACTGGGAAGATAAAAACAACAAAACAGCCGGATGCGCTGAGATCGGTGAAAATACCCCGCTGAATTATGAGACCTGCTGGGGAGCCATTGAAACAACAAAAGAGGCTGTCGATGGTGTGAAAAAATCCGGATTCAATACTCTCAGGATCCCTGTTTACTGGGGTAATATGATGGCTGATGACGGAACCTGCACGATCAATGAAGAGTGGTTCAAGCGAATTGACGAGGTCGTGGGTTACAGCCTTGAAAATGATCTTTATACGGTGATCAACGTTCATCACTTTGATGAATTCATAATAAAGAATTACGAGAAAAGCGAAGCGATTGAGATTGCCGGAAACATCTGGACTCAGATAGCGGAACATTATAAGGATTATTCCGATTATCTGATTTTTGAAGGCTATAACGAAAGTCTGGGGTCTCAGCGTGAGACTGACTCGTTTACAGAGGATGAGCTTTACAGCTATGTTAATGAAATGAATCAGACGTTTGTTGATGCTGTCCGTAAAACAGGCGGAAACAATAAAAACCGTATGCTTATAATTTCAGGCTACTGGACTAATATTGATCTTACCACAGGACCTGAGTTTCTGATTCCGGAAGATGAAACAGATGACAGGATAATGGTTTCTGTTCACTATATTGACAACAGTATTTTCTGGAGCAATCAGATCGGCAATGACAGATGGATCGAATACAGCAAGGAGCAGTGCGAGCTTCTGAAAAGCGCATTTACCGATAAGGGAATACAGGTGTTTGTGGGTGAATGCACAGCTAAATATGAGGCTGAGAGACTTGCGCCCAATTCAAAATATCAGGCTTCCGATGAATGTCTCAGCATCATTATGAATATGGCTGCTGACTATGGATTTATTCCGGTAATCTGGGATGTTAATGACGGTATGTATTCAAGAACTGAAAACAAGATAAAGCTTGAGAGCGATCAGGCTGTTATTACGGAAATTGCAGAAAAAATCAAAAACAGATAGAATATAATCTCCGGCTGGTATACTGTCCGGAGATTTATTTTTAAGAAAAAGCCTTTAAGTTTGTGATAACACTTGCAAAAAAAACAGAAATAGGATATAATATAGTGTATCGTTATATAATAGCGGCATATGCTGTTATTAAAAAAGGGAAGGAGTATCCATATTGCATAACAGGTGGATATAGAGAATAAAATATGGAAAAAAGCAATATAAATATTATAAATATGCCCGCAGTTGCAATGAGAGGACTGGTATGTTTTCCGAAACTTGTAATGCACTTTGATGTTGCAAGGGAGATATCAGTCAGGGCTGTTGAAGAAGCTTTAAAGGGTGACAGAATGGTATTTCTCACGGCTCAGAAGGATGTTTTTACAGATGAGCCGGAAGAAAAAGATCTTTACAAAACAGGTGTGGTGGCTGAGATAAGGCAGACTCTCAAAACTCCGGACAATGTAGTGCGTGTGCTTGTAGAGGGTGTATGCAGAGCTAAGATGACCGGCATGATAAAAGAGGACGGCATGATAAAGTGCAGTCTGAAAAAGCTGCCGGATTACAGCCGTGCAAAATTTGATGAGGTTGAGATGACTGCTATTTCACGTTCTGTCAAAGAGATCTTCGAGCAGTACAGCAGCCTTGTGCCGAGAATGCCGAGGGAGCTTGTCAGTTCAGTTATGAGTCAGTACGACCCCTTTCAGCTGTTTGAAAATGTGGCATATAACATAAATCTTGAATATACGGACAGGCAGATGCTTCTTGAGGAATCTGACATAATAAAGAAGCTGGGACTTCTGTATGGCTGTATTGTAAGAGAGGTCGATGTTCTGGAGCTTGAAAGAGAGATCCAGAGCGAGGTCCGTGAGAGCGTTGACAAAAATCAGCGCGAATACTATCTTCGTGAGCAGATGAAGGTTATTTCCTCGCAGCTTGGGGAAGATGATATTTCTGATGATTCATATGAATATATGGATAAGATCTTTGAGCTGAATATGGCTGAGGAGCACAAGCAGAAGCTTGTCAGGGAAGCGGAGAGACTTATGAAGATGCCTCAGTCCTCTCAGGAAGCTTTTGTTATACGGAATTATCTTGATACTGTCCTTGAGCTTCCCTGGAACAAGGAGGACAGGACAAGGCTCGATATTGCAAAAGCTGCAAAGGTTCTGGATAAGGATCATTACGGCATGAAAAAGGTCAAGGAAAGGATACTTGAAAGCATTGCTGTTCACGGGCTTATGCCGGATGTTACAGGACAGATCATATGCCTTGTGGGACCTCCGGGTGTGGGCAAAACGTCAATAGGCCGTTCTATTGCAAAGGCTCTCGGAAGAAAGTATGTGAGAGTATCGCTTGGCGGAGTCCGTGATGAATCAGATATAAGAGGGCACAGAAAGACATATGTGGGAGCAATGCCCGGACGTATCATGAACGCAATGAAGCAGGCAGGAAGCAGTAATCCGCTGATACTTTTTGATGAAATAGACAAAATGGGCAATGATTTCCGGGGTGACCCGGCATCGGCAATGCTGGAGGTCCTTGACAGCGAGCAGAACAAGGAATTCAGGGATCATTACATTGAGATACCTTTTGATCTTAGCCATGTGCTTTTTGTTACGACTGCCAATACAACTGATACTATTCCCGGTCCGCTTCTGGACAGAATGGAAGTCATTGAACTTGGCAGCTACACAAGAGAGGAAAAATTCCACATTGCCAAAAAGCATCTTATTCCGAAGCAGATAAAGAAACACGGTCTGAAGGCTTCCCAGATGAAGGTGAATGATGCGGCAATTTATAAGATAGTGGATAACTATACAAAGGAAGCCGGTGTAAGAAGCCTTGAAAGAGTTATCGCATCGCTTTGCCGAAAGGCGGCAAAGGAAATCGTTGCCGAAAAAGCACAGAAGCTTTCATTTACAGCTTCAAATTTAAGTCAGTGGCTGGGTACTGAAAAATATCTTCCGGATGAGAAATCCGATAAAAATGAAGTTGGTGTTGTAAACGGTCTTGCATGGACATCGGTTGGCGGAGTGCTGATGCCTCTTGAGGTTCTTGTCCTTGAAGGAAAAGGCAATATAGAAACTACCGGTTC
>JBJEQV010000034.1:0-19804 GCA_051881915.1 Porcipelethomonas sp. | reverse complement strand
TGGTTGGGGTGGTAGGATTTGAACCCACGGAATGGAGGAGTCAGAGTCCTCTGCCTTACCACTTGGCGACACCCCAGTATATTTTCTTTTACATAGTCTTTCCTGACTGCTTTATTATTATACCACATAATTTATGGAATGTCAAACATTTTTTTGCAAAAATGGAATTTCGGCAAAATAAACAAAAATAAAACGAAGTTTTATCTCATTTATCCAATGTTAATGAAAAAAAGAATATTTTAATTTTACTTATGTTGAATTTCTGGTGAAAATAATGTATAATTTATGTTATGGCATGTAATAAGGGGTAGCATTATGAATAAATTATATTTTATATTTAATCTTCAGTCAGGCAGAGCAACGATTGGTCCGAAGCTAGCCTTTGTAATAGACGAATTTACAAAAGCAGGTTATGAAGTTACTGCAAGACCTACTCAGGCGCGAATGGATGCATGCGAAGCTGCAATGTATGCATGTGAGCAAGGCTTTAACATTATAGTATGCTCCGGCGGTGACGGAACACTAAATGAAGTTATTCAGGGCGTTATGATGGCAGACAGAAAGGTTCCGATAGGGTATATTCCAACTGGTTCAACAAATGATTTTGCAAGAGGAATCGGTATTCCCCGTACAATTCCGGCAGCTGTTTCGTGTATTATGGAAGGATTTCCTTTCAAATGTGATATAGGCGGATTTGGCGAAAAGTATTTTACCTATATTGCTGCTTTTGGTGCCTTTGTGGATGTGACTTATGAGACGTCACAAAAAGCAAAAAATATTCTTGGACATCTTGCTTATCTTATAAATGGAATAACTAAAATAAGCGGTATTAAATCCTATCACATGAGGATCACTACCGATGATGAAGTAATTGAGGACGATTTTATTTTTGGTATGGTAACAAATTCCTCATCTGTCGCAGGTCTTCTTTCACTTGGTAATTTTCTTTTTGATGATGGCTTGTATGAGGTTACACTTATAAAAACACCGTCAAATATCATTGATCTTAACCGTACAGTTCATTCTTTGCTTAATATTGAAATTGATCTTGATACTGCACATATCAAATCATTCAGAACTTCAAAAATAAGATTTGAATGCGATGAGGAAATTCCATGGACTATTGATGGAGAATGCGGAGGCAATCTTTCATCTATAAATATAGTAAATAATCGTCAGGCCATAGAAATAATTACAAAGGGTGTTCTTTCAGGTGATGAGTAAATTCATCGCCTGTTGTTTTTTAATTTAAATCACTCGGAGGAACTTATATGAGAAATACCACAGAAAAAAAGACGGTAGAAGAAATGATCAAAAGATACATTCTTTTTATTATAAGTTTGTTTATTTCAGCACTTGGCGTTGCAATTACCAAAAGAGGGGAACTGGGGGTTTCACCTATTTCCTCAGTTGCAAATGTGCTGAGCATAAAATTCACTGCATTGTCTCTTGGAAACTGGCTTATTATCTGGAATTGTGTACTGATTGTAGGGCAAATCATCATATTGAAAAGAAAATTTCAATGGATACAATTGCTTCAGATACCACTGTCATTTTTATTCGGATATTTTACTGATTTTGGCATGTGGATAGTTTCATACATAAAAATTGAAAGCTATCCTGTTCGTTTGATTATGATAATTTCAGGAACAATTGTTCTTGGTTTTGGAATTTCACTTTCTGTTATTGCAAATGTTATAATGAATTCCGGTGAAGCATTTGTAAAAGCTGTTTCAGATACTATTTCAAAGGATTTTGGTTCAGTGAAAATATTTTTCGATATTTCCTGTGTTTTATTATCTATTATCCTTTCAATTGTTTTTTTCAGTTTCAGCATTAAGGGTATAAGAGAGGGAACTGTCATTGCAGCTTTTTGTACAGGATGGACAGTAAAATTCTTCAGAAAATTTTTAGAAAAACCGTTATGCAATCTGATTACTTAATATGCTAAGGAGCATTTGTGCCATGAAAAAAATAACATTAAATGTACTGATATTTATAATGGGTGCAATCCTGATTTCATGTGGTAAAAGCACAAATAACAGTACACTTCAGGTAAATCAGATAAAAGAAGAAAATGAAAAAGTAACTGAAAATATCATAGCAGAAATCGAAAGTTCAGAATATATAACTCCAACTGAAGCCGAGATCCCTGATGAATACATAATAAAGGATTTCCCGATTGTTTTTCAGATGCCTGAGCTTCCTACGGGCTGTGAAATAACTGCCATGACCATGATACTGGATTTTTATGGTTATAATGTTGACAAGACAGTCATGGCAGAAAAATATCTTCCGACAGCTCCTCTTGAATTTTATCGGGGGAGTGACGGAAAGCTTTATGGCAGTGATATGGAAAAATATTTTGTAGGTGATCCGTTCAGTGAATATGGCTGCATTTGCGGTACTGAAGCAATTGTAAAAGCGGCCGATGATTATCTTGAGGACCAGAAAAGTCTTTTGAGTGCTAAAGACATTACGGGAACAGATGTTCAGGATCTGTATAAAATAGTAAGCTGTAACATACCGGTGGTAGTTTGGGTGACGATCGGGATGGAGGACAGATATACTCCTGATGGATGGTTTGTTGAAGGCGGCAGGTATGTTGAATCCAGCACCAATGATCATGGGGCTGTTCTTATCGGGTACACAAAAGATAAAGTAATTATCGCAGATCCGATTGTTGGAAAGGCGGAGTATGAAAAAAAACAATTTGAAAGTGTGTTCAAATCCCGACTTAATCAATGTGTAATTCTGAGTCTGAACGGTATGTTTGAAGAATATGAATAAAAATATTTATGAATATTAATTGCTTTTTTCGTTTCTATGTTGTATACTTATTTTGAAACAAGACAGAAGGGAAGGATACAGATGACGCTGAATGATCTGGAAATCGGAAAGTCAGCAGAAATTCTGGCAGTAGGCGGAGAAGGAGCTTTGCGCCAGCATTTCCTTGATATGGGACTGATTCCGGGAGCTGAAGTAACACTTATTAAGTATGCTCCGATGGGGGATCCTATGGAACTGAAAATACGAGGATATGAATTGACACTTCGCATTGATGACGCAAAAAATATAGAGATACATAAAATAAAAGAACCTGTCGAGAATAATATCGTCATTAAGCGAAGAAAAGATATTCAGCATCCCGGTCTTGGCGAAGGCGGAAAATATCATGTAAAAGAAGATGAACATCCGCTTCCTGAAAATGAAATTCTTACCTATGCACTGGCCGGCAATCAGAACTGCGGAAAAACGACACTGTTTAACCGGCTTACAGGTTCAAACCAGCATGTAGGAAATTTCCCCGGTGTAACAGTTGACAGGAAAGACGGAGTGATAAAAGGCAGAAGTAATACTCTTATAACAGATCTTCCCGGAATTTACTCTATGTCTCCTTATAGTAGCGAAGAAATAGTAACCAGAAATTTTTTGCTTGAGGATAAACCGAAAGGAATTATAAATATTGTAGACGCTTCAAATATTGAGAGGAATCTTTACCTTACCATGCAGCTTCTGGAACTTGATATACCAATGGTTGTCGCATTGAACATGATGGATGAAGTCCGGGAAAACGGTGGTTCAATTATGATAAATGAAATGGAATCTATGCTCGGTGTTCCGGTAGTGCCCATTTCTGCTGCAAAGAATGAAGGGATTACAGAACTGACAGATCATGCAATTCATGTTGCAAAATATCAGGAATGCCCCGGAAGAAATGATTTTTGCAGCAAAGATGATGAAGGAAGTGCAGTACATAGAGGCATACACGGCATAATGTATCTTATAGAGGATCATGCAAAGGCTTCCGGAATTCCAATTCGTTTTGCAGCAAGCAAGCTTGCTGAAGGGGATAAACTGATACTTGAAGCATTGAATTTAAGCAGCAATGAAAAGGAAATGGTTGAACATATTATTCTTCAGATGGAAGAAGAAAGAGGAATGGATCGTGCCGCTGCAATTGCAGACATGAGATTTCGGTTTATTCAAAAAGTATGTAATGCTTCGGTTGTAAAACCGCATGAAAGTAAGGAACATGCAAGAAGCCGTAAAATTGATAAGATACTGACAGGTAAGTTTACCGCAATACCTGCTTTTATAGCAATTATGGGTATTGTTTTCTGGCTTACATTCAATGTTATTGGTTCAGCACTTTCACAGCTTTTGGATACCGGTATTTCCCGGATCACAAACATGACAGAAAGTATTCTTGAATCTGCAAATGTAAATATTGTTCTGCGTTCACTTGTCATAGACGGGGTATTCAATGGAGTTGGAAGTGTACTGAGCTTTTTACCTGTTATTGTTACTTTGTTTTTCTTTTTGTCAATGCTTGAAGACAGCGGATATATGGCGCGTGTCGCATTTGTAATGGATAAGCTTCTCAGAAAAATCGGGCTGTCAGGCAGGAGCATTGTACCGATGCTGATAGGATTTGGATGTACAGTCCCGGGTGTCATGGCAAGCAGAACACTTTCGTCTGAAAGAGACCGTAAAATGACAATATTGCTTACGCCTTTTATGAGCTGTTCAGCCAAGCTTCCCATATATGCATTTTTTACTGCTGCATTCTTTCCAGGGCATGGTGCACTTGTAATGATAGGGCTTTATTTTACAGGAATATTTTCAGGTATACTCACAGCCCTGATGCTGAAAGGTACATTATTTAAAGGAGAACCGGTTCCATTTGTAATGGAACTGCCGAATTATCGTATGCCGGGAATAAAAAATGTCTGCCAGCTTTTGTGGGAAAAAGCAAAGGACTTTCTGGAAAGGGCATTTACAGTTATATTCATTGCAACTATAATTATTTGGTTTCTGCAGACGTTTGATTTTCAATTTAATGTTGTTTCAGACTCCAAAAACAGTATTCTCGCATCAATTGCAGGAATAATTGCTCCTGTATTTTGTCCGCTTGGATTCGGGGACTGGAGGATTTCAACGTCCCTTATTTCAGGATTTATGGCTAAGGAAAGCGTTGTCTCCACTCTTGCTGTGTTAATGGGTTCAACTGAAATTATCACAGAAACAATTAATACACTTGGAGCTGCTGCACTTCTTGTTTTTTGTCTGCTTTATACACCCTGTATTGCGGCGGTTGCTTCCATTAAAAGAGAACTGGGAGGAAAATGGGCATTTGCTGTTGTGACAGGTCAATGTATTATTGCATGGATAGCTGCATTTATAGTGCATTCAGCCGGGATGCTGATTGAGAAAATATAAGATTCTGATTATTTGATGCAGAGTTTTACAGCTCTGCGTCACTTTTTATTATAATGTTGTTTTTATACAAATGATATGATATAATAGTCTGTAAACAGCTCATCATATTTATCAGAAGCCCTTGGATATACGCAAAATTTCATATCGACTATTATCAAAATAAGGAGGAAAAACATGATAAAAAACAAAGAAATATATAAAAGAGCACTTGCACTTGCTGTTCCGATGATGATACAAAATGGAATTACAAATATGGTGGGTCTTATTGACAATATAATGGTTGGCAGTCTCGGAACTGAAGCAATGACGGCTGTTTCAATAGTGGGTCAGTTGATTTTTGTGTTTAACCTTGCAATATTCGGAGGACTTTCAGGTCCCGGAATCTATGGTGCACAGTATTATGGAAAAGGTAACACTGAAGGATTCAGAAATACTTTCAGAATCAAACATTGGATATGCGGATTTTGTCTTGTATTCGGACTATTGATTTTTATTTTTTGCGGCGAATCGCTTATAGGACTCTATTTGCATGGAGAAAGTGAAACAATTGATCGTGCACTTACAATGAACTATGCAAAGCAGTATCTTCAAATCATGCTTGCAGGTCTCTTCCCGTTTGTACTGACTCAGATTTATGCAAGCAGTCTCAGAGAAACAGGAGACAGTGTGAAACCGATGACTGCCGGTATTATTTCTGTGGCAATTGATATAATATTTAACTATTTATTGATTTACGGACATTTCGGAGTGCCGAAGCTCGGAGTCCGCGGAGCTGCTGCTGCTACTGTACTTGCAAGAATTGTTGAAATGTTTGTTGTCGTGATATGGGCACATATACGCAGCGATAAGCATATATTTCTTAAAAGCGTATACAAAACATTTATTGTTCCCAAAGAAATTACAGCCAAGATCATAAAAAAAGGTATGCCGATATTTTTTAATGAATTTCTCTGGGCCGGAGGACTGGCTGCACTTACACAATGCTATTCATCAAGAGGACTTGAAATTGTTGCAGGACTTAATATTTCAAATGCAATATGTAATCTTCTTAATGTTGTTTTTGTTGCGCTTGGTTCGGCTGTCGGAATACTCACGGGTCAGACTCTTGGCGCTTCACAGTATGAGAAGGCTCAGAAGGATTCATTCTGTCTTATGCGTTTTACAGGAACAATATGCATTATTCTTACTGTGATTCTTATTTCTGTTTCAGGCTTTTTTCCAAAACTATATGATACGACAGATACTGTAAGAAGCTACGGTCAGTGGTTTATTACAATTACAGCTTTATTTTTCCCTGTACAGGGATTTTTGAATGCACTTTATTTTACTTTGCGTTCGGGAGGAAAAACTTTTATAACATTTTTATTTGATAGTGTATATTCATGGCTTATTCCTATTCCGGCTGCTCTTCTGCTTTGTTATCTTACAAATTTGCCAATTTTAGGTATTTATGCGATTATTCAATCGGCTGATATCATTAAGCTGATTGTTGGATATATACTGATAAAAAAAGGAATAT
Source organism: Porcipelethomonas sp. (assembly GCA_051881915.1). Lineage (GTDB taxonomy): Bacteria > Bacillota > Clostridia > Oscillospirales > Ruminococcaceae > Porcipelethomonas. Next base: position 13,062 of record JBJEQV010000034.1, on the reverse strand, counting down.
GGATAAGTAATCTTGTCAGTGAAAGTGCGGATAATGTATAACGGAACGTATAGAGTTCAATTGTATGATTATAAGAGGATGCTTATTAATATATAAATGAAATTTTTGTATTTAGATATATTCTGCAGGTGAAATTTTACTTGCAACTTCTGTGCTAAAGTGCTATACTTTATAGGTGAAATGAAAATTAAAAGGAAAGAAGTGCATTAATAATGACTAAAATAACCATATTTTCCGGATTTTTAGGTGCCGGAAAAACAACGCTTATTAAAAAGCTCATTTCAGAGGGCTATAAAAATGAAAAGCTTGTGCTTATTGAAAATGAATTTGGTGAAATAGGTATTGACGGTGGATTTCTTCAGGAAGCCGGCGTTCAGATCACCGAAATGAATTCCGGATGTATCTGCTGCAGTCTTGTTGGCGATTTCGGAAGAGCTCTTGAACAGGTTCTTGAAACCTATCATCCTGACAGAATTATTATTGAGCCTTCAGGTGTCGGAAAGCTCAGCGACGTTATTCGTGCTGTTCGGAATATTGACGCTCATGATGTTGAGCTTGACGGATTTACGACTGTTGTTGATGCTAAGAAGTGTAAGATGTATCAGAAGAATTTCGGGGAATTTTTCAATAATCAGATCACTTATGCAAGTTGTCTGATTTTAAGCCATACTTCAGGGCTTGCTCAGGAAAAACTTGATGACTGTGTAAAGCGTCTGCGAACATGCAATGAAAAGGCTCCGATCGTTACAACAGACTGGGATAAGCTTACAGGCGAACAGCTTATTGATGCAATGACTCAGAAAAATACTCTTGACAGTGAACTGAATGAGCTTCTTAAAGAACAGCATGAACATCATCATCATGATGAACATAAGCATCACCATCATCATCATCATGAGCATGATGAAGACTGTACCTGTGGCTGTCATGACCATGATCATAACCATGAACATCATCATGACCATGAACATGAACATCATCATGCAGATGACGTGTTTACCAGCTGGGGAATCGAATCTGCCAAAACATATACAATGGAAGAAATAACAAGCGATCTTAATGCTCTTTCTGATGAAAGTAAATATGGCATGGTTCTCCGCGCTAAGGGGATTGTTCCTGCATCAGACGGAAGCTGGATTCATTTTGATTACGTTCCCGGATCCCCCGATGTCAGAACAGGCTGTGCAGGCACAACGGGACGTCTATGTGTAATTGGTTCGGGAATTAATGAATCAGCACTTGCAAAACTGTTTCGTGCAGAATAAAGGGAGGTATTGAATTATGCCGTCAAATAAACAGCCTCGTATTGCAGTATATCTTTTCACGGGATTTCTTGAATCCGGAAAAACCAGATTCATTCAGGAAACTCTCGGTGATAAAAGTTTCAATAATGGCGAAAAGACAATGATCCTTATGTGCGAAGACGGGGAAGAGGAGTATGATCTTACACTTAGCTATATGAAAAATGTTTGCATCAGATCAATAGATGAACCCGATGATCTTACACCTGAAAATCTTGAAGCTCTTGCAGATGAATGCGGTGCTGAAAGAGTAATGGTTGAATATAACGGAATGTGGCAGCTCACTCAGCTTTTTCAGAATCTTCCGGATGACTGGGCAATTTATCAGGAAATGTTCTTTGTTGATTCAGCAACATTTTTACAGTACAATGCAAACATGAGAAGTCTCGTTGTTGATAAGCTTAATACCTGTGACCTGGTGGTCTTCAACCGTTTTGATGATAAAAAAATGAATAAGATGGACTTTCATAGGATAGTAAGAGGGAGCAGCAGACGAGCAGATATTATTTATGAGCATACAGGCGGAAATATTGAATATGACGATATTCAGGATCCGCTTCCGTTTGATATAGATGCTCCTGTTATTGAAATTTCAGATACTGATTATGCTCTCTGGTATCGTGATATCATGGAAGAACCGGAAAAATATAATGGAAAAACGGTAAAATTCAAGGGTATAGTGGCGGTAGATAATACTTTTCCCGATAAGACATTTGCGGTAGGCAGGCATGTTATGACTTGCTGCGCTGATGATATTGCATATTGCTGTGTAGTTGCTGAATGGGACAAGACTGCAATGCTGACACAAAGACAATGGGTAAAAGTAACAGGTTTGATTACATTAAAAAGGCATAAGCTTTACAGGGGTAAAGGACCGGTTCTTACCATAAAGGAAGTTGTCATGACCGGTGCTCCGGAACAGGATGTTGCAACATTTTATTAAGATAGTCAAACAGCCGTCTTACATTACGGGATGTCTGTTGAATTTTGTACCATTAAACTTATTACATTTTTTGCTGATAATAATATAATTTGACATTCTCAAACATATAAATTACAGAATAAAAGGCGAAAGGGTGATAAGCTTTGATTTGCAGTCTTTCTGAGCTGAAATGCAAAGAAGTTGTAAATATCAAAGACGGTGAAATACTTGGATATATTGATGATATAGAATTTGAACCGGAAACAGGAAAAATAATTGCCTTTATTATCTTTGGAAGAAAGCGCATGTATGGGCTTCTTGGAAAGGAAAAAGATATAGTAATAAGCTGTGAACAAATCAAGCTGATCGGGAAAGATGCTGTTCTTGTTTCACAAGAAAATGTATGTGGTAACAATTACACAAAATCAAAGATCTTTAATATAGATAATTTGTGCAAAAATTCGAAGTGAAAAATATTGCATTTAGCAGGGAATTATGGTATAATTATATGGTAATTCGCACGCTTATACTTTCAGGACGCGGTCCCGACTGATCGGGTTGTTTATGATTTAAGTTGAGCGGAGGATAATAAAACCAAACAGGAGGAACTACAATGGCAGTAGTATCAATGAAACAGCTTCTTGAAGCTGGTGTACATTTCGGACATCAGACAAGAAGATGGAACCCAAAAATGGCTCCGTATATCTTTACAGAAAGAAACGGAATCTACATTATCGACCTTCAGAAAACAGTTAAGAAGCTTGAAGAGGCTTATATGTTTGTAAGAGACATAGCTGCTGAAGGAAAGAGCGTACTTTTTGTAGGTACAAAGAAGCAGGCCGGCGATTCAGTTAAGGAAGAAGCACTCAGAGCAGGTGCACATTATGTAAATGCACGCTGGCTGGGCGGTATGCTTACAAACTTTAACACAATTCAGACAAGAATCAAGAGACTTGAACAGCTCCATACAATGGCAGAAGACGGAACATTTGATCTTCTTCCTAAGAAGGAAGTTGTTAAGCTTAATCTTGAAATTGAAAAGCTTGAAAAGTTCATGGGCGGTATAAAGAACATGGAAACTCTTCCAGGAGCACTCTTTATAGTAGATCCGCGAAAGGAAAAAATTGCAGTTGCAGAGGCTAAGAAGCTCAATATTCCGATTGTTGCGATTGTTGACACAAACTGTGATCCTGACGAAGTAGACTATGTAATTCCAGGTAATGATGATGCTATCAGAGCTGTAAAGCTTATTGCTGGAACAATTGCAAATGCAATTATTGAAGGCAGACAGGGCGAGGATGTTACTGAAGAAGCAGAAGCTCAGGCTGAAGAAGCTTCAGAAGAAGCAGCTGAATAATTAATGGAAAATATGCCCGAATATATAAAATATATTCGGGTTTTTCTGAATAAATTATTAATTGGAGGAAAAAATAATGGCTAATATTACAGCTAAGGATGTTGCCGAACTTCGTAAGCAGACAGGCGTTGGTATGATGGATTGTAAAAAGGCGCTTGTTGAGGCTGATGGTGATTTTGAAAAGGCAACAGTACTTCTAAGAGAAAAAGGACTTGCTACTCAGGCTAAAAAGTCAGGAAGAGTTGCTGCTGAAGGTATTGTAATGGCACTTACAAATGCTGACCATACAGTTGGTGCAGTAGTAGAAGTAAATATTGAAACTGACTTTGCTGCCAACAATGATGAATTCAAGAAGTTTGTAAATGATGTTGCAATGACAATTATTGAAAAAAATCCTTCGGATATTGATGCTCTTAATGCTGAGCAGATTTATGGTGGCACCACAACTGTTGCAGAAGCGCTTCAGGAACTTTTCCTTAAAATTCGTGAAAATATGCATATCAGAAGGTTCAAAAGACTCGAAGGCGTTCTTGTACCGTATGTACACGGCGGAGGCAAAATCGGTGTAATGATTAACCTTGAAACACCTGCTGGCGCAACAGATGCTGTTCTTGCCTGCGGTAAAGATTGTGCTCTTCAGCTTGCTGCTCTCAAGGCACCATATCTCAAGAAAGAAGATGTTCCTGCTGAAGTTATTGAAGCTGAAAAGAAGATCATGCTTGCTCAGATGAACGAAGATCCTAAGATGGCAAGTAAGCCGGAACAGGTTAAGGCTAAAATTGTTGAAGGTAAAGTTGGTAAGTATTACTCAGAAAACTGTCTTCTTGAACAGGAATTTGTTAAGGATGGTAACTTTACAGTTAAAAAATATGTTGATCAGTGTGCTAAGGATGCAGGTACAACAATCAATGTTGTTGAATGTGTATGCTTTGAAAGAGGTGAAGGTGTCGAAAAGAAAGAAGACAACTTTGCTGATGAAGTTGCCAGCATGATGAAAAAGTAATAATTAATTTAGTAAAGCCGCAGCTTTTTAGCCGCGGCTTTACTTTGTCATTATTCTTTATTGTCTAATTTGGCTGCCAAATAAAGTTTTGCTTACAATCACTTTATTTTCAATGCGGTTTTTTAGTTCATCGACATGAGAAATAACTCCGATCAACCGCTTTCCGTCGGAAAGCTTGTTCAGAAGCATAATTGCCTGATTAAGAGAATTTTCATCAAGAGTACCAAATCCTTCATCAATAAACATTGAATCAAGTCTTATTCCTCCGCTTCCGGACTGAACAATATCAGAAAGGCCTACAGCAAGCGCAAGGGATGCCATAAACGATTCACCTCCGGAAAGAGTTGATACATCTCTCCAGCGTCCTGTACTTCTGTCCAGGACATCAAGATCCAATCCGCTTAAGGTACGCAAATCCTTTGCATTCCTTTTGCATCTTAATGTAAACATTCCCGAAGTTAAAGCAGTAAGACGTTTGTTTGCAGCAGATACTACCTGTTTGAAATAATATTGCTGAACATATGTTTCAAATTTTATTTTTACTTTTTGCAGTTCATTTCCGTTAACAGTTCTGCAAAGGTCTTCAATCAGCATCCATTCATCTTTATTTTTATTTTTGCAGTTAATTTGTTCTTTTATTTCCGAAACTGATGCCATATTTTTTTCTGTTATTCTGGAAAGAGCATTAATATTTTCGTCAACAAATTTTATCTCACTTGACAAAGCATCTGATTTTTCAGAAAGACTCTTTATATCAGTACGTTTTTTTCCTTTAGTTCTCCTGCAATAAACATCAGCTTTTGCCATGCAGTTTTTATACTCAGAATCAAAATTTTCAATTTCTTCTTTTAATTTTTCAAGCTGCTGCTTTTCTATTTTAGAATTTTGATAGTCTTCTTCACTTTTAAATCCGTAAGTCTGTAAATCATTTTGAAACTCTTTTTTTATATTTTGTTCGCTTTCTTTAAGTTTTCTCAGATGACATTCAGACGAATTCATAATAGCAGTATTTTTTTCATATTCAATTTCATAATTTTTCAACTGCTTTTCTGTTTGCAAAAGCTTTTTTTCTGTTTCCTGAATAGTAGTTTTCAGGAAATTTATTTGTTCGGTTATTTCTTCTTCAGTAATCGATTCAGATATTGCATTTTTACGCATGTTGTCTGAAATTTCTTTTATACTGCTTTCGTATACACTTATTTTGTTTGAAAGTTCCTTTGTGTTTTCATACTGTTTCCTGTATTTTTTTTCCGCCTCTTCAACTTCTGACTGCGAAGGCATGTTTTCAGGACGGCTGGCATATTTAATATGATGAACAGAACCGCAAACCGGACAGCTTATCCCTTCTTTAAGTCCTTCCGCAAGCAATCCTGCCTGTCCGGAATAAAATATATCACGGAGTTTTATGTAATTGTTCTCTGATTCTTTCAATTTTTTATTCTGTTCTTTAAATGTTTTCCTGATTTTTATAAGTTCCGATTTCTGTGCGTCAAGTTTGTTAACATATGAAACTGCATTTTCTAAAACTGTAATTTCTGTCTTCATTTTTTCTATGTTTTCTGCTTTATTCTTCAGATTTTCCAGGCTTTTTTGAAGCTTCTCCAGCAAAACCTTCAGCTCTTTTATTTTATGTTCGGAATCTTCAATTGTTTTTTTATCGCATTTTTGTTCAGAGAGATTAATTTCCAGCATTCTTTCTTTATGCATAAGTAAAAATGCATGTTCAGCTTTTTTTTCTGATGCTTTAAGTTCTTCTATGTCAACTTTTTTCTTTTCTAACTCTGAAAGTCTGTTTTTATTGTTTTCGAGTTCTTCAAAATCTTTATTAATTAATTTGCCTGATGATATTTTAGAAATTATCTCCTTATTATCAGATGTTAAGTTATTTTTCTTTTTTATAAGTTCATTAATTTCTGATGCATATTTCTTATCATATTTTTCAGTCAGATTTATCAGGTGTTCTGTATATTCCACCTTTGTTTTATATTTCTCCAGCATTTCAAATTCTTCTTCAGAATCAATGATACTTATGTTGTTTGCAGATATAAGGATTTTTTCATTGATTTTATCTTTTTCGGCATCTGCATTTTTTTTCTTTTCTTTCAGTGTTTCCTGTATTCTGTCATAAACTGATGTATTAAAAATTTTTTGAAACAGCGCTGTTCTCTCACTGCTTTTTGACGAAAGGATTTTCTGGAAATCACCTTGTGCAATCATTACTGTCTGAGAAAACTGATTCCTGTTCAGACCTATGATTTCAATAACTTTTTTGTCAACTTCATCCTTGCCGCAAATTATTTCTCCGGTTTTATGACAGATAAGCTCTGCCATAGAAGGACTTTTTGTTTCTCCTTCACCTCTTAGCTTTTTTCGCATATATTCAGGACTGCGCTTTATGGTATATGTACAATCTTTGTGTATAAATGTGTACTCAACAAATGTAATGTCTTTTGCAGAGGCATAATCAGAACGAAAGGAAGCCCCCTTTCGTTTATTTCGTCCTCCGCTGGCTTCATCATAAAGGGCAAATGAAATTGCATCAAAAATAGTTGTTTTTCCTGCACCGGTATCTCCTGTTATAAGAAATATGCCGCTTTTTCCGAATTTCTTAAAATCTACAATGTTTTCTTTCAAATAAGGACCAAATGCAGAGATCTTCAGATAAACAGGAGTCATACATCCATCTCCATTTCGTTGAGTATTTTTTCAAACATAGCCAAATGTTTTTCACTCGGAGGAACATTATTGTTCTGCATCATATAAAAATCAGTAAAAATCTGGTTAATGCTTTTGTTTTCCATATAAGCCGAAACGACTTCACGGGTATCTGAAGTTTTTGAGTTTTCAATCGAAAATTTCATCATATTAGGAAAAACAGTAGCTATATCTGCTCTTGTATCAGGATAAACTTCCTCATCAGTAATAACAGCGTTTATGTAATCTTCTGAATAAGGCATGTCCATAATCGCATCAAAAGAACCTTTTACTGTTCTCATATCATGAGGAACCACAAATGGGATTTTTTTTATATTAAAATCATTTTTTTCTTTTATTTCAATTAAAAGCATACATTTTTTGTGATTTTCTTCTGAAAATGAATATTTGAGAGGTGAACCGCTGTAACGGATATTTTTCTGTTTTATGAATTGCTGACCGTGTATATGTCCTGCTGCGGTATAATCAAATTTCTCAAAGATTTCTGCTGATACATTGTCAAGTCCTCCTATTGCAAATTCTTCAGACTCGCAGGTTTCTGCTCCGGTTATAAACTGATGGCATACAAGAATATTCCGTTTATTGTAGTCAATGTTTTCACTATTCACAGCAATTTTCACAGCATCTTCGTAAGATTCAATTTTACTTTCCGGAAAAAATGCTTTTACATTTGATGGCCTTATAAATGGAAGAAGATATATATTTATCTCTCCAAACTCGTCATCTGTACATATTTTTTTTAGTTTGCCATTATATTTTCCACAGACGTGTATTCCGCTTGAAGCAACCACTTCTGAATAGTATGAGATTCGTTCAGCAGAATCATGATTTCCGCTTACAATATAAAGCCTTATGTTGTTTTTTGCAGCGTCAGATACAAAACTGTCAAACACCTCCATTGCTTCAGCAGAAGGGGAGGGCTTGTCATAAATATCACCGGCAATAATAATATTTCTGCATTCATGGTTAAGTGATTCACTCATTATCTGTTTAAGTATAATTTTCTGATCATCAATCATCGAAATACCATTAACACGTTTTCCGATATGCAGATCTGAGATGTGTATAAATTTCATATAAACCTCCATTTTATTTTATTATATATTATCGGATATTGTATGTCAACAAAAAGCACAGTCTAAAATTAAACTGTGCTAAGTGTTTATATTATCTTTCTGATATAACATCTTTGTATTTCCGGCTGTATTTCAGGATTCTGTAAGGACATGAATTATGTTTAAACCAGGAATTCTGGTAATATCTTGCAGCAGAACGCTTGTACACAAATTTTTTTCCCAGATCAGGAAAATGAACAGCTGTTTGCTTTGAATACACATACAAATATTCATTATTAACCTTAACTTCAATTATATAGAAAAGATCTCCATTTAGATAGTCCATATTTTCCATTATTTTCACCCGAACATATTAATCATATACATATTTTACCATAAAACAAAATAAATTTCAACCATTAAATGGAAGAAAAAACTTTAAAATTTCAGAAAATATTTCCTTGTTGCATTTATTGTTTTTCGGCATAAAATATAATAAGCGTTATTTCAGAGCATAACTTACATTCAGAGGTGGCTTATGCCCACAGAAGTGCCTGCTGAATTTTTCCCTGAAATATGCTTTTGATATATATACGGTTAAACTGCAGCGATCTCACATTTCGCTGCAGTTTCTTTTATGATTTTTTGCAATCTCTTCATATTTCTTTTTTGTTGCAAGACCACCTCGTATATGCCTTTCCTGCTTGTTCAGTTCAAGTATTTCCTTAACGGGTGCATAAAGCTGAGGACGGATTTTAGGAAGTCTTTCACTAACATCTTTATGTACTGTGCTTTTACTTATTCCGAATTGTTTTGCCGCCGCTCTTACGGTGGATTTATTCTCCAATATGTACTGTCCCAGAATAATTGCTCTGTCGTTTGGCTGAACTTTCAATCTACTCACTCCAATATTAATGGTTTTGTAAATTATATGCCACAGTTCAGCGTTTTATTATAATTTATGTATAAACGATAAGTTTTGTACATAAAAACCGTTTCAAAAGAAACGGTTTAAGCAAATAGCACATAGGACATTGTAAGCCTGACTTATTATATGTTAAAAATATTTTCTGATCAGATACTTCATTTATACGATCTGAAGATTCTGTTGCTTTTTCATGATTTTAAATTCCCATGCAGCCATTACAACGTTTGTGCCGGCTGCAAGTAAATCTGCAATTGGCCCTGTGTACAGGATACCGTCGATTCCAAAGAAGTGAGGAAGAATGAGCAGTGACGGAATGAAAAAGATAATGTTTCTTGTAAGCGATAAGATCGCACCTTTTACCGGCTTTCCGATTGAAGTGAAAAATATGGAAGTAATTGGCTGAATACATCCAAGCCACATGAAAAAAAGAAATATTCTGAAAAAACTAATACCGAATTTAAAATATTCTTCAGAACCTCCGCCAAATAACTCCATAATGTTTCTGGGGAAAACTTGAAAAATAACAAATGAAGCTATGGCAATAACAGCACCAATTAATATTGCAAGCTTATATGCTTCACGAACACGTTCATATTTTTTTGCACCATAGTTAAAGCTTTCAATGGGCTGTGTGCCCTGTCCGAGACCGATAATAACAGCAAATATAATCTGACTCACTTTCATTACTATTCCTGCACACGCTATTGGAATAGAATCACCAAATTCTGAGGCAGCACCGTATTTTTTCAGGCTGTTGTTGAGAACGATCTGGACAATCATCATAGCAATCTGATTAATAAATGAAGCCATTCCTATGGACATTATTTTAAGTGAATACCTGCATCTGGGTTTAAAGTGCATAAGCTTGAGCTTTACAGTCTTAAATCTGAAAAGATATATTATTACAATAAATCCTGATATGATCTGACCAATAATAGTAGCATAAGCTGCTCCTGCCATTCCCAAACCTAGCTTTACTACAAACAAGGCATCCAGCACTGTATTGATAACTGCACCCAACAGGCTGCAGATCATTGTCATTTTAGGGCTTCCGTCGGCTCGCATTATATGCCCCCCGCCTGTTGTCAGAATCAGAAACGGAAATCCGAAAGCAGATATTCTAACATATTCCTGTGCATAAGGAAGAACATCATTTGGAGAGCCAAAAAATTTAAGAAGCGGAGTCAAGAAAATCTGTGTTATTATCAAAAGAAGTATTCCGCTGATAATTAACATACAGGATCCATTACCGATATAATAGGGTGCTTTTTCACTGTTTCCGCTTCCCATATTCAGATTAAAGCAGCTTGATGCACCTACTCCGAACAAAAGCGCAAGAGCAATGCAGGAGGTTGAAAAAGGAAAGGCAATATTTGTTGCGGCATTTCCAAGTGTTCCGACTGCATTTCCGATAAAAAGCTGATCTACAATATTATATAATGCCCCTACAAGCATAGCGATAATACTGGGAACAGCAAACTTTACCATAAGCCTTGATACAGGAGCGTATGCTAATGGATTGTTTTCGTTATTTTTCATTAATTAAATTATCCTTTTTTAGTCTTCAAAAACTGCTTTTATGCTGTTGTAATGAAGAAATATTCCTTTATCAGCCAGTTCTTTGATTTCATCATGAGAAGCAATCCTGAATTCAAGTGTTTCTTCGGGCTGAATGTGAACATCACTTTCATCAAAATCCATTTCAAAACGATATATATCTACAAAATAGTTGTCACCTTCTCCGGGATTTTCTCTGTGATAAGAAAATAAAAATCCTCCTTCACACCCTGAAACATCAAGACCGGTTTCTTCCCTGACTTCTCTGATAACAGCTTCTCTGGAATCCTCTCCGGCCATTACTCCGCCTCCTGAAACTTCCCACCATCCGGGAGCCCACGCTTTTGTCATCACACGTCTTGTTATTAGGAATTTTCCATCAGGACGCCTTATGACTCCCAATACTGAAAGATGGTATTCACCATCCTTTAAAATCCAGTCATTGCGCTTCATTATTCTTCCTGTTTTCTGTTTGTTGCTGTCATAGATATCCCAGTATTCCATATTAATCTCCATTCTGCCGCTATAAGCTTCGGGACAAATAGGAATGAAAATCTCCTTAGCGGCATAATGGCGATTTTCGGCATGTTAGACTGATGATTCATCAGCAGGCAGAATACCTATTTGAATTTATACAGCGTGATCTTTCACTCTGTATCATATTAAAAGCTATTAAATTATGCATGAAATTGCTGTACATAATTCCATATGTTTTATTTATTCAAAAAAATTATACCATATTTCTGCTGATTTGTAAATACTGACACTTTTTGATAAAAATCTAAATAATATAAACACTATTATTTTTCTGAAAACTGTTGCAGTTTTATGTAAAAAAGTATATAATATAAAAGTATGCATAAATTTGACGGAGGTAGTAATATGAGTAAAACAGAACGCTTTTTTGAGGATATGAAAAAAAGAAAAACTGCATTTATTGGTGTTGGCGTAAGCAATACCGATGTGATAAAGATGTTTTTAAGAAAGGGCATTGATGTGACGGTCTGCGACAGAAAGGATCGTGAAAAGATGGGGAATACCTACGATGAGCTGAGTAAAATGGGTGCAAAGTTCATTCTCGGTGAGTCCTATCTTGACACTCTTGAGGACTTTGATGTGGTTTTCAGATCGCCCGGTATGTATTTTAACAATCCTGCACTTGTTCGTGCCAGAAAAAATGGCGTTGTAATTACATCTGAAATGGAGGTTTTCTTCGATCTGTGTCCGTGCAAAATTTATGCTGTTACGGGTTCTGACGGAAAAACTACAACAACAACACTTATTGCAGGTCTTCTTGAAAAGTCAGGCAAAAAGGTATACAAGGGCGGAAATATCGGAAAGGCGCTTCTTCCGCTTATAGAAGAAATTAATGAAAATGATGCAGCAGTTGTTGAACTTTCAAGCTTCCAGCTTATATCAATGAGAAAGTCTCCGGATGTTGCAGTCATAACAAATATTGCTCCCAATCACCTTGATGTTCACGGCACAATGGAGGAGTATACAGACAGCAAGAAAAATCTTATTCTTCATCAGAATGCCTTTGGCAGGGCTGTGCTGAATCTTGACAATGATGCCGCCAACAATCTGGAAACACTTGTAAGAGGAAATCTCGTTAAATTTTCAAGAAGAAGTATTCCTGAATGCGGCGCATTTCTTGATAGTGAAGGCTGGCTGTGCTGCAATGACAGAAAAAATATAACCAGGATAATTCATAAGGATTCAATCAGGATTCCCGGTATCCATAATGTCGAAAACTATCTTGCAGCGATCAGTGCGATCTGGGGAGAGATCAGCATTGAAAATATAAAGGATATGGCTGAAAACTTCGGGGGAGTAGAGCACAGAATAGAATTTGTAAGGGAGCTTGACGGAGTAAAGTGGTATAACGACAGCATTGCTACAAGCCCTACGCGAGTGCTTGCAGGACTCAATTCGTTTACACAGAAACTGATAGTTATTGCAGGAGGATATGACAAAAAAATTCCTTTCGAGCCAATGGCTGATACTGTGAATGAAAAGGTCAAATCTTTGATTCTTATGGGAGTGACGGCTGAAAAAATTGAAAAAGCGGTTACATCTTCTGAAAAATATGACCCTGACAATCTTAAAATATATCATGTTTCATCTATGGAGGAGGCAGTGTCGAAGGCAAGAGAAATAGCCGCTGAGGGTGACATTGTTACACTTTCTCCTGCTTGTGCAAGCTTTGACCTCTATCCGAATT
>JBJEQV010000033.1:0-19806 GCA_051881915.1 Porcipelethomonas sp. | reverse complement strand
GTTACTTCTGCTAATTCGTATATACCTATATAGTCATCTTGCATAAAACGTTTAATAAATATCAGCGGTTATCGATTTTTTCGGGGTATATATCGTGATATAAAAGACGTGTCTGGGCAAACTGTTCCCACTTTGTATCCGGCTTTCCGTAGTTGCAGTAAGGGTCAATTGAAATGCCGCCTCTTGGAGTAAATTTGCCCCAGACTTCGATATATTTCGGATCCATAAGAGCGATCAGATCTTTCATTATCTTATTGACGCAATCCTCATGAAAATCACCGTGATTACGGAAGCTGAAAAGATAAAGTTTCAGCGACTTGCTCTCCACCATTTTTCTGTCCGGGATATAGGAAATGTAGACGGATGCAAAATCAGGCTGACCTGTGATAGGACAAAGACTTGTGAATTCGGGACAGTTGAATTTGACAAAGTAATCGTTTTCAGGATGCTTGTTTTCAAAAGTTTCAAGCATCCGGGGAGCATAATCGGACGGATATTCAGTCTTTTTGTTTCCAAGAAGTGAAAGGTTTTCGTTTTCTCTCATTTTTTTCTCCAATCTTTTTATTTGTTTAAAGCCGGGTCGCTGATGCCGTTAAGTCTGAAAGCATTCTGTCTGTCGATACAAGTGCCGCAGGTGCCGCAGGGAGTCTCTCCGCCCTCGTAACAGCTCCATGTCAGTTCATAGGGGACTTTAAGCTCAAGACCGATCTTTACTACATCTGCTTTGGTGATACCAACGAACGGAGCTTCAATTTTCAGCTGTCTGCCGCTGCCTTCATAAATTGCCGTATTCATGGCGTCATTGAAAACCTGAGAGCAGTCCGGATATGCATTTCCGGCTGAATCATCGGCATGAGCACCGTAATATATAACTGAGCATTCTTTTGAAAGCGCTATGCTTGCGGCAGATGAAAGGAACAGTCCGTTTCTGAAAGGAACGTAAGTGGAAACGGGTGCTCCGTCAGTCTCTTTAAGCTGCTGTGCATAGGATTCGTGAGGTATTTCCTTGTCGGAGCCGCAAAGGAGCGAACAGTCCGAATATCTGAATATCAGTGAAAGATCAAGGAAGATCTGTTCCACATTATAGTGCTTAGCAATTTTTTTTGCGGCTTCGGTTTCCTTACTGTGTTTTTGCCCGTAGGAAATGGAAAGAGCGATAACGTTTTCATTTCCGTATTTATTGACAGCCATTCCAAGACATGTCGTGCTGTCTATACCGCCGCTGAAAAGAACCATAGCTTTCATATTTTCAATCCTTTCATGTTTTTGATATTTGTCAGATGCGGGATGAAGCATTAAGCTGGAGCGCAAGACGGTTCATGAGAGATGAATCTGTTTTGAATCGTCCTGTAAACGTTGTAGAAACTGTTTTGGAAGAAGCATTTTTTATGCCTCTTGCAGTCATACACGAGTGGCATGCTTCAATAAACACTGCCACATCAGGAGATCCGGATGCAATTGAAATGATTTCGGCAATATCTGAACCGAGACGTTCCTGAAGCTGCAGTCTTTTAGCAGCCATTTCTGCGATCCTTGCAATTTTTGACAGCCCAAGAACCTTTCCGTCCGGAATATATGCAACGGACACTTTCATGTCATACATAAGCGCCAGATGATGCTCGCAGTAGGAAAAAACCTCGATGTCTTTTACCACGACCATAGTGTCACGGTCAGCAGGGCAGGCCTCCTCAAACGTTTTACCAAACATCTCAGCGATCTGACGGTTTGTATAGTTCATGCCCTCGAATACCTCTTCGTACATTCTTGCCACACGGTCGGGGGTTTCAATAAGTCCCTCACGCCCGGGGTCATCTCCAAGCGCTGAAATAATTCCTCTTATATGCTCGGCAATTGCCTTTTTATCGATTGCCATGTTTACACTCCTTTCATATCGGGCGGCCAGATGAATTTATGCATCTGAAGCTGCATATTCACATCGTTAAGCCTGTTTTCTTTCATGAATTCCACGATATCGGAAAGCCTGATCTTTCCGAAAACAGGGCTTAAATAGACACTGCATTTTTTTGTGAGATCATATTTTCTGATAACATTATGCGCAGTTTCCAGATCGTTTATAGAGCCTGCCACAAACTTTACTGTATCCTTGCAGGTCAGAAATCTGAAATTTTCCGTATTCATAAAGCTTTCCATTCCGCTTGAGGGAAGTTTATAATCCATTGTAAAGGACGGGGGACAGGGGATTTTGCTGAATGGTTCAAGATCAACGCTTCCGTTGGTCTCTATTTCTATCCGAAGCCGAGTATCCTTACACAGATACTCAAGAAGTCCCTTTATCCCAGGCTGGATCAGAGGTTCTCCCCCTGTTATCGTAACATTTTGTACGCCGGAATTTTTTATATAGCTGTATATATCCTCGGCTGTATTTTCTTCAGACGGCGTATCGGGGAGATTTGCCCACATTGTATCGCAGTAGGAGCATCTGAGATTACAGCCTGTGAAACGTATAAAAACCGCAAGCTGTCCTGCACGTGTCCCTTCGCCGTTTATACTCACGAATTTTTCTGCTGTTTTGTACACAGACCTATCCCTCCTCGTACATTGCACAATTATTGGGAGTTTCGTAAACGGTAACGTTATGAGGACGATAACCGCGTTCTCTCAGAGCCATAAAAAAGTGCCTTGCAAGGTTTTCAGCTGTGGGACGGAAAGGAAGCTCGACCAGCTTGAATCCATCCCTTTTAAGACATTCATACGTATCGGTTTTCAGGGTGTTTTTTTCGTAAATCAAAGCGTGGTCATAGTGATCGGCAAGAGCTGTCAGAGTCTTTTTCAGATCTCCGAAGTCCATGATCATACCTTTTGTCTGACCGCT
Source organism: Porcipelethomonas sp. (assembly GCA_051881915.1). GTDB lineage: Bacteria > Bacillota > Clostridia > Oscillospirales > Ruminococcaceae > Porcipelethomonas. The sequence goes on along the minus strand of JBJEQV010000033.1, from coordinate 16,973 downwards.
TCTCTGAAGAAAAGCATTTTTAACGGTCACTTCAATTTTCCATCTGTGACCGTGTATATTGCTGCACTTTCCCTCATAGCCGTAGAGAAAGTGTGCACTGTCAAAGCTTGCTTCCGATTTTATAAAGTACATAATGGTCTCCTTTTAAAATAAAAAAAGTACAGGTGCGCAGTTACACCTGTACCCGTACGTTTTCTGAGTTATGGTGTCCTGGTTTTGTTTAGGGACAGGATGGCACAAACGAACTGTCCGTTTAATTTATGAAACTGTTTTTGCCGAAATAATATTGTAATATTCGGCTGTCTTTTTTACTGTGAACATTTTTCTTTTGACAGGATTTGAATCTGCTGTGCTGCGATACTCCGCAAGAACAGAATAAGTATCTGTTTCAGCCTGGGAAACGTCGATTACTTCAGGAGTATACAGACAGTCATTGATATCATCTGAAATTATATATTCGTTTTTTGACTTGTCATAGAGTATGACTGTGTCATTTATACCGCAGGTGGTGTTTTCATAGGCAGTACCTTCGCCGAAAAGCTTTTCGATTATATACTTCATCTGTGATTCGGGAATAATGATATCTCCTGTTTCATCATCTTTGAAAACGCTTATATCCGCGTTGACTATAACCTCCCATACGGCGGTATTTATCATAGCTTCGGAAGACAGATTTTCCCTGCTGTCAAAATCATCAATATCAACTGCAACGGCAGGACGGATGACCTTTTTCATCTCATCGCTCAGCTTGCTGCTGCCTGACGAAGCAACACCTGTCTGGCTGCCGAAATTCACACGATCCATAACATTATTTATGGTTGTGAGTATTCCTGTTATACAAAATCCTGCAACAACAGCGATCACAATGATTTTGAAAACAGTTTTGATCACGTTTTTAAAGGAGAACTTTGAATTGAATGAATCGAAATCGTCCTCCGAGTCCATAAACTCATCGAATACATTATTTTCATCCTGGTCTGGGTATTCTTCATAGTATTCCTCGTCATAAATATCGTCATATTCATCCGATTCGTAAGCCTTCTCCTCAGCAGCATTTATTTCGTTGCGGCTGTATATCATTGTTTTTTCAGGCATATCTGTATATGCCTGATGACGCTCAAATTCCATGCGTTCTTCTTTTTCGTCCATTGATCTGCGGACCGGGATCGGATCCGGAGGTTTTACTGGTGCAGCTGTTTTTTTAGGGGCTTCCCGGTCATGATTTATGCCGGATGACGAAGAATATTCCATAAGCAGCTGATCGATCAGCATTTCTGTTTCATCTTTTTCTCTCATAGGAGTATAATTCCATCTGCTTTTTTTCTCTCTTATGGTTTCTTCTATTTCGTCCATAATATCCACAGGTGTCCTCCTTTATCTTATCTGTCCGTTTCCGTTTATAAGGTATTTGAAGGTAGTAAGTTCGTTAAGTCCCATAGGACCTCTTGCATGAAGCTTCTGAGTTGAAATGCCTATTTCTGCACCGAACCCGAATTCTCCGCCGTCTGTAAATCTTGTTGATGCATTTACGTAGACAGCGGCAGCGTCCACCTCATTCTGGAATTTTTCTGCGTTTTCAAGGCTTTTTGTAACGATAGCTTCTGAATGACCTGTACCGTATTTGTTTATATGTTCAATCGCCTCGTCCGCCGAATCAACGACCTTTACGGAAATTATATAATCAAGAAATTCTGCTGCGTAGTCCTCGTCTGTGGCAGGAATAACGCATTCCCCGAGGATTTCCGCTGTTTTTTCACAGCCGCGTATCTCCACATTATGTCCGTCAAGCTTTTTCTTTATAACGGGCAGAACCTCTCCGGCAATATTTTTATGTACAAGCAGACTTTCAACAGCATTGCATACGGAAGGACGCTGAGTTTTGCCGTTGTTTACGATCTCTGCCGCCATTTCAATATCTGCGCTTTCATCAACGAAAATATGGCAGTTTCCCGTACCCGTTTCAATTACCGGTACAGTTGCCTGATTGACAACAGCGTTAATAAGACCTGCGCCGCCTCTCGGGATAAGCACGTCAAGGTATTGGTTGAGCTTCATAAGCTCCGCTGCCGTTTCTCTTGAAGTATCTGCAACAAGCTGGATAACGTCGGCAGGAAGTCCGGCGCTTTCAACCGCTTCACGCATGACCTCAGCAAGGCATTTATTGGAATTTATAGCTTCCTTGCCGCCTCTTAAAATTACGGCGTTTCCGGTTTTAAGGCAGAGTGTTGCCGCGTCAACGGTAACATTGGGACGGGATTCAAATATGATTCCTATGGTTCCGAGAGGAACTCTTGTTTTACATATTTTCAGTCCGTTAGGTCTTATGAAACCGCTTTCAACCGAACCCACCGGATCATCAAGCTCAATGAGCTTCAGAACGCTGTCTGAAATTCCCTTTATGCGTTTTTCGTCAAGCATGAGCCTGTCCTGCATTGACTGGGACATACCGTTGTTTACGGCATTTTCAAGGTCAAGTCTGTTCTGTTCTATGATCCTGCCGGTGTTTTTTACAAGTGCTTCTGCAATTGCAGCAAGAGCTTTGTTTTTTTTCATTGTTGAGGAGGATGCAATTGTACGTGATGCTGCCTTGGCATTTGCACCCAGATTTTCAATATATGTCATATTAATCTCCGTTCTGGCTTGTTTATTTGGCTATAAAAAGTGTTCCGGTTTCCGTATTTTCAAATAAATCGTAAAGCTTGTAGGGGTTGTCACCGTTCATGATGATCATGTCGATCCCGGCTTCTCCTGCGATTCTGGCTGCATTGATTTTTGTTGCCATACCGCCTGTTCCGAGTTCGCTTCCCGCACCGCCTGCAATATTCTCAATATGCTCCGTTATCTCGGTTACGACCGGTATAAGCTTTGCATCGGGATTTTTTCTCGGATCGCTGTCATAAAGACCGTCAATATCCGAAAGAATGACAAGGAGCTCTGCCTTTGCAAGCTTAGCAACTATTGCTGAGAGGGAGTCATTTTCACCGATCTCAAGTTCAAGCTCATCAATGGCAACAGTATCGTTTTCGTTTACAATAGGAATTACGCCCATGGAAATAAGCTTTTCAAAGGTGTTTTCGACATTTTTCTTTCTTTCGGTTTCAAGAATTGCCTTTGTGAGAAGGATCTGCGCCACGGGAATACCGTAATTTTCAAAAAGGTCGTCATAAAGATACATAAGCTCGCATTGACCAACAGCCGCCGCCGCCTGCTTTGTAGGGGTATCCTTCGGCTTCTCCCGAAGTCCCAGCTTTCCGACTCCAAGACCGATGGCGCCGGAGGAAACGATTATAATTTCCTTGCCTGAATTCTGAAGATCTGCCAGGACCTTTACAAGGCTTCCCATTCTTCTTATATTAAGACGTCCTGTCTTGTGAGTGAGGGTAGAAGTGCCCAGCTTTATAACGATTCTTTTCTTGTCTGAAACATTAAACATATCAAATTGTCCTTTCGGGAGCGGTTCAGTTGACCTTGTTTCTGGGACTGCCGCTTAAATATGCTCTTATATTTTCGCAAACTATGTCGATAAGGCGGGTTCTGGTTTCAAGAGGCGCCCATGCAGTATGCGGTGTGATTATACAGTTTTTTGCGTTTTTCAGTGGAGTATCCGGCGACATTGGCTCAGTTTTGAGTACATCAAGTGCTGCTCCTGCGATTTTACCGCTGTTAAGAGCATCGGCAAGAGCCTGTTCGTCCACAATTCCGCCTCTTGCAGTATTTATCAGAAATGCGTTTTTCTTCATAAGAGAAAGTGTTTCTGAATTGACGATCTCTGCTGTTTCCGGAGTCAGCGGACAGTGGATCGTGAGAATATCCGCCTGTGCAAAGGCTTCGTTTCTGCTTACGATCCTGTAAAGGCAGCTTTCCGGAACTGTCCTTGTATTAATGATAACGTTCATTCCAAAGGCGCGGGCAATATTTGCAACAGCCTTTCCGATGCTTCCGAAGCCGATAACAGCCAGTGTCTTTCCGCAAAGCTCCATTGTTTTTATGGGGAATTTTGAAAAGGTCTTTGAGCTTATCCAGCCGCCATTTTTAACAAAGCTGTCATATTCGGAGATCCTGCTGTAATATTCAAGGATATATGCAAATGTCTGCTGAGCCACAGCCATTGTGGAATAGCTTCCTGCATTGCATACGGTTATCCCTTTTTCAGCAGCTGCCTCCAGATCAATATTGTTGAAGCCGGTTGCGAAAAGACCGATATATTTAAGGTTCGGACACTGATCCATGACTTCCCTGGTTATCATAACCTTGTTGCAGAGAACCATTTCAGCGTCCCCGATCTGATGTGCTGCTTTTTCGTTATCTGTAAGCTCATAGCAGGTCACGTCTCCGAATTCGCTGAAAACATCGGAGCTTATATCCCCCGAAGTAACAGTTGTCCAGTCAAGGATACAGATTTTCATGCTTCAGCTTCCCCTGAATCATCCGCTTTGTTTTCAGTTTCTGCTTCTTCAGGCTTGTTTTTCTTTTCCAGAACTGCGGATACAACGGCTGCAATGAGAAAAACAGCTTCAGCAATGCCGACAGCATAGAACCACGTTCTGCTTTCACTTAAATAAATGAGAAGCGTTGCTGGTACTGCAACAGCCACAATAAGCTGATAAATGCGTCTTACCCTTATAAACTGAAGGAGAAAAACAGCGAATGCTATAAGACAGAAAATAAGGTGTGCCGAAAACGGCAGAGGAAAAATATTAGAATTCATAACAAAAACTCCTGTTCTGATTTAAAATCTGACATAACGGAATTAAAATATTCCTTTATCTTAATATTATATCACACAATAAAAAAAGTTTCAACCGCATATTTGAGTATAACGGCATTTTTTTATAAACAAATAAAGCATCCGCAGTCTGCTGTGCGGATGCTTTGGAAAGTTCTATTTGTTTTCTTCCTTTTTATCTTCATCGGAAAGATATCTCTCAACAATGAATTTAGGTCTCTGCTTGGTTTCCAGGTAAACCTTGCCGATGTATTCTCCGACCATTCCGATTGCAAACAGCTGTATTCCCCCCAGTGCCCATATTGAAAGAATAAGTGAGGTCCAGCCTGTTATAGTTGCCCCGGTAATGTATCGTATAAGTGAATAGATCAGCATGATAATACTGATAAGAAAAATTATAACGCCAAGAGAAGTGATCATTCTGATAGGTTTTATGGAAAGGGAGGTGATTCCTTCCCAGGCAAAGGCGAGCATTTTTTTCAGAGGATACTTTGACTCTCCGGCAAAGCGTTCCTTTCTCGAATAGTAAACAGAATCACTTTTGAAACCGATCATTGGTACAATACCACGAAGAAACATATTTACTTCCTTGAAATTTTCAAGATTGTCAAGCGCTCTTTTGCTCATAAGGCGATAATCCGCGTGATTGAATACAACTTCTCCTCCGGCGATCTTCATGAGCTTGTAGAAGCCTTCAGCGGTAAATCTTTTGAAAAACGAATCGGTTTTCCTGGAAGAACGGACTCCGTAGACGATATCACAGCCCTCATGGTATTTCTGAACCATTTCATCTATTGCGTTTATATCGTCCTGAAGGTCTGCGTCAAGGGAGATTGTCATGTCGCAGTGCTCTTTGACGGTCATAAGTCCGGCTAAAAGCGCATTCTGGTGACCTTTGTTTCTTGAAAGACAGATCCCCTGGAAAATGCTGTTCTTTTCATGCAGCTCTGTAATTATCTCCCATGTCCTGTCCTTTGAACCGTCATTTACGAAAACGATACGGCTTTTGTCAGAAACAGCGCCTTTTTCAATAAGGCTGTACATTTTTTCGGAAAGCTGCCTGGATGTTTCGGGCAGGACTTCTTCTTCATTGTAGCATGGTATTACCAAATATAAAATGTTGTTCACTGTTTTTCCTGTTCCTCCTCTTTTTCTTTTCCGTCTTGTACTTCTTCCTGAATTTTTTTATTTGTTTCCCCGGTTTTGAATCCGAACACAGCGGAAACGATCCTTCCGCGGGATGAAAACTTCCTGCAGAACAAGTCATAGGCTGTGCATATTCCGTATGCTGCAAAGCCGGTAAGAAGTATATAATACGGAATGATATACTGTGATTTCCCCTCTGAGATGGTGTGATATAAAAATCCTCCGAATACGATCAGTGGTATGAACACTGTCAGAAGATTTTTGTTTTTAAGGCAGGCAGCCACGCCTATCAGTGAGCCTGCAAAAATGATCTGAGTGAAAATATCCATGTATTTTTTCACAGGCTTCTCGCCCTTTCCGCATACCCAGGCAGAAAGCTTTCCCTTTTCCTTATACTGGAACCGGACTTCGTTGTTCCATATGCTCTGATATGAGGTCTCGTTCCACTGTGAAACAGTCTTTTTATAGAAAAAGTCATTTGCATACTGCGGATTCATGAGAAAAAGATTCAGACGGTGCTTAATATTGTCCATCGATTCCTTGCCGGCCTTGTCTGCATCAAAGTCATTTTTTTCAAAATTTGCAACGGTATAATTGTAGTTATACCATCCCGGGGCAAGATCCGATTCGTTAAGCCCCATTGCGATCCATGATGTATACGGGATAGAATCCCCTATTTCCATATCGCTTCTGCTTTCATACAATGCCTTTACTGCCGGTGATATACCCATAGAAAGCGACGCGGCAAGGACAATAAATATAATATCCTTTATAAACTGCCTGCGCCCGAACATTTTTACAAAAGCTATAATGAGCATTGCGATCAGAGTGATAAGGTAATTGGACTTTATCATAACTGCAAGAGCAATAAAGACCGCTGAAAGAATGCCGCATGGTATATTTGATTTCTGAAGCCATACTATTTCAAAATAAACTGCCCATACAGCAAACATGAGACCGGGGATTATTCCGTATAAAAAGACGCTGAATATCAGAGGCTGAACACTGAGTGCGAGGATGACCACAGTAAGATGACGAATGCGCTTATCTGTGAATATCCTGTTGTTTATCATTATAAGTCCTACGTATGTAACTGCAAGGAAAATAACATTGAATATTTCAAGGAAGATCAGGTTCTTGAAAGGCAGGAAAATATTATGAAGTCTTATGAGGATCTCATTGAACAATATGTATCCCAGCTGGAATGAATAATTTGAATAATAGTTTTCACCGAGTCTCTGGAAATTATTTTCCGCAAAATCAATGGATGCGCAGGTTACCATAGCTGAATCCTCGGTAGGGGAAACCATGGAGGAATTTACCCAGATGCATCCGAGAACAACAGTCCATACAAAAATAAATGCTGTCTCTGCCCATAAGGGGATTTTGTTCATACGCGGAACTATCAGAAAGCACAGTGCAAATCCAACAGCCAGATAAATAACATTAAAGACGAAATTGTCATTGTAATAAATAACACTTTCGAGTTTTTCCTTTATGCTGTAAACGACAGTCTCTATGCCTTCTCCTTCCTTTATAATTTCCATTCCTGTTGTATGAAGAAGACTCACAGCAGTTAGAAAACCCATAACGGCAAGCATAAGAATGCTTACGGCGATCCGGCTGAATGATTCAAATCTGCTGCCGCCGTCAGGGCAGGAAGACAAAGCTTTCTTTTTGATCCTGAACACAATATAACACTCCTTAATTTGTGTATAATTTAGTAAATCAATTAAATTTGATTATATCATATTGCATATAAAAAATCAATAGTTTGTGTGTGAAACACAGCATAAAGCATATTAAAGCGATTCATCAGAGAGCTTATATACCGATAAACTCTGCGAAATTATCAAACAGCACCGCCTTTTGGATCTCTTCTTCCAAATCAAAAAGCAAAAACTTTTCAAGTTCTCCGTAAGGGTACCACATAGGGAAATCACTTCCGAAAAAGAACTTTTTATAACCGAATTTTTCAATGAACTGTACAAACTGCTTTTCTGAAAGGAATGAGAGAGAGCTTGAAATGTCAAAAAAGAGATTTTCCGATGGCTCGAGGTTTATTGACTCATTCCAGTGCAGATATCCTCCCATATGTGCGGCAATAACTTTAAGCTCCGGAATATCAGACATTACCTTCCGTATCCTTGCGGGATGCGAGTGATCAAGCTTTGCGTCTCCGGCATGGAATAAAACCGGAAGTCCGCACTTTGCAATGTATCTGTATACAGGGTACATTTTTTTGTCATCTATATCAAATCTCTGGAAGTCAGAGTGGAATTTAACCCCTTTAAGTCCGGAAGATTTTATATTGTCAATGATTTCAGTATAGTTTTCGTTGTCGGGATGCAGCGTCCCGAAGCCTATATAGTCACTGTTATTCCGTACAAGCTCTGAAATGAAATGGTTTATGCTTTCTGTCTGACCGCCTGTCACGGCAGGGGAGCATATAAGCTGGTATTTTATCTGATAGGTTTTTCCGTTTATCTCACGGCTGTTTCCGGAGATCCTGTGCAGCTCATCAGAAGTTCCTGTTGTGTACATGGGAAGGTTATAGAATTTTCCCACATTAACCTTTGATTTGTCCGCTATCTTATCCGGGAAAACATGTGTGTGTGCGTCAATCACATAATTAACTTTATTATTCATCAGATTACTTCCTTTCAGATACAAGTATATCATAAAAAAGAAGATTATTCAATGGTTTCTGAACGTGAATCTGAAATTTCAGGCATGAATCTGAAACGTCTGCGGTATTCTCCGGGAGTCATGCCTGTATACTTTCTGAATACCTTGGTAAAGTAACTTTGCGAGCTGAAATTAAGTATATAGCTTATTTCCGAGGTGGTCTGAGATGAATATTTAAGCATTGCGGACGCAGATTCCACCTTTTTGACAGATATATACTCGCTTATATTAAGCCCTGTTTCAGACTTGAAAAGTCTTGACAGATAGGGGACGCTCAGATCGAGATAATCAGCAATATTCTGCACGGAGATTTTTTCATTGATATGAGTGTTGATATAGTCCACTGCCTTGACTATCTGTCTGGAATAAATATTGCGGATCTTGATATTGTGCATTTTTTTCGTGAATCCCAGTATCATTTCCGAATGGATCTTTCGCACTTCTTCTTCTGTATCTGCCTCATCAGCTCTGATTATGTAACTGTCGCTGAGACAGTATGCCTCTTCCGGAGACAGTCCGCCGCTTATACAGAATCTTGTTATCATAGAGACAGAAACTACAAGATGATACTTCAGGTTTCTGAGAGGATTTTTGCTTAATATTCCGTATCCTTCGCTGCACAGCGGCGTTGAAAGGAGCTTTGCAGTTTCAAGGTTGCCTGTGCGTATGCTTTCATAAAATGCCATTTCACGATCAAAGGAAGCGTGCATAAATACTTCATCCATTTTAAGCCCTCCTGTTTCTTACACAATTATATCATAAAACAGAAGATTTTTGATATAATTATCCGGTATGCAGGGAGCAAAGCTTGCTTTGCGTATCTGCAAGGACAGTAAAATAAATTCTGTGAATTTATTATACCATAAAGCCTTCCGTAAGGCAAATGAAAAAAGAAGCCCTTGAATGAAAGGCTCCTCTTTCCAAAAGAAAAAATTTATAGGGGTTTGATGATGGCTTGTTAATTATGATCTTCTAAACATTTCCTTTTGAGAATACAAAGATCCATTACATTGACAGTTCCGTCACTGTTTATATCGGCATTATTCCATTGTGATTGTGTTAAGTCAGAAATATTCAACAGGTATTTCTTCATGAGTTCAACATCAAAAGTACTCAATATTCCGTCCTCATTTACATCTCCGGTTATATCCGGGTCTTCGTTCTGTGTGAGCGCAAGGAGATAAATAAGAGGTGAATTCCAGTATGTTGTAACTTCGTTTGTGGAATAGCTTTCAGAGTGGTCCACATAGCATTTTGCACTTGGAACACCGGCAAGGTAAGCCTTTGCCGCACTGTCTTCTTTTGCAGAATTTACTCCGCCTACAAGCATTCCCTTCATAGCTGTATTCTTAGCCATTGAGGGTCTGTGGTGAGGATTCTGAGGGGAGACTGTGCCGTATCCTGTGACATAGCATACTCCGTTCGGATTTTTTCCGAGAAGGTAATTCAGGTTGTCTGCGGCGGCGGTCAGATATTTGGTTTCTCCCGTCAGTTTATACGCAAGCCCCAGAATATCACCGGCATTTGCGGCAGTCATGTTGCTTCCCCAGTTGAATTTTGTAAGTGAAACGCCGTACGGGCTGTTCTGAGAATTGTTTGCAAATGTATTTGCCTGATTGATAACTGCTCTTTTAGCATTTGAATAAACAGATGAAGATGTATCGATCCCGTCCATTGTAATGATGGCTATGTTTCCGTAATCACCCACATTTCCCCAGTCCATACCTGTTTTTGCAGACATTCCCTGAAGAACGGATAAATATCCGGAATCGCCTGTTGAGCGGTAAAGCTGAGCGGCTGCCCAGTAGCGCTCATCGGTGTCTGTTAAGTCACCGTATTCACCGGTTACAATATCCTCAGGATTTTTGAATATGAAATCAGGATTGGCTTCAAGGAATTCCCATGCTTTTTCTGCTGCTGCAAGGCACTTTGAGGCAAATTCCTCGTCAGTGTCTTTGAAATATTCATAAGCCATTGCCATAGCTCCGCAAAAATCGCCGGTTGCAGTTGTGGAAACAGGTGTTACTATAAGTTCATCTGTTTCATTTTCCGGCATGATATATCCGGGGAAGCTTTCGCATGTCACCTTATGATAAACACCGCCCGAATCAGTCTGCATCTTGAACATCCATTCAAGATCGTATCTTACTTCGTCAAGTATATCCGGAATGCCGTTTCCGCTTTCAGGTATTCCTATGCTGTCGCTGAAAGCTCCGGGATTTGCTGCGTATGCATTAAGCAGGTCTGCTATTGTTTTTGCTGCGGGAACAACGTATCGTCCGTAGTCACCGGCATCATGCCAGCCGCCGCTTACATCAATATATTCATTTGTGCCGTATATTTTTGCTTTTGAACAGTGACAGGCAGCATGACCGAATGTGCTGTCGCTGATCTCAGTGCCGCAGCGCTGGAGATAAAGCATCCTTACCGTATCATCAAGAAGATTTTCATAAATGTCATCTGATATCCTGAATGTATATGATACGTCTTCAGCGGCGGAGCATTCAATATAGTAGCTGCCCGGCTGGGTAACGCATGAAAAATCAAAAATATAGTCCAGTTCGTCTGCCGATGAATTCTGAACACCGTCTGAAACAGTATCTGAATAAACTACCTCTTGAGTGTCTGCATTTATTACACGGCAGGTTTTAGCTTCACCTGTCTCAGTTACATTACGGATGACAGCGGTTTTACTGGAATCGGGTCTGTATCCAATCTGGTTAACCACTACCGGAGGTTCATATGCTCTTATTTCAGAGTAATCGACTTTGCTGTCGTCAACGAGTTCAAGAACAACATTATCGAGATAAATTGTATGTTCACCAAGCTCTTCACCTTCATTTCCGCAGTTGAAGACAAGCTTTGACATGATGTCTGTGTCGGCTTCCATTGTAAATGTGTAGTCAATCGTCTGCGGGGATGATGTGACATCTATTCCCTTCCATGTGTATGCCTGATATGTTCCGCCGTTTTGCTGGATCATTCCTTCAACCTTTCTGTCGGCGGTCGAAGAAATTTCATATGACAGGTGGTATACACCGTTTTTGTAAAGAGGAATTATGTCATAATACATCTGAACCGAATAAGTCAGTTTTCCCACAGATGAAACGTTAAGCGCAAGTCTTCCGTTATCCGTTGTTAAAACGGCTGCTCCTCCGCTTTCCTTATACATTCCCCAGTTTGCTGTTCCCGAATCAAATGTGGAATTGCTTATGAGATTTGAATTGTCAGCAAAACTCAGATTGTAAGACGGGAATGTCAGCATTGATGACGAAAGCACCAGTGCTGCCGCAGCCGCAATAATTTTTTTTGTTTTCATTTTTTACCCTCTCTTATGACCGCGTTGTTTCTATAAAATATATTAATATTTTAATCATAATTGTGGAGAATGTATATATAAAATTATAATAAAAATGGTAATTTATTGACATTAAATGCGTCCGGAGTTATCATTTTGGAAGTTAAAATAATAAGAAAAGCTGCAGATAATTCTGCAGCTTCTTATTATACCAGCATATCAGCTGACTGTAAATTTAGCAATTGCAATGGCGTCAAATACATCTGTGTTTCCGTCATTATTATAGTCAGCAAGAGCAGACTGATAATCATCAAGCGTCTTTTTTCCGACTGTATACTGTGCTATGCATATTGCATCGAATACATCTACCTGCCTGTCCTGGGTTACATCTCCGAATCTGTATTCACCGGATAAGACTGTATATATATTGTCAAGTACCGGAAGATTCCATTCATAGGTTTTTCTGTTTATGTATTTCATGTCGCCTCCGTTTCCGCTGTCCCAGATGACAGGGCACATTCCCCTTTCAAGAGAGCCTTCGGCAACTGCACGGAGAAATTTTGCGATACTTGCGCTGTCCTTGCCGTTTTTTGATTCTGTAAGAACTCCGTATTCGCCGATGATAACCGGTGTTCCTGACTGCGTGAATCTTTTTACAAGCTTGTCAAGGTAAATGTTAAGAGTTTTATAGTCGGACTCTGTTCCCCATGTTGAACGGTAGCCCCATGATGATCCCTTTTCTGCAACACAGAAGGTTGACGGCGTATAGTAATGGATCGAAACGATGCATCTTCCGGCAGGGTCGGAAGGCATGCTAAAACGGCTGTTGCATGTCTTTTCGACATCTGTGAAATATCCGGCGATCAGAAGGTGACGGTTTGCATTGTTTGAACCTGAGTTTCTTATGGTGTTTACAAAAAGCTGATTTAAGTTGTTGAGTGTTGTATAGTCATCATCTGTAACGCTGCCGCTGCCTTCAAAGCCCACTTCATTCATGGATTCAAAAATGAGATAGTCGGAGTAATCAGCAAATCTTCCGGCGATCTGCTGCCACAGCTTTTCGTATTTTGCGGAAACACCGCTGTAATCATTTTTTGCGTCTCTCAGCCAGCAGCCTGAACTTGTGTCTCCGCCGTCATGATGCATATTGAGTATTACATAGAGTCCTTCACCGATACAGTAGTCAACTACTTCCTGAACTCTGTCAAGAAAAGCTGTATCAATATTGTTGCTGCTGTCAATGCAGTTCATCCAGGTCACAGGTATGCGTATGGTTTTGAATCCGTGTCCTTTTATTGATTGTATAAGTTCCTTTGTAACTTTAGGATTTCCCCAGAGCGTTTCCACCTTTTCAGGGCTTGCGGTCTGATTTGCGTAAAATGCGTCAAACGTGTTTCCCAGATTCCAGCCCAGTCCCATATCGCTGACTATCTGCTGGGAGGTCATGTTTCTGACAGTGCCCGATGCAGATACATTTCCGGCAAATGCGCCTGCAGCAACGGGTATGCACAGTGCAGCAGCGGTTACTGCAGAGATTATTTTTTTCAGTATTGACATTTCAGGTGCTCCTTTAACTTTTATATTGAAACAACTATAACATATTTTGCAGATTAAGTCAATTGTATAAAGGCAAAAACGAAGCGAAATATTGACATGTCTGGGATTAGGTGTTAAAATAAAAATATGAATTAAACGGAGGAAGATTTATGAAGACTATAAAAAAGTTTTTAAGCATAGCAACGGCAACGCTGTGCTTCATAAGTGTCTTTATGGGCGCAATGCTGCCTCTGAATGTCAGGGCAACAGAATACGCAGGAATAGCGGTCGGCGATGTTGAAGTCGGGTACGGAACAACATCGGTTTCAGTGCCGCTGTCTCTGGTTGGAGACATTTCTTCACAGGGGTGTGTGATAACTGTTTACTACGATTCGCCTCTTTATATTGAAAGTATGAATAGTGCTCTGGTTTATGATAACAGTGTAAGCGGGGCGATAAGTGCCACTTATGTTAGTCCGTCAGGTTTGCGGGAAACCTTTGAATATCTTGAAGTGGAAATTGACAGTGATGCCCAGCCCGGTACCTATCCTCTGGATCTGGTAATAAGCAGTCTGGACAATAACGGTTCTTATGTTGATGATCCGGTGGCCATAGGCGGAAGCGTAACTATTTATGATAACAATGTATATATGCCTTCACTGTCATTATCCGATGTCACATGCCTGCCGGGAGAAACGGTCACAATGTATTTAAGTGCAGCGACTGGTAATGATCTCGAATGTGTTGACTGCGTTCTGGAATACGACGATGAGCTTACTGCAAGCAAAGCAGTATCCGTGGCTCCGGGCTTCACTTGCGCATCGGCTGTCGTTGAAGGGTTTGTTTCCATTGTCGGATTTACTGCCGGAGATGCCATAAGAGATGGTGAAATAGCTTCTGTTGAGTTTACTGTTCCTGAAAGTGCAAGTGCAGGAGATGTATATGAAATCGGATTTTCATCAGTTAACACATTTGCAACTGTGTCCGGCGGTGATACTGATGTTGCCTTGTCATCTGGTACGATCACTGTATTAAATAGTGAAGAATGGTCATCAGATCCTGAGATTTACCTTTCAGGCGGAATAAACAAATGCTCACTGATGATAGACAGTGATGACTGTGAGGCATATAAAGTTATAGTAAAATATAATCCCGACAGCATGCAGTTTGACAGCATTGAATCAGACTATCCGGTGATTTTCGACAACAGTATTGAAGGGGAACTCATAATTTCCGGATTTACTGCTGGTTATTTTAACGGCAATATTGCGGATATTAATTTTATCTGCAGTAAAAGTGATTCAGTTGAACTGGAAGTTATAAATTTCGGTACTGACGGGGAGAATTATCCGTCTTACTCATATTACGGCTGTACGGTCGAATCTGAATCCGGAGAAAGTAATATTCCGGTAATGAGGATTTGTTCTGTTGAAGGAGCGGATCATGTTTATGCTGAACCCGGAAGCGAATTTATAGCATATATTAATATCGACAGTTCTGACTGTGATGCATATAAGATTTCCGTTATTTATCCCGAAGGACTTGAATTTGACGGACTTGATAATAGTCAGGGATTTTCGGTATACAGTGAAAAAAACGGCGAGATACTTGTTTCGGGATTTACAGATGATTACTTCAGCGGTAATGTGGCAGGACTCAGATTTACGGTTTCCGATTCAGCAAGTGAAGGCGATGAGCTTTGTCTTGGTATTGAAACAATAAATTTCGGAGCAGACGGAAAAGATTACAGTTCTTATGAAACATATACAAACTTCAGCGCTTTTGTTACAGAGGAAAAACCGACAGAAACAACTGCGACAACAACTTCAGTAAGACCTGCTGAAACAGAAACTACTGTAACGTCAGTCACAACCGGTTATGTCTCTGATGATACAACGCCTGTTTCAACTACATCACCGGCAGGAACAACCACAAAGCCTGTTTCAGTATCAGTGCCGGCAGGAACGACTACAAAGCCTGTTTCAACAACATCGGCAGGAACGACTACAAAGTCCGTTTCAACAACATTGCCGGCAGGAACGACCACAAAGTCTGTTTCAACAACATTGCCGGCAGGAACGACCACAAAGCCTGTTTCAACTACATCACCAGCGGGAACAACCACAAAGTCCGTTTCAACTACATCACCAGCGGGAACAACCACAAGTCCGCAGCAGACTCAGACGTCACCGGCAGTGAACGGTATTAGCCTTGAGCCCGGAGAAAAGGTTGCAATATATATTCCGGATGTTCCGGAAGATGTTAAATATGTATCAATGAACAGGGATGTTGCTGAGGTGGACGGAAACGGAATAGTATACGGCGTCGGCGACGGAGAGACCCAGATATATATCATATCCGGAAGCTCAGTTGTAAATATTATAGATGTAGTCGTTAAATCATCGTATATCAGGGGAGACGTAAACCTTGACGGGGAGGTCAGTGTATTTGATGCAATTGCTGTTGCGAGGTATACCGTCGGAAAAGTCGTGCTGACTTCACAGCAGCTCACTGCGGCAGATGTTACTGGTGACGGAAATGCAGATGTATTCGATGCTGTCATGATAGCAAAGCATACAGTCGGCGTGCCGTTTCCGTGGGAATAATAAAAATTAAAAGGAGGCATAAAGCCTCCTTTTTTTGTGGCATACTGTTTTTTAGTTTTTGTGATTATATTGGAAATTTGAGTTGATAAATTTTTATAGCTGAGTTATAATATTATCAGTTCTTATTGAATATTGTGGAAATAAACGGAGGAAAATATGCTGAAAAGAGAATTTTTGAACCGTCTTGAATCGGGAGGATTTGACGGCAGTTTTGCAAAGCTGTATGGAAATGATGCAGTGGATAAGCAGAGAAAGCGTTACGGCAGGCTTTTTGAAGAATTTGAGAAAAAGTACCCGGGGCATGAGGAGATATTTGTGTTTTCTGCTTCCGGAAGAACTGAGATCGGCGGAAATCATACAGATCATCAGCATGGCTGTGTGCTTGCTGCTGCTGTTGATCTTGACGTTATTGCAATTGCCGCATTTCATAACGAGGGTGTCGTAAGGATCAAGTCAGAGGGCTATCCGGAGGATGTTGTAGTGCTTGACGATCTGAGTGTACATGAGGAAGAAAAGGGGAAATCAGCGGCTCTTATAAGAGGAATTGTTGCGCGTTTTGCTGAAAGGGGAGTTAAAACAGGCGGCTTTGACGCAGTAACAACCTCCGATGTGCTGAGCGGAAGCGGACTTTCCTCGTCTGCGGCTTTTGAGGTGCTTTTAGGAACAATGATTGACAGGCATTACAACGGTTCAGAAGCGGGTGCAGTTGAGATTGCAAAGATCGGACAGTATGCCGAAAATGTTTATTTCGGCAAGGGAAGCGGCCTTATGGATCAGATGGTAAGCTCTGTCGGAGGCTTTGTATTTATTGATTTCTGCGATACTGAAAATCCGATAATAAAAAGTCATTCCTTTGATTTTGAAAAAGCGGGCTACAGTCTGTGCATTACCGATACAAAGGGCAGTCATGCGGATCTGACTGATGACTATGTTTCTGTGCCGTCGGAAATGAAAGAAATCGCCGCTTATTTCG
>JBJEQV010000032.1:0-3782 GCA_051881915.1 Porcipelethomonas sp. | reverse complement strand
CGCTGTCATTCTGAAAGCTTCGGCTGCTTCTGCCGGCACGAGCAAGATTTGTGACCGTCACGCCATTGTACTGCTCTGCGATCTTCATGCCCCAGCCGCAGCGATTCTGATTCTGCTGCACTGTTTCATCGTAATTGCAAACGGTGGAATCACCAACGATATAGACCCTGCCGGAAAATTTGAAATCAGCACTTTCAAAAGAATTGGTTATTGTCGGTTCATCCGGAATATCAATATTTGTTGATTTGATAAGCTTACGTTTCATCATACACAAATCAAAAACATTCAGTACTCCGTCTTCACAGAGATCTCCTGCTTTCCAGTTCGCAAGCTCGGTACCCGGAGCAGCAAGCAGCCATTCCTGGAACAATACCAGATCTTCTGCATCAAGATTGCCGTCTGTGTTGACATCTCCGCCCACTGTAACAGAAGGCATATCAGATGTTCTTACGGCAAATACTGTATATCCGACACAGCCTGATGTCTGACCGTTTGTACCAAGAATTATGGTTT
The DNA here is from genome assembly GCA_051881915.1 of Porcipelethomonas sp. Lineage (GTDB taxonomy): Bacteria > Bacillota > Clostridia > Oscillospirales > Ruminococcaceae > Porcipelethomonas. The sequence goes on along the minus strand of JBJEQV010000032.1, from coordinate 3,269 downwards.
CGCCGGATCTGATATTCTTGCTGTACAGGGCATACACAACATCCTTGTTGCTTTTTACGGTTTCACTCATAGCATTCCAGCCGGAAAGCCATGATGGAGCTGTTGTTACCCTTGTATCAAGTGCCACAACAAGCGTAATATCCTCTGCAGCGGTTAGATTCGCAAGATCTCCTTCGATCTTCTTTGCATCGCATGGAGTAACAACTGCCTCGCTGCCTGTAAGCCATTCAGGAAGATCGCTGTACGTTACGCCGTCACGGTCAGTATAAACGCTGTCGCCTGCTTGTGTATCGGTATCTATCGCCCACTGATAGGATGTATCAAGGACTGTGAGTTTTGAAATCAGGCTGCCGTTCAGTTCGGGTGACGGGGTTGACGGTGTATAGCTCAGATAGTAGGGCTTCCAGCCGTTCAGATATGTGTTTACATCAAGACCGTTTCCGGAAGTTTTTACTGTATTTGCAATACGTCCGGAGGTATTGACAGGCTTGCCGTCAGCAGTTGTGTTATATTCCTTGAAGTTTGCATTTACAGGATCATTATTGCTCATTTTTGCCCAGCCTGCAGCTGTGATAATGTCCTCATACTGGAGTCTGGTATTTACAAACGCAACGTCAGCGTCACCGCTCCACGGTCTGCCGAAATAGCCTGAGCCTACCTTCATACCGCTTGCAGCAGTTACATTGCAGTTATAGAACAGATACTTTCCTGTATTGGTCTTGGCTGTGATATATCCGCCGACTGCCTTATCGGAATAGCCTGCAAATTCAAGCTCACAGTCCTGGAAGATGACATCGCCCTGTCCGAATATATAGTCTGTATTGCCCTCAATGTGACAATCACGGAAGTAGCCATGCTCGCACTTTGTAAAGAGTGTATCCTGACTGCCGAGGAATGTGCAGCCTAAAAACTCGCTGTAATCGCCCTCAACAGCGATTGCTGCAGCACGTTCAGTAGCTGTCTTTGAAGTGACATCAACGTCCTTTTTGCGCTGGAATGTGATAGACTGACTGCCGGACGGTTCAACGCCATCGGCGATTTCCTCGTCGGTCACATAACGATTAAAGGAGTTTTCAAACGTAATATATTCTGCACGGAAGTAATCTGCACTGCCCTTCAGACCTACTGCACTGCCCCAACGGGTTGCTTCGCCCTTTGCAGACTTGCTTTTTGCGTTTTCAGCATTGTAATAACCGTCGCTGCCCATACTGTAATACTTGTAGCCGATACCGTAGTACCATGTGAGTTTTACTTCTTTGGAAGGATTATCGTTCACAAAACTGATATAAGGCGTATTGACGATGACCTGTTCACGGTACACACCGGGAGCAATGTGGATATATACACGGTCGCTCTCAGACTTTGGATTCAGCTTTGCAGCAGCATCAACTGCCGATTGAACCGTGCTGTAATTCGATGACTGTGAGCTGTAGCCAACATAGAGGTGATTTCCTGTAACAGGGTCCGGTGGCACTTCTCCGCCGCCAGGAGGTTCAGGGAGTGTGCCGAGTTTTACATTGTTGGCAGGCCAGTTTCCATACCATGCATAGCCGGTCCTGCGCTCCAGACTGATCTGTGATACGTCCGAATATGCCTTGCCATCACGGTCGGAGAACAGTGGTTCGCTCTTTTCAAGGTCATAAAATCTCGCCCAGAGCGTAGAGCCGTTTTGTGTTGTCACGACCTTATCTGTCTTATCCGCATTCCAGTCGAATTTGATATTCTCAATTTTGACTGCATCGAACCACCTTACTGCCGCATTGATACTGCGAACCACAGCCGCAGTTTTTTTCTTGTCTGGCAGTGAGCGCAGAAAGTCCACAATACCAACACTCTCCGATGTGCAGATAGACGGCAGTTCGTAGGCTCTTGCACCTGCCGGTGCAAGGGTTTTTTCATCATGTTGCTGACACCATGCGGTCAGTGTGCCGTTAACAGTAATCTGGCAGTTCAGAATACATTCAATACCCTTATCCACGGATTTCTGCGCTTTCTGTTTACGGGTGCTGTCAATGAAAGCAAAGTCGCCGCTGCCATCGGAAATTTCCTGCATAATACGCAAAACAGATACCATTGCTGTATCATTAAATGTGATGTGTGCATGATACGTTCCTGCATCATTAAACACCTGCGGCCAGCCGCCGTTGCTGTACTGTCCGTTGATGAGCAGGTCAATGCCCTTCAGACAGGAGGTCTTGTACTTTTCCGTGCCTGTCGCATTGTAGATTCGTGCCAGATAGCGTATCTGTCCCCAGGTAGCATTGTTGTCAATTGTGGACTTGTTCCACGAGCCTGACGTTTCAGTCTTCATATCCTTACGCCAGCCGCCGTCAGAAAGCTGATATTTGACGATTTCATCGGCAATGCCGATCGCTTCGCTGCCAGTCCACCATGATGCGTCCTTTTTCTCATAGGTTTTCCATGAGAAATCATTCTCGCCGGCATAAACAACCATACTGCTCATGTTTTGTGGAAAATAGCAAGTTGCCGCAGAGGTCATCAGTAATCCGGCTGCAATCACTGCACCTGCCATTCTTCTGATTCTTCGCTGCATATTAATTCCCCCTTATAATTAATATATGAATACAAAAAAACGATTCTTTCTGTAATAATTTTAGTAAAAATAAATAGGACAGTCAATGCGAAATTATTCCATCAACTGTCCTATTGTTCCATTTAAATAATATTATGGTGTGTTTTTTTTGCCGGTTAAGCCATTCCGAAGGGTAAGTCCGGTCAGCTTTTTGAACTGATGCATAAAGTAAACATCTGAACTGTATCCGCAAAGACCTGATGTTTCTGCATCAATACACTCCCGAACAGGCAATGATGATTGCTCAGTTACTATGCGGCCGACTTCTGAAAGACCAGTATCAGTATGTAATTGCCATTCACAATGACCATGAACATATTCACTCACATATCATTTTCAACAATGTAAATATGCAGACAGGACGCACTTTTGAAACCGAAGAAAAACAGGGTAAAAAGCCTGACAGGGCATGGGCGAAGCTGCGAAAAATCTCCGATGAAATATGTGAAAAAGCTGGCTTATCAGTAATTGAAAATCCCGAATATGGCAAGGGAATTTCTCATTATGAATGGGAGCAGAAAAATGCGAAAAATTCATGGAAAGCAGTCCTTAAACATGACCTTGACAGAATCATTTGTGACAGCACAAGTTTTGAGGACTTTCTGAATCGCTGTGCAGCTGAAAGAAAGCTATGTACAGACAGCGTATCAAAATGGGTGCAATGATCGGACCGATG
>JBJEQV010000031.1:0-19870 GCA_051881915.1 Porcipelethomonas sp. | reverse complement strand
ACATCAAAAATGGAAAGGTTACGATTTACAAAAAGGCAAAGCCGGCTCATAAGATACATAAACTGTTCGGTGGTCAGCAGATATCATTTCCTAAAAAGCTTTATTGCTCGGATTACATAAATTCATGTATACAGGGGAGTTATAACGGCAGAAATATCCGTGAACTTGCACAGCGGTTTGGCATATCCGAACGGCGTGTCAGACAGATTTTGCGTAAACCAAAATAAACGAAAACGGGCTGATAAAGTTTACCAATCTTTTTACAGCCTGAAATAATCCCCTGTACCTTAAAGGTATAGGGGATTATGTTCGTTTTAGGATTATCTGATTTTTCACACTGCATTCTGTTTCGGATTTACATATCTCATGCTGCATGCAGCATTTACACAGTTACCATTAATCTGAATATTAAATTCACCATCATATTTTTCTGCAATATCTTTCATAATTTCTATTCCATAACCGTGCTCATCCATTAACGAATGCTTCTTTTTTGATAATAAATCATCTGCATTATCTGAATAATTCTTTGTCTTTACAAAAAGATAGCCAATATCACTCCATGCAGTAAGTATAACTTTTTTATTGTTACTTTTTTCAGCGGCCTTAAAAGCATTATCAATCAGGTTAGAGAATACGCTGCATAAATCAGTAAGTGCAATATCCATATCCTGCGGAATGTCCAGATGTATTTCAAAATCTATATTCAGTTCAGCTGCTGTGCTGTTTTTATCATAAATTACAGCGTTTATGATGGGATTTGAAGAATATACCGGCATATTCAGAACTTCGTTTTTAGATTTGAGTTCATCAAGGAACTTAATACTTTCATTTGTAATCTGCTGATTTCCTGAATTAGCCATGCTGTAGGCAGTTGTAAGCATATTATTAATGTCATGCCTGTATTTCATTGTCTGTTCGATGTTTTTCTGAATATTTTCAAAATAGGCTGATTCAAGCTCCTGTTTATATTTCAGTGTATTAATTTTTTCTTTGTTTTTTTCTGATTCCTGGATAAGCCTTATAGATCTGAAAAGCAGTATATACGTTGACTGTTTATGGTGATATATTTCATACCAACGGAACTATAACTATAAATAACGGAACTCTTAACGTATACGGAAGTTATATTATGCAGAATGCCACAACAAACAATGTTGGCGAAACAGAATATAATAGATGTTACGCTAAATTAATAATGCAAAACGAACATGATAAAGTGAATATCAGCGGCAACTTAACTACTCATAATCTTTATTACGGTGCTAGCTTAAATTACGGTATTCTTACTGTAGGCGGTGATATCTGGTCTGATGGTGGTATTTCTGCTTCAGACAATTATGGGCACAAAACAATTTTAAATGGTGATAAAAAACAAACTGTCACATTAGGTGACTATAACAAATTTAATATTTTAGTTATTACAAAACCATTATCTAATTACACATTTAATCCGGAAGAATGCTGGAACACATTAATCCAGAATGCACCCCCTGTAACAACACCAGTTACAACCACCACAACTGTTGCTGCCACAACAACGATTAAACCGGTTTCTACTACAGTTAAAACAGCATCTGTTCCGGTAACTACAACAAAGCCGGTTACTTCCACAACAATCAAAACAACATCAGCTCCTGCAACTACTACAGTAAAGCCTGTTACTTCTACTACAATTAAAACGACATCAGTTCCGATAACTACAACAAAACAAGTAACAACAACGGTTACAACGACACCAACAGATAATACAGGCGATTTGAACAACGATGGTAAAGTAAATGTCGCTGACATTGTTCTTCTGCAGAAATATATCACAAAAAAATCTGACGATATTTCAAAATCAGCCGATTTAAATAATGATGGAAAAGTAAATGTTTTTGATGTCGTTATACTCAAAAGAAAATTAATTATCCACTAAAAATTTTATCCGGAATCCCAACACAGGTGATTCCGGATTTCTTTATATACTTCCCTATTCTTTTTGCTTCTTTTGAAAAAACGTTTAAAGAAAATTTTACTGATTAATGTGAATGTTTACGCTCTGACTGTCTGTAAGCAACTAAACATTTTTTCATATACATTCATCAGCGTACTGAGATGTAACTTCCGACATTGCTTCAACTCTTATACGGATATTATCAAGATCAGTTTTGATATTTTCATATTGTGCGTTTGTCAGCGCATACATATAGTCAGCAAAATCTGTATTAAGGGAGTTCATGTCGGCAATCAGTGACGATAATCTTCTGCTGATTTTAAGGAAATATTCTTCATTTCCGAGATTTTCAAATTTGCAGAAAAGAAGCTCATTATGCAGTATTCTTAGTTTAGAATCAAATATATGGTCTATCTCGTCAAAAAGAGTATCTTCCTTAACAATGCTGCTGAGACATTCAAGCTTTTTTAAGTTTCCTTTAAATCTGTCAGTTTCCGTTTTGATTTTATCGTGATATTCTGATAGTACAACTGGCAGGTATGGTCTGTCAATGTTTTCAGCGATTGCTTTAATTTTACCCAAAAAGCCTTTTGAGTCAGATATTTTTTGCAGCGGAGTCTTAATCTGCGCAAGATTGAGTCTTTCACCGCTGTCTGTCCGGTAAATCTGAAAGTTTGCGGCTTTATTAACTGAATATCCGTTACTGAAAAAATGACTAATGTGCCATTTGCTTAATTGTTTTATGGATTCCAGACTTCTGCTGCCGATTGTGGGTTTGAAAAACTTGGAAAAAAGTTTCATTTTTACTCTCCGGATATCATAACTTGATTTATATTTTTTTTACGCAATACTCTGGTATATTTGCAACTTCATTCCAATCCTTGTTGGACAGGATATCAGGTATCTGTCTTATGATAACTTCATCTTTTGAGGTTGTATCCTCTTTTAGCCAATCATATCCCAGTTCATTCATAATACGATTATATTTTTCGGTACATGGTGTAATGTCATCTATATCACATATATCCATATGCATGTTCATATAAATTGATTGACCGGGTTTATTATTGATTTTTTCAGAAAATGGAGAGTTTACCAGTCCAACCGCTTTTTCAATACTGGCTTTTACATATCCTTCTGTTCTCATGTAAGCCATCCACCGCCTGTGTTCTGATTCTGATATTTCTTTGAGATCCATTTCTGATATTGTTTGTCTTAACAATTCCATATCATCGCCATCATTGTTGTTTTTTGATATAACAAATCCGAGCGAATGAAGTTTATACTGTAGGCTCAATGCCAGAGCAAGGCTCGATTTTCTGTTTCTCTCATATGTGTAGTAGCTTTTAATGTTTTCTTTAAGACAGTCTTTATTACTTCTGCAATAAGCAAAATGAACTCTCTTGGCTAATGATTCCAACTCAGGATTGACTATTTCGTTATAACTGTATAACTGACTTTCATATCCAAATGGAAACAGGCCGTACCGGGAAGATTTTATAGTCTCTGCTTTGGCATCACTTTTGATATTAACTGTTATTACAGGCATATTTGAAAAATCATTGTTTTCAGAGAGGTTTGAAAGAAAATACTTTCTTATCAATACTGCCATTTTTATATTTGCAGAATCACTGTCTCCGCAAACAAAAATATAATTTGCATCCTTTGCATATTCTGATATATTATCAGTAACATTTGTCGAGTTAAATATTGTTTCATGAAACTGAATATCATAATTACTCAGAATTTCAGGATAATAAAGGTTCAGATAATCAATTTCTTTTTCAGTATTTTCTGCAAGTATATTGAATTTTATTTTTCTGCCTGGAATTTGTCCTGCAGCGATTGCAGCAAACAGAAATTCACGTCCTGTTTTTCCATATCCTGTGATAAGAACAGATATATCCTTATTCTCATCAACAACGTAAAGCGGAACATCCTGCAACAGCTTATAAACTATAATTTTTTCTTCATTTACAACTCTCAAATCAATATTTGTTGGTATCGAATCGATGATTTCTTCATCCTCGATAGGTTGGTTTGAAAAAAGAGTAATATGTAAATTCAGCAAGTCATCATTTGAAATACTGCCGTCATCAACTTTCTGATTATAGTATTTATTAAGCAGAATACCGATATTTAAATTTTCATCTGATTCTTCAAGAAGCAAATAATTAACAGATTGTTTTTTCAGATTCAAATTAGGAAGATGAGATATCTCCACGTCCATTTTCATCTTATGACTTATATGTGCTATACCTTTATATCCGAGTTTTTCTTCCAGATTGTAGTCCGTTTTATCAACGTCATAAAAAATAAATGCTGTTTTTTTGTTGTTAATATTATCTGCCATGCTTTCAGCAATTTTTATTGCTTTTTCATTGAATGATGAAAAAACAAATATAGTATCTTTTCCGGAGCATATATGTTTCGCACGCCATTTTTCAAGTTGTTTGCATACAAAATTGTATGCTGCTACGGTACCAAGAATGGGACTTGATATATGAACTACTCCTCTTATCATAATGCACAGATAAAACCAGAATGATTCGGAAATTTCAGGTTGATAAGTTTCATAGGAGTTCGAGTTTAAAGTTACTATCTGAAAAAGATTTACTACATCACAAAGTATCGCATTTAACAGATTATACTGTATTAAATAATGTGGAATATACGAAAAGAATCCTGCACACATTAAAAGAGCAAATGCATGGTCAAGTTTTCTTCGCTTGTTATTAAAAGCGTTATATGCGGTTAAAGCCAAAAATATAACTGCTATTGTAATACATATATACCAGGTCATTTCAAACTGCCTTCTTTCAAACTTTCTGCTTCCTTTATATTTTCAAGTACTTCCTGTATAGCAGGATTGTCAATATCAAAAAACATCTCATATATGTTTAAAGCTTTATTAAACATTTTAAGTGCAGTTTCATATTCTCCAATGCTTTTGTATAAAGTACCAATACTATCATAGGTATTTGCTGTATCAGGATGTTCTGTTCCGAATGTTTTTTCCTGTATTTTCAAAGCTTTATCCATCAATACAAGAGCTTTGTCATACTTTCCAAGATGCGATTGTATCAACCCTATGTTATTATACGATTCTGCTGTATCAGGATGTTCTGTTCCTAATGTTTTTTCATATATTTTCAATGCTTTTTCAAACATCTTAAGTGCTTTGTTATATTTGCTGGTTTCTGCATAGATTGTACCAATGTTATTATAAGAACTTGCTGTCATTGGATGTTCTTTTCCAAATGTTTTTTTATTCATTTTAAGTGCTGTCTCATACATTTCAAGCGCTTTTTCAAATATTTCAAGTGCATTGTTATATACACCAGTTTCAGCATATAGTGTACCAATATTATTATAAGACATTGCTGTATCAGGATGATTTACACCGAAAATCTCTTTCCGTATTTCAAGAGCTTTTTCATACATTTCAAGTGCATTATCATACTCGCCCATATCTGAACATACTAAACCAATATTATTATAAGACGTTGCTGTATCAGGATGATTTACACCGAAAATCTCTTTCCGTATTTCAAGAGCTTTTTCATACATTTCAAGTGCATTATCATACTCGCCCATATCTGAACATACTAAACCAATATTATTATAAGACGTTGCTGTATCAGGATGATTTATACCAAAAATCTCTTTTCGTATTCCAAAAGCTTTTTCATACATTTCAAGTGCCTGATTATATTCTCCGCAAGAATAATATACAAGGCCAATATTATTATAAGAAGTTGCTGTGTAAGGATGTTCTTCTCCTAAAACTTTTTTTTGAATAGTTAATGCCTTTTCATATATTTCAAGTGCCTGATTGTATTCTCCGCAAGAATAATATACAAGGCCAATATTATTATAAAATCTTGCTGTGTCAGGATGCTCTTCTCCTGAAACTTTTTTTGAATATTTAATGCCTTTTCATACATTTCAAGTGCCCGATCATATTTACCACAGGATAAATATACCAAACCAATATCGTTATAAGAATTTGCTGTAACAGGATGATTTACACCGAAAATCTCTTCCTGGATTTCAAGGGCTTTTTCATGCATTTCAAGTGCCTGATCATATTCTCCAAGGTTCAGATATACCAGACCAATATTATTGTAAGACATCGCTGTATCAGAATGATTTACACCGAAAATCTCTTCACGGATTTCAAGAGCCTTTTCATGCATTTCAAGTGCATCATTATACTCTCCCATATCTGAATATGCATTACCAATATTATTATAAGAATTTGCAGTATCAGGATAATATGTTCCGAAGGCTTTTTCCTGAATTTCAAGAGCTTTTGTATACATTTCAATTGCATTATCATATTCACCGATATCTGAATACACTGTGCCGATATTGTTTAGAATACTGGCAGTATCAATATGATCTGTTCCTAAAATATTTTCACGGATTTCCAGAACTTTTTCATACATTTCAAGTGCATTGCTATACTCTCCCATATATGAATATACCATGCCAATATCATTATAAGTACCGGCCGTGGCAGGATCATCTGTTCCCAAAATTTTTTCTTTGATTATTAATGCTTTTTTTAAATACTCCAAAGCTTTGTCATAATCAATTATAAATGTATAGTAAAAGCTGGAGAGAGTATCGTATTCATGTGCCAACGCTAATTCATCATCACTGTTTTGTGACTCGTTAAAAATTTCCTGCTTGATTTCTATCAGCTTTTCCTGCCATTCAATAGCCTTATCATAATCTCTTTTTACACCATAACCATCTATGTACAGCTGCACCATGTTGGAAACGGCCGCCTCCAGACCTTCAGCAGCTGCATTTTCTATCAAACCGGCCCCTTTTTCATGATTAATTTCAACATCAATACCATTCATATACGCAAGACCTATTAAGTAAAGATGTACAGGGTCAAAACTAATTTCGGTGATTTTGACGGATTTTCTAAAAGATTCACATAACTTTTCAGAATTCTCAACGGGTATTACTTCAGGCAGTGAGTCATACTTTTCATTCAGTTTGTTTATATCCGTTTTTATCATTTCTACAGGCAGAATCTCTTTATTTTCTTTTATTGCCATAGGATATTCAATTGACATTATGTAGTTATTTTCATTAACAATATTCGGGGTTACAGTCAGAGCAAATAAATCACTTTTTTTAAGTGCGGCTTCAATTGATTCATTGAAGTTTTCACCGGGTGTAAGAAACTCATCATACCAGATAGCGACATCTCTGCAAAAATCATTTTCATGGATAGTATTCATTAATTCCTGTGCAGCTTTTCTGTCTTTTTTTCTGTAGCTTAAAAAAATATATGATGAGAACTCTTTTCTGATAAGTTCAATTGTTTCTTCACCAAGAATAATTGTGTCCAGATAATTTTGAAGTTTTATATCAAAACTTATTGCTGTTGCATCCCGTTTGTTAGGGTCCAAAAACTGTAAATCACCGCATATCCGATTGAATTCTGATTCAAGACTGCTGTCTTCAAGAATGGGAAGCACAGGTATATGCTTCTCCATAGCAAAATAAAATACTTTGCGTGCAGTACATTCCTTATACAAAAAATTAGCGGTAATCGGAATAACAATAAGTCTCATTTCTGAAATGATGAAGAAAAAATCTTCATCATTATCAGATGAATCTGGATTGTCATCATAAAATATTGCACAATCTGCATATTTTAAAATTGTTTTTGTTATTTCATTAAAATATAATTGTACATCATCCGGGTGACAAGTATAATAAAATTTTGCCTTGTCACGAGGAGAGTCGTTGTTATTTTTCATCAGGTATTTCATGATACGTTACATAATTCCTTTAGTTTAATTAAAAATTTATTCACTTTTAATTATACCATGATTTTTCTTATTTATCAATAATTTTTGATATTGATTTTTTATCTGCAAATACTGCGGCAAACTTGAAAACGGCAGATACGGTGATCCGTCAGCAGCTTAATAATGAAAAGTACATGCCTGCTTTCCATTTGCCTGAACAATTGTTTTTATAGTGTTTTATTTACTTAATCAATAGATATTAATCAAATATAACATTAAATTCTGATTGTCATTACATTTTACAATCTACGTCAAAAATTGTCATTGACGAGGATTTGACGAATGGGTAAACAGTATTGAAAAAACGAGCTGACTGATATATAATATACACAGACAAAGGCAATGGAGCTCCTGAGAGAGTTTCGTTGCCTTTTTATTTTAAGGAGGTAGTCGTATGTTAAAGAAACTTGAAATCGTTATCCGACCTGAAAAAGTTTCTCATCTGAAAAGAATTCTCAGTGAGTGCCATGCAAGCGGTGCGATGTTCAGCAATATTTCAGGTTATGGTAATCAGAAAAGTTCACAGTACATCTTCAGAGGAAAGCCTTATTTTGAAGAGATTTTTTCTAAGACAAAAGTTGAAACGGTTGTGACCGAAGAAGTTGCGGAAAAACTCATTGAGCGTATCCTCAAAGAACTTCCTACAGGAGAAATGGGTGATGGTAAAATCTTTATTTACGATGTTGCCGAAACAATCAAGATCCGTACAGGAGAAAAAGGTACCGACGCGGTTTAACAGGTGGTGAATATATATGCAGGGAAGTAATGATTTTGTAAAAAAAACAGCGCTTTACCTTAAAGGCATATCAAAAACATTTGGAAGCAATAAAGCTCTTGATGACGTTGAGATCATGGTAATGCCCGGTGAAATAATGGGTCTGCTGGGCAAAAACGGCTGTGGAAAATCAACACTCATCAAAGTTTTATCAGGTTATCATGCTCCGGATAAGGGCGGTGAGCTTTATGTAAACGGTGAAAAAGTAAAACTTCCGCTTTTACCGGGTGAATTTAAAAAATACGGAATGAGTTTCGTTCATCAGGATCTTGGCCTTGAAGATACTCTTACAGTTGCTGAAAACTGGATTCTGTCTGATATTGCAACGAAAAATCAGATGAAAATCAACTGGAAATCAATTAATGCAGAAATAGTTGATGTCTTTAAGAAATATGGTCTGGATATACAGCCTGATGCAGTTGTATCAACTCTCGGTCCGGTTCAGAAGGCAATGCTTGCTATTATAAGAGCTGTTATGGAACTTCATAATTCCGGAATCCGGGGCAAAGGACTGCTTGTGCTTGATGAACCCACAGTATTTCTTCCGAGAACAGAAGTTGATACCCTTTTCAGTCTTGTCCATTCTATCGCATACGAAGGTATCAGCGTCATATTTGTATCTCATGACCTTGATGAAGTAATGGCGCTCACAGACTCATATACAGTTCTGAGAAATGGCAGGAATGTGGGACATGGGAATACTCATATGTCAAGCAAGGACGAAATCATTGAAATGATACTCGGTGAAAGTCTGAGCGAATATCATGTTGAGCTTAAAGATTCAGATGATTATGACAACAAAGAACCGTTAATGGAAGTAAAGGATTTTTCCGGAAATATAGTCAGAAATACAAGTTTTAAAGTATATCCGGGAGAAGTTCTTGGAATAACTGGTCTTGCCGGATCAGGATTTGAAGAAATACCCTATCTGCTGTTCGGAGATGTCAAAGGTTCGGAGGGCAGTTTTGAATTTGAGAACGATGAATATAATCTTAATAATTTCTCGCCTAAAAAAGCAGTTGCCGCAAATATGGCTCTTATCCCGGCTGACAGGAAGAACAACGGCGGTGTGCTGAATCTTGAAATATTTGAAAATATGATGATGCAGTCACTGAAACATTATCGCCCTGCTTTTCTGAATAAGAAGGGGATCCGCAGAAAGTCAGATAAGCTTTCCGGTGAATATACTGTATACCCCAATAATATCGACCTGGAATTCGGAATGTTGTCAGGAGGCAATCAGCAGAAGGTTTTGCTTGCAAAATGGATTCAGGAAGATCCTCATCTGCTGATACTGCATGAACCTACACAGGGAATTGACATAGGCGCACGTCAGGCTATATACAATCTGATTGAACAATCTGTAAAGAAAAGCGGTATGACGGTTATCTGTTCCAGTTCAGATTATGAACAGCTTGAACAGATCTGTGACAGAGTTCTTATTATGGTTGACGGCGAAATAGTTGAACAGCTGACAGGAAATGAAATTACAAAAGCAAGAATTACAAAGTGCTGTTATCAGACTGCAAATGTTATTAACTTTGCAAAACAGACTGAGTAAATCGAAGGGAGGAAGCGTTTGTTTTATGCAAGCGTGATGTTATGGCAAAGAAAGTTAAAAAGAAATTCAGTGTTTCGGAGTTATTACAGAAATATGCTGTAATTATTGCATGGATAGTTTTATTCATTGCATTCTCCGTATGGATGCCGGGAGTATTCAACAGTGTACTTAATATCAAGACACTTTTAGGTTCACAGGCTGTACTGGTAGTTACGGCACTTGCAGTATTAATTCCCATCATAGCCGGGGATTATGATATGTCAGTTGCAGCAACCCTTACTGTTGTCAACATAACAGTAGCCAAACTGAATGTTGATGCCGGGCTGCCAATCGGAATATGTATTCTGATAGGACTTCTTATCGGTATTGCCGTAGGAGCAGTAAACGGCTTGATTATAACAAAATTCAACATTAATGCATTTATTGTAACTATGGGTACATATACGCTGCTCTCAGGAATCGCACTCATGATAAGTCTTCAGACTATTACCGGTGTTTCACAATCTCTTAAAGACTTTATATATGTAAAGAAGATTCTGGGTATTTCACCATCATTTTTCTATGCGGTAATTCTTACTATAATTATAGGCTATATACTTACAATGACTTCAGCAGGCAAGAAAATACTTATTGTGGGAAGAAGTCAGAATGTAGCCAGACTTTCAGGAATTGATGTAGGAAAAACAAGATTTTTAAGCTTTGTAGCTTCGGGGTTTATTGCAGCACTTGCAGGGGTTATGTATACCGGAATTCTCGGCGGAGGAAGTCCTACAGGCGGTCTGGGTTATATGATGTCAGCCTTTGCGGCAGTATTTCTTGGTTCAACTTGTTTCAGACCAGGAAGATTCAATGCTCCCGGTACTATCGTTGCTGTTTATTTCCTTGCAACAGGTACTAATGGCTTACAGCTCCAGGGAGCGCAATCGTATGTTACAAATATATTCTATGGTGCAGCACTGGTTGTAGCCGTTGTATTTTCAGCAGTTGCCAAAAGCTCAAAGGAAAAGAGAGAAATCCAGCTTGCTAAAAATGCACAGACAGTACCCAAAACATCTGCTGCCGAAAAAGCATAGAATAAAAATAAAAAAAGGAGAATAGGATTATGAAAAAAAGGGAATTTATCGCAATGCTAGTATCTGCTTTTGTATTATGCTCATGTGTTACATTAGCAGGCTGCGGAAGTGAAACAGGAAATGAAAGTGCCAAAACCTCAGACAGCAGTTCAGCTGCCAGTGCTGACAGCGGACAGGTTATGATTGAAGTAGCAGAAAAGCTTTCTGCCTCGTCAGGAGATCCGGAATTTTTTGCGGCTGATTTTGGTGAAGTGGATATTTCAGCGGCACTTTCTGGTAAGAAAATTATGGTGGTAGCCTATGATTCAACCAATGACTGGTGTGTAAATTACGCAAAAATGGCAGATGCAGTTTATAAAAAAGTAGGAGCATCGTCGGATATCAATTATTGTGACGGTACAACTGACAGCTGGATTTCAGCCATTCAGACAGGTATAAATCAGGGATATGACGCTATTGACCTTTTCGGTATTTCAGATATTGGACAGCTGCAAAGTGTAATTGATGAAGCAAATGCTGCCGGTGTATATATTCAGGATACTCACGGTACGGATATTTCGGATGATTCCTCAAATACAGATTGTTCAATCGGCTGTGATTATGCACATGCAGGTGAGCTTATGGCGCTCCAGACAATTTCAGAAATCGGAGATCCTTCAAAGGTCAACTGCCTTGTAGTTGCAGACGTAGGCTGGGGCGCTGATACAAACGTAAGAAATGGTATTACAGGAGTATTTGATGAATACGGCTGTAAATATACAGTATCTGATGTTTCCATCACAGACTGGACAGAGGGTATCGGCAATGCCGTAAGAAATGCTTTTGTTGCAGACAGCAGTTATAATGCCGTAATTGCATTTTATGATAATATGTGTCTTTACGTTGTACCTGCACTTGAAGAACTGGGAATCAGCGCTGATGATGTTGTAGTGGGTTCATTTAACGGAAACCCTGGTCTTATTGATTATGTTGCATCAGGCAATATGGACTATGACCTCGGTGAAAGCATAGGCTGGTGTGCCTGTCATGCTGCAGACTGTATGGCGAGAAATTTTGCCGGACAGGAAGTACACAATAAGTCCGGATTTGCAATGTACTTCATTACAACAGACAATTCATCAGACTATATAGATCCTTCTGTCGGCAAAGCAAGCTACTCATATGACGGAGTTCAGGATATCTATCTCAAAGGATATTCCGAGCTCTGGGGAATTGATATGACAGATGTATTTGCATCTGTTGAATAAATCACTACTGCTTCTTCCTCCTTTATAATTCAGGGGAATTCATACGATTGTTCCTGAACTCAAAACCTCTGATCGAAAAAATCAGAGGTTTTGTTTTATTACTTCATATAAAAGGCGTTCTGACAATATTTTTGTCAGAACGCCGGAGCTTTTATTGTTAATATTCTGTAAAAATAAGAACTGCATTATGACCGCCAAATCCAAGTGAGTTTGAGAGCGCAGTTTTTACAGTATAATCTATGCCATGATCCATCACACAGTCCAGATCACATTCCGGATCCTGATTCTCCAGTCCGGCATTGACGTGAACATAATTATCCAGTATAGACTTTATACAAACTATTGCTTCAACACCGCCTGCACCTCCCAGCAAATGACCGGTAAGTGACTTTGTTGAACTGACTTTGCATTTCAAGGCATATTCACCCAGAGCTTTTTTTATTGCTTTGGTTTCAAAAAGCTCATTCAGATGGGTTCCTGTTCCGTGGGCATTGATATAGTCAATGTCCTGCGGCTTTAATCCGGCGTCAGCTAAAGCAGCTTTAATTGCGTATGAGGCAGCCTCTGCACTTTCTTCCGGAGAAGTAATATGATAAGCGTCAGAAGTTGTTCCATATCCGACAATTTCCGCCAGAATATCTGCATTTCTGTCAAGTGCATGCTGTAATTCTTCAAGTACTATCACCCCTGAACCCTCTCCCATAACAAATCCGCTGCGATCTTTGTCAAAGGGAACGGATGCTTTAAGCGGATCAGTCTGAGTACTCAGCGCAGTCATATTTGCAAATCCGCTTATTCCAAGTTCTGTTATGGAAGCTTCAGTTCCGCCTGCCAGCATAATATCTGCATCACCATACTGAATTGTACGGAACGCCTCACCTATGCATTGATTTCCTGTGGCACAGGCTGTAACAATATTTATATTTTTTCCTTTCAGTCCCAGACTAATGGAAACATTTGATGACGCCATATTGGAAATAAACATAGGTACAAATAAAGGACTTATTCTTGACGGACCTTTTTCCAGTAATTTCCGATGTTCATTTTGTATCAGCTGCAAACCACCTGTCCCGCAGCCGATGCAAACACCAATTCTGTATGGATTCTCATCAGACATATCTATTTTACTTGTTTCAAAAGCTTCTCTGGCTGCTGCAAGTGCAAATTGTGTAAATCTCCCTGCCCTTCTTACAATTTTAGGATTCATATAATCCTTGGGATCAAAATTTTTCACCTCTGCCGCAAGCTTCACCTTATATCCCTCAGTGTCAAAATGTGTTATCTCACCAATTCCGACAACACCCTTTCTGACATTTTCCCAGAATTCCGGTACAGAATTTCCAATAGGTGTGACTGCTCCCATACCTGTTATCACAACTCTTTTTTTCATCTGAATCAGTCCTTCTTTCTGTTTTCGGATTTTTGGGATTTGCCGCTGATATTAAGGATTATTATTGCTGTAAATATAAGCAGCATTCCGAATATTTTTACAAAAGTCATTTTTTCGTGGAAAAACAGTACCCCCGCCACTGCGGCAACAAATGGTTCAATCGTTGCAAGAATAGATGCTTTCCCGGCATCCGTTCCTTTAAGACCTTTGGTATACAAAAGAAACGGTGCAACAGTACTGAAAACGGCAAGGGCAAGAGTGGACGCAATGCCTTTTACCGATAAAATAAGGGTTATCTGTGAAACCACTCCTGAGAGCGGAACGGCAAATACAGATGCCATAATAAATGTATATGCAGTTATAGTAACTGCATCATATTTGGGAACAAGATACTTTCCGAATATGCTGTACAGCGCATAACCCAGACCGGCTCCGAGTCCGAGCAGTATTGCTTTAAGTGACAAATGCTCTTTTCCCGAAAATGCTCCGGTTACAAAAACAAGTCCGGAAAATGTGAGTATAAGTGCAAGCAGTTTCTTTCTTGTTATCTTCTCTTTGAAAAGTATCATGGATATTATCATTACAAATACAGGGGCTGTGTACAGCAGTAAAGCCGGAACAGCTGCACCACCTATTACCTCTATAGCCTCAAAGTAGCAGAAATTGAAAAATATAATGCTGCATACTCCTGTACCGAAAAAAAGCGGCAGGTCTTTCAGCTTTATTTTAAGTTTTAATTTATCCTTCAGCAAAAGAAATATAACAAGAACAACCGCTGAGAAAAAGACTCTGACGGATACGACCTGCATTGAATTCAAGCCCATTTTCTGCAGCTGAGTTACAAACAGGGAAATGATGCCCCATAATATTCCTGCCATTATAATATACAGTGAATTCCTGATATGAATCACGCTCCTTTATAATACAGCTTCAGGGAACTCTGAAATCATCAGAATTCCCGTGAATACTGTATGATGATTTATATGGTCGCCTTTTTAGGGGTTGCCCTTATATATGCACATATATGATCGGCAAGCTCATCAAGTTCCATTGAGCTGGTGTTTACACATAAATCATAGAACTGCGGATTGCCCCATTCATAGGAAGAATAGTAATTGAAATAATACTCTCTGTTCTTTTCCTTTTTGGAAATATAATTCTGAGCCTTTGAACGTGAGAGGTTCTTTCTCTTTTCTACCTGTCTGATTCTGTCCTCAAGATCTGCGGCAACAAAAATATCTATCGTCTTTATGCCCTCCTGCTCCAGAACGTAGTTTGAACACCTTCCCACGATAATGCAGGGTGACATTCTTGCAAGCTGCAAAATGATATTGGACTGAATAAGGAACATCTTATCCGTAGTGGAGGCGTCGTATTCCTTGGCAGCATACATACCGCCGGCCGTCAGTGCATGAAGCAGCTCGTTTCGTGGTGTCTCCTCACCTTTGCGTACGTCACTTTCTGAGAGGTTAAGTTCTTTGGACGCATATTTTATCATATCTTCATCGTAAACCGGAATATCCAGTTTCTTGCCGAGGATTCTCGCAAGCTCTCTTCCCCTGCTGCCATACTGTCTGCCAAAAGTGATAATCAGTCTTTCTCCTGTTCTTTCCTCATATTCTTTTCCACCTGTATAGCCCTCAATGTCAATGCCCATATCTACAGACGGAACTGACTCATAGCCTGCCTGCTTTTCATATCCCGGCAGAACCCAGTCTCTGTTGGCAGATACACCGAGATATTCATCAGAATATCCGGAAACAATTTCTTTCTGCGGAAACTTCTTTAAGTACCAGAACTTCATCAGCAGAAAGTATACGATAAATGCAGACGGGAAACCGAAGAAATAACCGAATCCGGAAAAGATGTTAGCCATGAGAGTTCCAACGATAAGTGCAATCATGCCACAGAGATTGAAACCCTTGTTGTAGCAGTATTGACCATTATTTTTAAAAAGCTCCTGAACATTCAGACGGCGCTTTCTGAGAATGTAGTAATCGCAGATCATAATACCGGCAATTGCAGACAAAATCGAGCCGAAATATCCGAGGTATGTATAAAGCTGATTCAAAATGTTCCATGGCTGAACAAGACAGCCGATAAGTCCGGCAATAATTACTGAAACCTTATACGGAAGATTCCATTTTGCACCTGCATTTGTAAAGCACATTGCTGGCGGAACAAGGTTTGCAGCCGTATTTGTTGACCACTGTGCAAGAATCACCATAACCAGGAGTATGATAAGGGTTACGCCGTGAGCCTGCTGCTGGATAACCTCAACCGGATTCCAGTTACCAGTGGTTTTATAGGAGATAGCACCGATAACAGCAATGAACGCCTCAATAATCGGGAGTGTGACAAACTGAGGAATCCAGTTATTTATATTGCGCTTGAACCAGTTTTTTTCACCCATAGGTGCTTTCAGACTTCTTGTCATATTAGGGATATCCGCTGCAAGGGCAGCCCACATTCCCATGTTCGCACTCATAGTAACAAACCAGTAGCCTGCCGACGGCTGTGCAGGGTGATAACCGAGAATTGAAAAATTCTGCAGTGCAGCCAGCTTGTTTACTTTGTAAAACATCCAGCAGGTAATCAGAATGATACATGGTGCGGCAAAAGAGGAAAACTTGTCGATTGCTTTCAGTCCGAGCATTGTGTTCACAGTCTGAAGCACGGCAAAAATAATAAACCACAAAAACCAGTTATCAACTCCGAACAGCGCCATGGTAAAATAGTTGATGGCTGTTGAGCCGATATATGTATTTATACCAAACCAGCAGGAGGCAATTATTCCTCTGACAACTGCCGGTATATGCACACCGTTGATACCAAAAGGTGCTCTGAGATATGTTGCAAATGACAGTCCGTGTTCAACACCGATATCACCTGTCAGACTTCCGATTGCCGCAATGATAAGATTTGCGGCAAAGGTTGCAGATGCAACGCCGAACACACCCATTTTTTCAATTCCGCTTGCACCAAAACTGAAAACGGAAATTACAATTGCCATACCAATCCAGATGTTTGCAAATCCCAGGCCAGTCAATGTTCTTTTCCTGGAAGTGACCGGGATTACATCATCGGAAATGAGTGCATTTTTTCCTTTGGTACTGACTTTTTCTTTCATCTTCACTCACGTCCTCACAATAAAGAGCCTGCCTGCTGACCATACATATTCAGCAGGCAGGACGTTAATTCTGCAAAAAAGCAATACAGTATGTTTATTACTTTGCTGCTCTGAGTGCTGCTGTAGCAGCTTCATCAACTGTCATAGCAACCGGGTCAATCACAACGCCGTAAGAGGTTTTGGCGTCTTCAATTGTTGTAAAGTCGTCCAGAACATCGCCCAGAACAAGCTTAGGATCTCTCTCAAAAGGATTTCCGTAACCGCCGCCGCAGGGAGTGCGGATCTGGAGTACATCATTTACGTCAAACTCCTCGTCGGAAAGCTTGGACGGAAGTGAAACAGGCTTTGCAGAGTCAGGATTCTTGGTCATGCTTGCAGAATGTCCGTCTTTACCGCCGAACAGACCCTTCGGAGCCTCAATGTGTCTGTCTCCCTCACAGGTTACAGTACCGCTCTGGAGGAACCTTGTTTCACGGACAATTCCCAGACCTCCCCTCCATTTACCAGGTGCAACAAGCTCCGGATTCAGTTCGTAACGCTCTACACGCAGAGGATAGTGCCATTCGATTTCCTCGATAGGTACATTTCTTGTGTTGGCAACAAGAGCGTCACAGGAGTCGATGGCGTCTTTGCCATAGCGTCCGCCGTATGAACCCTCGTCAACTTCAAGGTATACCCAGTATTCACCCTTATCCTTGTTAAAACCGTTATAGCTTACAAAGTGAATGTGTGCACTTGTACCGGCTGATACACGCTCCGGCATAACGTCTGCAAGTGAACGCATTACGCAGTCAGCCAGCAGATTTGCCTGGTTGAATCGTGAGAATGACGCTCTCGGGAAATTCGGATAGTACCGCCTCTGTTATAGCAGGCAGGTCCCGGAACAGCACCGGCACTCTGAGGACCTACACGGAAGAATCCGCCCTCATCAATATACGCCATTGAACCGCCGCCGGCACCGATAGTACCAACATCAATCATAGGAACCATAGCAGAGTATCCGCCGACCTTTGTGTCAAGAATGTGTTTCATGCTCGATTTAAGATCTGCAAGAACTGAAATATCAGCTGATGT
Source organism: Porcipelethomonas sp. (assembly GCA_051881915.1). GTDB lineage: Bacteria > Bacillota > Clostridia > Oscillospirales > Ruminococcaceae > Porcipelethomonas. The sequence goes on along the minus strand of JBJEQV010000031.1, from coordinate 1,841 downwards.
TCCGCCGATATCAAGAGTAATAACATTATTTATATCTGTAAGTTTAGTTGTCCAGATAGCACCCAGAACACCGCCTACAGGGCCTGAGAGGAGAAGGTTTACAGGTTTTTCCTGAGCCGCCTGTGCTGAGGCAACACCGCCGAATGACTGCATAAGGTGTACTTTTGCTGTATAGCCCTGTTCTTTAAGGGTCTTTTCAAGCTGTTTGATATATCTGGAAGTTGTAGGTCCGATATATGAATTAAGGGCAGTTGTTGTAAAACGTTCATACTCTCTGAACTGTGGAAGAACTTCAGAACTCAAAGAAATATATACTTCAGGATATTCCTCTTTGATAATTTCCTTGACTCTCTGTTCGTGAGCAGGGTTTAAGAATGAGAAAAGGAAACATACTGAAATAGCCTCAATTTTCTCTTCCTTCATCTTTCTTACGGCTGCTCTTACTTCATCTTCATTAAGAGGAATAAGCTCTTCACCGTTCGGAGCAATAACACGTTCAGTTACCCCATATCTGTCACGTCTCTGAGCAACAGGATATTTCTGCCACGGAATATCTTCAACAATAGAGAAGTTTGTAGGTCTTTTGTGGCGGGCAATGTGAACAATATCTCTGTAGCCCTTTGTGGTAATCATACCTGCTCTGCAGCCCTTATGTTCAAGTACCATATTGGTTGCAATTGTTGTGCCGTGGAAAATTTCCTGAATTTCATTATGGGGAATACTCAGTTTGTCACAGATAGCATTGATACCCTCCATCATACCAATTGACGGATCATGAGGAGTAGTTGAAGTTTTGTAAACCTCAATTTTACCATCATCATCTACATAGATAAAGTCAGTAAACGTACCGCCTACGTCAACGCCTATTCTTTTCATTAACGTTCACTCCTTATAACAAAACAGACAATGGAATTGTCAGAATAAAATTCAAACACCATTGTCTGTTTAAAATATATTTAAATTAAAGATTAAACCAGTCAGACTTATTTATCGTATTTTCTTGCGTGTTTTGTGTATACTGAAGGATCAATGCCCTCAAGATACTTTACCACTTCGTCAACCGGTACAACATCGCAGAATTTAGCTTCCATATCGAAAAGATTCCATTCTACAACACCCGGAACACGGTCGCCTACAGTACCCTCAGGAACGATAGTCTTGAAACCGTAGCCAGTTGAATCCATAACTGTGTGTCTTACACACGCACACGCTGTTGCACCCATTACGATCAGTGTATCAACACCGAGATAATTCAGTGTCTGTGCAAGATGTGTGCCGAAGAAATTAGATGCAAACTTCTTGTGGATTACCGGTTCTTCCGGAAGAGGCTTGATCTTAGGGTCAATTTCCATCCACTCGCTGTTTATATCAAGTGTAGTAAGCGGAATTTTCTCGTCCCATCTCGGAAGATCCATCTGTGCTTCACCAAGGAATCCTGTTGTTGTATGGAAAATCGGTACGCCGGACTTTCTGCCTGCTTCCAGGACTTTCAGTGCTTCAGCGCAGACTTCTTCAGAGTGATTACATGTAAACGGGTGTCCCTCACTCATCCATGCCTTAGCCATATCAACTGTTGTAATAGCAGGTGCCTTACCGAAACCCATCTTACGCATGAATCCGCGTTCCTTGTAAACTTCTCTCGCTTCAGCAAATGCTTTTTTCAAAAGTTCTTCGTCAAACTCATAATGATCAACAAACTTGAAATCCTTATTCTCAGCCATGATAATCTACCTTTCTGTAACGCTGTTATAAGCGCAGTATTTTCATATTTATGATAGTTACGCTGTGAGTAATTTCAATCCGGATTCTGTTCTCTGTAACTGCCTTTATTATATCAGACC
>JBJEQV010000030.1:0-3854 GCA_051881915.1 Porcipelethomonas sp. | reverse complement strand
GACGGAAAGCTTGTGTCAAAGGTTAAATACAGGAGGCAGACGGTATGAACATTCTGAAAATAAACGGTCTTACCAAAAACTTCTTCCTGCATAATGCAAACCGTGAGATCCACTCATGCCGAAACATAAGCTTTAGCCTTGAAGAAGGAAAATTCCTTGGGATAGTAGGACGCTCCGGTGCCGGAAAATCCACTATATTGAAGTGTATTCACCGTACATATATCCCGACCGAGGGTGAAATTATCTACAACAGCAAAGCGTTCGGAGAGATAAGTATGACTGCTGCGACAGAACGTGAAATACTGTATCTGCGCAATCATGAGATAGGATATGTTTCGCAGTTTCTGAATGTCATGCCGAGAACCACTGCAAAGGAACACGTTATGAATGCGCTGACAGAAACCGGTCACAGCGCTAATGAGGCAAAGGAAAAGGCTGAGGAAATGCTTGATTATTTCCGACTGCCCGAAAGTCTGTGGGACATTTACCCCAATACATTTTCCGGCGGAGAACGGCTCAGACTTAACCTTGCACACACCATGGTGAAACGTCCCCGACTTATGCTGCTGGACGAGCCGACCGCATCTCTTGACGACCAGTCAAAGCTGCTTGTTCGTGATATGATTTTAAGTCTGAAAAACGAAAACACAAGCATGATAGGTATTTTTCACGATCTGAAATTCATGGACGGATTATGCGACTGCGTATTTAATATTTCGGAGGGTACATTTGAATGATCAGAGCTGATATGCATATTCACTCCACAGTATCGGACGGCAGCCTTACAATACCTGAACTTATCAGCCGTGCCGAAGAAAATGGTCTGGACGCAATAGCGATAACAGACCATGACACTCTTTCACATCTGAATCAGCTGCCGGAGCATTGCGCAATAAAGGTAACTGCCGGAATAGAAATTTCCGCCTTTGATTATGAGAAAAATTTCCGTGTACATCTTCTGGGGTATAACATTAAAGATACCGATTTGATTGAAAAAACAGTGCGTCCAACGCTGGAAGCACGTCATGAAAATTCTCTTAAACAGATAGCCGTTCTCAATCAGCACGGCTATGGAATTGATATAAACGAACTTAGAAAAGCAGACGGCAGGTACATATACAAGCAGCATATTATGGATAATCTTGTCAGGCGCGGAAAGGCTGACGAAATGTTCGGTGACTTCTATTACAGTACCTTTAAAAGCAGCGGTATCTGCGCTTTTGATATACGGTATATTTCGCCGCTGGAAGCACTCAAAGCTATAAAGGATTCGGGAGGGCTTGCAGTTCTTGCGCACAGCGGTCAGCAGCAAAATTTTGACCTGATACCGGAGCTTGTAAAAAACGGTCTTGACGGGCTTGAACTGAATCACCATTCTCATTCGCCGAAAGACAGGGGGATTATCAGACAGTATGCTGAAAAGTATTCCCTTTTCCTGACCGGAGGAAGTGATTTCCACGGTGAGTTTGAACCGGTGGATGTGGATTTAGGAGATTTTATTTCTGAACAGAGCGGTGTCGAAAAGATATTTGGTTAAAGGCAGGTGTTTTCTGTGATAAGAAAAGCAGTACCCGAAGATATGGATATAGTATATAAGCTTATATCCGAACTTGAAGAATGTGAATTTCCGAAAAGTGAATTCAAGCAAATCTATGACGAGATATTGGACAACAGGCATCATTGTATTTTGCTTTATGAGAATAATTCAGAGGTTATGGGAATTCTTCATCTAAGGCTTGAAAATCAACTGCACCATTGCGGCAGGACAGCAGAAATTATGGAGCTTATCATTCTCGACGGACATCGTTCTGAGGGAATAGGAAGCTCATTAATTGACGCTGCATATAAATATGCTATGATAAATTCATGTGTGAGTTTAGAAGTTACAAGCAACTGCAAAAGAACAGGCGCACACATATTTTATAAGAAAAATGGTATGGAGCTTTCGCATTATAAGTTTACAATGGATACAGCCTGATTTGGCAGAATTATGATGTCATCATAAAAGAGGCGGATATATATGATTCTGTTGGTGAGCAGACAGAGATATATTACTCTTCCGAAGATCCGACAGTAATCGTATTCCCGGAAAATGTAAAAATCGAAGTATCATTTAAAATCCCTTTGGGCATCATAGTTGTTCTGCTTCCGTTTTTATTGCTTAATTGTTCCGGCTTTTTTGTACATATTTCCCGGATTCTGCATAAAAATGACGGTGTATAAACTGCATCGGCGATAAATCCGGAATCAACGAACCAACGCAAAATGCATTTCGTTCCCAAAATGTAAATCCCGCATATTCAGCTGCAATTTTCGCAATTATAAAATGTGTTCGCAATTTCATAATGATTCCTCTTTTCTACGACTTCCATGTAAACAGTTTCAACATCCTTTGCAAACTTTTCTGCGGAATACCTCTGAGCCGTCCGGGATGCGTTTTCAGACATGCTTTTATACAATCCATCGTCATCCAAAAATGTTCTGATCAGTTCCGAAAATTCTTCGAAACTTGTGTATTGTCCGCCGTTTTTGCCATCTGTTATCACTCCGTTCAGACAATCATCTTTTCGGCATACAGCAGGTAAACCACTTGCCAGTGCTTCAATATAGGTCAGTCCCTGTGTTTCGCTCTGAGATGCACTGAGAAATATATCTCCCAATCTGTAATAAGCGGCAATATTTTCCGGCTCAACTGCACCTGTAAAAATCACTTTATCAGATATATTTTCAGCATAAACCAGATCTTTAAGAGTATCAAGATAAGGTCCGCCGCCCACAATCACAAAAACCGTATTTTCCATATACAGTCGTTTAAAATATCTTATAAGCTCATCAATGTTCTTTTCCTTAGCAGCTCTGCCGACAGTTATCAGAACCCTGCTTTTTGGCGGTATGCCAAGTTCAGCTTTCAGTTCATTTATTATGTTTACCGGAATTTCATCAGAAAATTTCTTCAATTGAAGACCTGTTGGAATAACCTTTATCGGTTGTTCTACGCCATAATCTTTCAGCATTTTTTTGATTTTAATGCTTGGTGCAATGACCGCTTCAGTATTGTGAAGGATTCGCTTTGTCATCATGACAACTGCCTTTCTGCCCAATGTAATGCTTGGTGAAAAATAGTGTGTATAGTTTTCATAAACTGTATGGTATGTATGAACGATCGGGCAGTTAACCTCTGCTGCAATTCTTTTTGCCATAATAAATGAAGTGAATTCCGACTGTGAATGAATTATATCGGGACACCAGTCAATCAGCTTTTGCAGGTTGCTCTGACTGATACGAAAAGCCGCTCTTGCTCCGCTGTAGATCCTTCCTACGCCAACAGAACCAATCCTGTATACATTTTCGCTTTCACTGCAATGAAAATTCTCTGACGGACAAAGTATTTTTACCTCATGTCCAGATCTGCGCAGCTGCGTTTCAAGATTGAGAATAGATGTAACAACGCCGTTTATAGTTGGCGTATAACAATCGGTTGTAATCAGTATCTTCATATTTTTTCTCCTTTTCGTTTTCTGTTTATATTATAAATCACTTACATACATATCTCTATCATAAGTTTGTAATACAGATGTAAAATCAGAATCTGCTGTTTTCCTCTTTAGAGGTTGACTTTATTATAAAACCACACAATAAACTGACGCTAACCCAGTAATAAACAAAAGATAAAATGGCATTAAAACTTATAAAAAAAATACGCACATCCGAAGATGTACGTATCATAATCTATTATTTTACCAGCAGCAGCGTTCCCGCAGTCATCAGAACAAGTCCAATCATGGATTTTTTCGTCAGTTTTTCTTTCAGCACAAAGTAAGAAAAAGCAATCGTTACCAGAATACTCAGCTTAT
>JBJEQV010000029.1:71929-73332 GCA_051881915.1 Porcipelethomonas sp. | reverse complement strand
ACAGGGGAATACTCTGGAGAAGTCAGTGTGATTTATACCGTTACCTGTGAGCACAGCGGAAGCGGAGTATGCGATTACTGCGGAGAGGTTATAAACCTGCCCGGCGATGTCAATGAGGACGGTGTGATCGATGTTTTTGACGCGATACAGGTTGCGCAGTACACGGTCGGTAAGAAGAGCCTTACTGCTCAGCAGCTGCTTGCAGCGGATATGAACGGAGACAACGCAATTGATGTTTTCGATGCGATAATTATCGCGAAAATGACGGTGGCTTAAATCAGTGCTAAAAGAACGCTCAGACCGGGCGTTCTTTTTTCTTTTGAAAAAGCAAAATAATTTACTTTTCATGAAATATATGCTATAATGATACTGAATATATTTTTACGATAAGGAGAATGACATGAAGAAGATAATTAGTTTTCTGACATCAGCTGTCATGGCGGCAGGCTGCATTGGCGGCGGATTATCCGGACTGACAGGCAAAATTAATCTCGTGAACGAGCCTCTGACTGCGGAGGCGGAAACATACGGAGATTATTTGTATTACAGAACTGTCGATGAAAATTATGACGGAACATATGACTACATACAAATTTGCAACTGTGATACATCTGCCGTATCAGTTGAGATTCCTGATGAAATTGGCGGCTTGCCTGTGACGAGTATAGGAAATGTGGCATTTTCCGGCTGTACAAGTCTTGAGAGCATAACAATCCCCGACAGCGTGACAAGTATAGGATATGATGCATTTTACGGCTGTACAAGCCTTAAAAGCGTATATATTTCAGATATAGCAGCATGGTGCAACATCGAATTTGATAATTATTATTCAAATCCATTATATTATGCAAGTAATTTATATATAAACAACGAGCTTGTAAATGATGTAATTATACCTAATGGTGTAACATCAATAAAAAGCTATGTATTTCACGGCTGTACAAGCCTTGAAAGTGTAACAATCCCTGACAGCGTGACGAGTATAGGAAGGGATGCATTTTACGGTACAGCATTGCTTGAAAATCAGACAGGGGTAAAATATGCAGATACATGGGTTGTTGGATGTGATACAGATGTAACGTCGGTTGAAATCAAAGAAGGAACGAAAGGTATAGCAGACAATCCATTTTTATACTGTTACAGCCTTGAAAGCATAATAATACCTGACAGCGTTGCTAATATAGGTGATTGTGCATTTTCCGAATGTAGAAGCCTTTCAAGCATAACAATCCCCGACAGCGTGACGAGTATAGGCAGTAGTGCATTTTATGACTGTTACCGCCTTGCAAGCATAACGATTGGCAACAGCGTTACGAGTATAGAAGATTATGCATTTGCAGGATGTACAAGTCTTACAAGCATAATAATCCCCGACAGCGTAGCGAGTATAGGCTCATATGCAT
>JBJEQV010000029.1:0-71829 GCA_051881915.1 Porcipelethomonas sp. | reverse complement strand
TTTCCAGATGTACAAGCCTTGAAAGCATAACAATTGGCAGCGGTGTGACGAGTATAGGCTCATATGCATTTTCCAGATGTACAAGCCTTGAAAGCATAACAATTGGCAGCGGTGTGACGAGTATTGGAAATTATGCATTTTCCAGATGTACAAGCCTTGAAAGCATAAGTGTTTCAGAAAACAATAAGTATTACTGTAGTGTAGATGGAGTTCTCTTTAATAAAAATAAATCCGAATTAATCAGGTATCCGATAGGTAATAAAAAAACAGAATATTCTATTCCAAACAGCGTTATATGGATAGGAGATTGGGCATTTTCCGACTGTGAAAGCCTTGAAAGCATAACAATCGGAAACAGCGTTACAATTATAAGAGATGCGACATTTTACGGATGTTCAGGTCTTGTAAGCATAACTGTCCCTGACAGCGTTATAAGTATAGGAAATGAGGCATTTTACGGCTGTTCAAACCTTGAAGGTATACAGATAGAAAATCCGGAATGTGAAATTTATGACAGCGAAGGTACAATCTGTAATGGCTATGATGAGAATTATAAACCATATTTTAACGGAACAATCTATGGCTATGAAAACTCTACAGCTCAGGCTTATGCTAATAAATACGAAAGAGATTTTCTTTTATTTGGTGAATTAAGATACGGCGATTATCTGACAATTCAGAAAGTTGACGAAGACCAGGACGGAAATTACGATTATATTAAAATTAATAATTGTGATACATACGCTGTCTCGGTGAATATTCCGGCAGAAATTGACGGCTTGCCGGTAACAAGTATAGAAGATTCTGCATTTTATAATTGTTTAAGCATTGAAAGCATAGCTATCCCCGACAGCATAACGAGTATAGGAGAAAATGCATTTTGCGGATGTACAAGCCTTGAAAGCATAACAATTCCTGAAACAGTTGAAACAATTGGTACAAATGCAATCGGATATACTTCAGAGGGAAATATCATCACTGACTTTAAAATTTATGGTGTTTCCGGATCAGCGGCAGAAACCTATGCCCTCGGAAATGGAATAACTTTCATTGATATCAACAGCATTCCGAAACTCAACAGGTCGTCTCTTTATCTCTATCAAGGAGAAAGTTTTGCTCTTGAAGTGGAAAATTACAGCGGTGAGGTCATATGGGGCTCAAATGATACATATGTTGCCACAGTAAAGGACGGTTATGTTTCGGCTATTGACGATGGAGAAACCACTGTTTATGCAATTATCGGCGATTCAGTCCTGGAATGCATCGTTTTTGTCTACATGCCTGAAGTGACAGAAACAGCGCCAGCAACAACTGCCGTTACAACAAAAACAACTGTAGCAACCTCAGCGACAGCCTCGACATCAGCTGTAACAACATCTGTCACAACAGCAGTAACATACGGAGATGAAACGGAATACGGAGATCATCTGTATTACAGAACCGTAGATGAAGACGATGACGGAACATATGACTACATAATAATTTCAGATTGTGATACATCAGCCGTATCAGTTGAGATTCCAGGTGAAATTGACGGACTGCCGGTGACGAGTATAGGAAACGGGGCATTTTGGGGCTGTACAATCCTTGAAAACATAATCATACCGGATGACGTGACGAGTATAGGAAATGAGTCGTTTTACTTGTGTACAAGCCTTGCAAGCATAACGCTCCCGGACAGCGTGACGAGTATAGGATATCATGCATTTGATGACTGTACAAGCCTTGAAAATATCAATGTATCAGAAAATAATCTTAATTATTCCAGTATTGGTGGGGTTTTATTTAATAAGGATGCAACGGAATTAATAAAATATCCGGCAGGAAAATCAGGTGCGGAATATGTTATACCGGACAGCATAACGAGTATAGGATATATGGCATTTGAAAAATGTACAAGCCTTGAAAGCATAAATATTCCGGACGGCGTGACGAGTATAGGAAGCTATGCATTTTACTACTGTACAAACCTTGCAAACGTTACGATCGGTAATGGCGTTACGAATATAGGAGACGATGCATTTAAATACTGTACAAGCCTTGTAAGCATAACGATCCCCGACAGCGTGACAAGTATAGGATATGAGGCATTTTACGGTTGTTCAAGCCTTGAAAGCGTTATAATTGGTAACGGCTTGACGAGCATAGATGAAATGGCATTTATATTCTGTGAAAGCCTTGCAAGCATAATGATTCCAGACAGCGTGACGAATATAGGAGATGATGCTTTTTACAGATGTACAAGCCTTGAAAGTATCAATGTATCAGAAGAAAATTTAAATTATTCAAGCATGGACGGAGTCCTGTTCAATAAAGAAGCAACGGAATTGATCAGATATCCGGAAGGAAAATCAGGCACGGAATATGCTATACCTGACAGCGTAACAAGTGTTGGAAATGATGCATTTTACTGCTGTACAAACCTTGAAAGTGTAACGATCCCTGACAGCGTAGCGAGTATAGGAGCTGGGGGATTTTCACGTTGTACAAGTCTTGAAAGCATAAATATCCCCAACAGCGTGACGAGTATAGTAGATTATGCATTTTGCGAATGTACAAGCCTTGCGAGCATAACAATTTTAAACCCTTTATGTGAGATTCATGATGGCAGCTATACAATAAGCAATGGTTATGAAAATTATAATTATTACTTTAATGGTACCATCTACGGCTACGAAAACTCCACAGCTCAGGTTTATGCTGAGAAATATGACATGACTTTCGTTGCTTTAACCGAAAATCCTGTTACAACGACACCTGCGGTCACAACGGCAGTAACTTCTACAAAAACTACTGTCAATACAACTGTGACAGCGTCTGTTACAACGGCAGCACCGGTGGAGACAACAGCAAATACAGATATATTTGATATCGAAGAGAACAACGGAACGATTATTATTGTAAATTGTGATGAACTGGTTGTGAATATTGTTGTTCCGGAAACTATCGGCGGCAAAGAGGTTTCAAAGGTCAGTGAGTATGCTTTCAGCAGTGAGAATATAGAAAGCGTGCAGTTTGACAGTCCGGATATTGTGATTACGGATTCCGAAACCACGATCAATGAGGACGCCGTAATTTACGGCTACTGGGATTCAACCGCCCATGAATATGCAATTAAATATAATCGTGAGTTTGTGTCCCTTGACGGTGAACCTGAAACAAAGCAGGGCGACGTAAGCGGGGACGGGGAGATCGATGTCTTTGATGCGATACAGGTTGCACAGTACACAGTTGGCAAGAAAAGCCTTACTGCTCAGCAGCTGCTTGCGGCGGATATGAACGGAGACAGCGCAATTGACGTTTTCGATGCGATAATTATTGCTAAAATGACAGTTATGTAATCATAAAATTTAAAAGCCAGTCCTCTGTGACTGGCTTTTTGCGTTGCAGGTTAAAATATTATCTCTTGATTTTCCGTCATCTGTATGATATACTAACAAGTGACTTATGTGGAAAAATTCATAAACGGAGCGTTGAAATCATGCTTGTAAACCTCACAAATATAAATAAATTTTACAACGGAAAACAGATCCTTAAAAACGTCAGCCTTAGCATTGACGAAAAAGACAGAATCGGACTTATAGGAATAAACGGGTGCGGAAAAACAACTCTGCTCCGTATTCTGACTGAAAAGGAACTTCCGGATCGTTCAACTGAAAAGGACGGTATTATCAGCTATGCAGGTAAAACATCTGTCGGTTACCTTGAGCAGATGTCGGGACTTGACAGAGACAGTACGGTTATAGAGGAAATGAAAAATGTATTCAGCCGTCTGAATGAAACTGCATGCAGAATGCGTGAACTTGAAAGCCTTATGAAAACTCAGCCTGACAATATAAATGAAATATCAGAGGAATACGCTCACCTTTCTTCTTATTTTGAAGCCAACGACGGTTACAACATTGACGTCAAGATCAAAACAGTATTAAACGGCATGGGATTTACAGAAAATGAATATGACCGTATTATCTCCGGCTTCAGCGGAGGTGAAAAAACACGTCTGGCTATTGCAAAGCTCCTTCTTGAAGAACCGAATCTGCTCATACTTGACGAACCTACTAACCACCTTGATTTCAAAACAGTTATGTGGCTTGAAGACTATCTCCGTGACTATAAAGGCGCTCTCCTCATAGTTTCTCATGACAGATATTTTCTTGATAAGATCGTTACATCAGTATGCGAAATCGAACATGGCTGTCTTACAAGATACAAAGGAAATTACACGGCTTTTACCCGTCTGAAATCAGAAGCTGTCAGCAGACAGCAGAAGGAATATGAGGCACAGCAGCGGGAAATTGCAAAGCTTGAAGATTACGTTGCCAGAAATAAAGTGCGTGCTTCGACTGCAAACAGCGCCAAGAGCCGTGAAAAAGCTCTTGAGAGAATGGAGATTATTGAAAAGCCCGTAACAGCTTTCAACCATGCAAAGATCAGGTTTGAATACAAGGTCCAGCCTCCTTATGATATACTGAGCGTTAAAGATTCAGATATTTCCGTGGGAAGCGGTACTTCACGGAAAACACTTGCTCAGAACATTTCCTTTGAACTTAAAAGAGGCGAAAAGCTCGGCATTATCGGGGACAACGGCATAGGCAAATCAACTTTTCTGAAAATTATTCAGGGTCTTCTGCCGCATGATGGTAAAATACGCTGGGCTTCCAACGTTAAAATTTCCTATTTTGAACAGGAAAGTGCAAACCTTGATCCGCACAACACCGTTATAGATGAGCTTCACAGGCACTACCCTCTTATGACCGATCTTGAAATACGTTCGCTCTTAGGCAGTGTCGGGATCGTGGGAGAAAATGTTTTCAAGGAAACGGGAGTTATAAGCGGAGGTGAGCGTGCAAAGGTCTGTTTTGCGCTGATGATGCTTGAAAAGGGAAATGTTCTTATCCTTGACGAACCTACAAACCATCTCGATCTTACTGCAAAGGAAGCTATTGAGGAAGCTCTTGATGAATATGACGGAACTGTTATTTTCGTTTCTCATGACAGATATCTTCTCAACCGGATAGCTGAAAAGATCCTTGAGATAAGACATGACGGCACGGAAATGTACAACGGCGATTTTGATTACTATCTTGATGTAAATAAAAAACGTGATGCAGCAGCACAGCTTGAAGCCGAAAATCAAAAAAAGGAAGCACAGGCTCAGGCATATGCCGAAAAAAAAGCAAGCTCATACAGGTCAAAGGAACAGCGATGCGCTGAGGCAAAAAAGAGGAACCGCATAAAAGAACTTGAAAATACAATTGAAGAAAAGCAGATGCTTCTTGACAGTCTCCAGGAAGAAATCTCACACCAGGAAGTTTATTCTGACTTTGAACTTATGAACAGCAAATGTACGGAGATAAATTTGCTTAAAGAACAGATTGACGAAATGTTTGACGAAATTATTGAACTTAGCGAATAAAATCAGCGGCAGAATTTTTCTGCCGTTTTTTTGAAACCTTTTCATACTGCCATGCGTCTAATCCACAGAAACAAAGCTTTGATTCAGATTCAAAGGAGGAAAAAAGCATGGATCAACTGATATCAAAAGCCAAAAAGGGCGACGCTGATTCCTTTGTTGAACTTATGGAGTTAAACAAAGCGGACATGTACCGAACAGCTTATTCCATACTAAGAAATGATGCAGATTCGGCGGATGCCATTCAGGAAACTATTTTAAAATGCTGGAAAAGTATTCACAAACTAAAATCAGATAAATATTTCAAAACATGGCTTACAAGGATCCTGATCAACAGCTGCAACGACATTATAAGAAAAAACAGCAGGACGGTTTATGTTGAATCATATGAAGGACTGGACAGTTCAGACAGCTCAGATGTTTCCCGTAAAAACATAGATGAATGTTTCAGCGGCATAAATGAAAATTACCGCATAATCCTGATCCTTTACTACACCAAGGGATTTTCAATAAAAGAAATCGCCCAGATAATGAAAATGAAGGAAAATACTGTAAAAACAAGGCTCGCAAGAGGAAGAAAGCAGTTCAGACAGCTTTATACAGAAAGTGAGGCAGTAACAGCATGAAAGAAATAAGAAATAATAATGCAGATGTCCCCGAAATCGTCAATGAAAAATGCTATCAGGCTTATGAAAAAATAAGAAATGAAGCATGTGTCAGAAATCGTAAAAAAATCAGTAAAAAAACCGTTGCAATTGCTTGCGCAGCAGCTGTTGCAGCGTGTGCAGCAATACCGGCAGCAGCAACATTTATACCTTCGGTTAAAAATGTTTTTGAAATAACAAGCAAAACATATTCAAAGGATCCTGCTAATGAAAATGATCTTACAGCATTTGCAGAACCTGTGGGAATATCACAGGCATCAGATATTGCAGATATTACCGTAAGTGAAGTTTATTATGACGGAGAAGATCTCGCTTTTACTTCAGTGCTCACAACTAATGAACAGCAATTAAGAACGTGTCCGGCTATTACAGCCATTGGTAAAATTTTTATTAACGGAAACGAGCTTGAAAATGAAAATCTTTATTTCGGAAAAAATGAAGATGGAAATTATTATGCCGTTACCAATACAAATGTTTCAGAATACGGCATTTCAGGTGATGTAGAGATAGAAATAAAGATTTTCGGTCTAATGGGCGGCAACGGAAAACTTATGATCTACAATCGGTCAAGCCAAGCCTATGAACCTTATGAAACAGAAATTTATCCAAATTCAGCTACACTGAATTTCAGCGCATCTCCCGACAGCAGCAGCGAAATAAAAACATACGAAGTTAACGAAACACAGGAAAATGTAACGCTTAACTCCATTACTGTTTCACCATTCAAAACAAAAATAGATATAACCGGTCTTGACGACAAACAGAGCTTTCGTGTAAAGGATTCAAACGGAATTGAATACGAATTTTTTGGTCATATGATGGATGCTGAGGCTCCTCTGAACAATGCAGAAAGTCTGACAATCGAGGTATTCAGACTTGACGTTGATGACTTTCCGACCGAATTCTCATTTACCGTTCCGATAGAAAAGGGATACAGAATTCCTGTAAACAATGAGTATAAAAACAGGGAAATTACCTTTATACCGCCCGAATCGGAAATCGAATCGGAAATCGAATCAAAATTTGAAAGAAATTATCAGAAAGCAAAAGAGCTTGTTGCTGAAAATGCAAAAATACTTGAAATCGGAGAAGTTTATCATGATGCTGAAATTACGGAATGCAGCAACGGTGCAATTCCGGAATGCAGCATTGGTGCAATCGATATAAAGGTCAATAAATCGGAAATTATTTCGGATTATTCGGAATATGGTACCAGATTTGAAGAATTTCAGGATGACATCGAAAATCCGGTCATGCTGCTGATTGAATACGAAATGACTAATCCTAAAAACATAAGTACAACCATAAATTTCTGTGGTTTTCAGATATTATCAGATGATTTTGAGGATGTAGGTTATTATGAATATGACTATGCAGATGTAAAAGACCACGGCGGAAAATACAGTTATAATTATGATTTTAAGCCAAACGAAACAAAAACAATAACTCTCGGACATATTCTTTCCGAAGAAGAAGCTCAGAAAGCTCTTTATATTGTTCCGGGACATCAGTCTTCAACAACTACACTTGCGTATTATGTAGAAGAAGGCGGAGTAAAATATCATCTCATAGACTATACACTTATGAAGATCAAATAAAACCTTATAGAATATCGATAATAAAAAGCCATCGGATAACCAATGGCTTTTTGCTATTTTTTTGACTTGTGCGACAAGATAAAAAACCCTGCCATAAGCAGTGCCGCAACCGCAGCAACTACAATATAGATAACGACATTCCTTTCATCTCCTGTTTTTGGAGAAACTGCCGCTATAATATTCAGCAAGTTCAAGTTATAATTCCCCTTTCGATCTGTCTTTTCATAATTATAAAATCATAAACATTGATAACACCGTCACTGTTCATATCATGTTTAAGATCTGAAACAGTTATAATTTCTATACCCAAAAGTTTATCTTTAACAATATCAATATCACCGGAATCCAGCTTTCCGTTCTGGTTGTAATCCCCCTTTACCTCTAAAGTCGTAACCACAGAAGTGGTAACAGGAACTGTCGATGTTACAGGAGAAGTTTCAGAAGAAGTCTTCGTTTCACTTGTACTCGTTTCTGTAACAGATGAAGTATTCGTCTCCGTACTGGTAACTGCTGCAGCAGTCGATACAGTTTCCGTTACTGTCACAGTCACAGTTGATGTAGTTTCTGTTTCAGATACAGTGGTCGTCGTTTCAGGTCCGCTGCTCATATATACATAATCATTTTCACAAAGATCAGGATAAACAAATCCTGAGGTTATATATTCACTGTCAGGAGTATGCCGTCCGAATCCGGATGAACCTTTCATGAAATATGTATACTTAACCGGACTTGATGCAGTATCTGTGTCATCCCATGTACAGTCAACTCCATACCATTCCCCGTCTTCCATCTGAACATAATTCCACATATGCGCAACATTCGTTGTCAGATTGACATTTCCGACTACAAGGATACAGGGAATATTCTCTCTGTCGCATATAAGCTTGAATGTTTTTGCGTATCCTTCACAGACTATTTCATAAGGACCGCAGAAAAATCCATATACAGAATCCATGTATATACCCTCAACGTTATATACTACCGTTTCAGCGATCTTATCATGTATATATTTTATTTTACTGTAATTATCGCTTCCCTGAACTTCAAAATTCTCAAGCTCAGTTTCAACCTGCTGACGGCAGAGCTCAGCATTTTCAACATCTGTATATTCCGCTTTAATATCAGAATATATCACGACCTGAGAAACCTTGATCGTATAACCGCCGGAAAAATTCCTTGATGTTTTTATGGAACTGCAGGAAAGACCGATAGACTGTTCATCTATCCAGAAAACCTCTGGATGATCAAACAGAAAGGCATTTTTTGCGCTGTAAACAGCGTTCAGGACAGTATTCCAGAATTCTTCCTTTTCTTCTTCAGTCCAGTTATCTATATTGGAAGTTGAATTTGTAAAAGAAAGACTTTTGGCAAGAGTTATGGTAAATTCTTCATTGGACGGAACAATCCAGTTTTCATTCATGGCATCATATGCCGCTTTATTATTTTCATCAAGCTGATCATAAAAGCTGAATGTACTTTCATTGAATAAATATTCTGTGCTCGGTACAGAAACAGAAAACTGCTCAAGAACCTCATCGGTAAGCTGCAAGGTTTCATCATAATCAATTTCATCAGAGGCGATTTCAAAAACAGCAGCTGATATCCCCTCAGAGACCGGAGAAACTGCCATAAAAGAAACTGAGAAAACGATCGCAGTAAAAAAAGAAATAATTTGTTTTTTCATAAGAATAATATCATGCTGTATGCATGACATCCTCCTTTCAAAATATTTCCTTAATCCCCGTATATTTATATCTTTAATACAAATTATATAATATAAATCAGTGAATGTCAATAGTTTTCTGTTATATTTTACATAATCATCTCAATAACTTTTGTTTCAAAATATGTACTAAAAGCAAACTCTGTCAAGAATTCCGTTCATATATGCAATTGCGATCCCGAAATTTGTAACAGGAATCCCGGACGCTTCAAGCATTCTCTGTTTGCAGATCATAGCCCTTCTGCTGATCATGCAGCCGCCGCAGTGGATAGCCAGACGATACCCCGAAAGTTCAGCATTTACCTTTTGTCCCGAAACAACATGAGTTTCAATATTCTTTCCGGTATACTTCCTGAGCAATGCCGGGATCTTTTCCCTTGCTATATCATCTTTAAGCGCATGATGAGCACAGCTTTCCAAAATCAGAACTTTATCGCCGCTGCGGAGACTGTCAATTGCTTCTGCACCTTTAATAAAACCGTTTATATCTCCCTTTATCTTTGCCATAAGAACAGAAAAAGAGGTAAGCGGGACATTTTCCGGAACAATCTCATTTACTTCCCTGAATATCTGAGAATCGGTCACCACAAGCGCAGGAGGTATTTTCAGACTTTCGAGAGATTTTTTCAGATTTTCGGCTGTTACAGTCATAACCATGCATCCGTTGTCGAGCAGATCCCTCATAACCTGTACCTCAGGAAGGATCAGTCTTCCTTTAGGAGCCTGAATATCCTGAGGAGCCGCAAGCAAAACCAGATCTCCTTTTTTCACAAGGTTTCCTGTAAGAACAGGCTCCTCCTCTCTGTCTGCAAGAATACCGGCAAGCGCTTTTTTTACAGCTTCAACGCCTTCTTTGCTTTTTATATCAGTACATATTGTTTGTATACCGGATATTTGCATATCAAAATCAGGATCTTTTCCGCCGACCTTATTTACAACGATCAGCACGGGTATATTTCTTTTTTCCAGCAGACGGATATACTCCTTCTGTTTTGACAGCTCAGTACATTCCGAACTTACAACAAGCACAGCACAGTCGCATATTTTCAGCTGTTCCATGGTTTTTTCCACTCTTGCTTTTCCAAGTTCACTTTTATCGTCAAGACCTGCCGTATCAATAAACACAACAGGTCCTACCGGAAGCAGCTCCATCGGTTTGAAAACAGGATCTGTTGTTGTACCTGCAACAGGTGAAGTCAGTGATGCTTCATGCCCGGTATCTGCATTGATAAATGTGGATTTTCCTGCGTTCGTATCTCCGAAAACACCAATATGAACTCTGAGTGCTCTGGGAGTCTGATTTAGTTCCGAAACCATATATGCCTCCGTTAAAATCTGAAATCTCTCTGGCCTGCCCTGATAAGCGACAGGTATTCGTTAAATTTCGTCTTAACATTTTCATTAGCAATGTTTTCACGCTCTTTTTCTATCACCGCAAAAGCAAGCTTTTTAAATTCATCATCACCGTAGTCGAGAGCATATTCCGCAAGAGTAAGCATAGCATTTGGAAGACAGCAGTTTGAAATATTTCCGGTTTTCGCAAGCTGCATAAATCTGTCTCCTGTCCTGCCCTCACGGTAACAGGCAGTACAAAAGCTCGGGATATATCCGTTTTTAAGCAGAGCCTTTGAGACTTCCGCTTCCGACCTGACATCCGACACTTTGAACTGAGCAGTACTCTGATCGTCATTGCTGCTGTCGCATTCGCCGCATTCAAGACGTTTTGCGTACCCTCCGACACCTGTACATGAACCTCCGCTTGTCTGAGAAACTCCAAGAGATATAATTTCATCGCGAAATGTCTGTTCTTCTCTTGTGGAAATTATTATACCGGTGTACGGGACAGCAAGACGGATCACTGCAATAATAGTTTTGAACTGTTCATCAGTTACAATATTCGGAAACAGATCAAGATCAACACCTTCTGCCATCTTAACCCTTGGTATGGAAATCGTATGCGGTCCGATACCAAACGAATCCTCAAGATGCTTTACATGAAGCATTGTTCCGATAACCTCGTATTTATACTCATAAAGTCCGTACAGAACACCGATACCCACATCGTCGATCCCGCCCTGCATAGCCCTGTCATGTGCAGTAGTATGATATTCATAGTCACTCTTTGGCCCCGACGGATGTAGTTTTTCGTATGTGAGCTTATGATAGGTTTCCTGGAACAGCACATACGTTCCTATTCCTGCCGCTTTAAGCTTTTTATAGTTCTCAACAGTTGTTGCCGCAATATTTACATTGATCCTGCGGATCTCACCGTTTTCGTTTTTAGTTGCATATGCAGTTTTCATACACTGAAGAATGTAATCTATATCACAGTTTTTCGGGTCTTCCCCTGCTTCCATGGCGATCCTTTTGTGTCCCATTGCCTCGATTGCACGACATTCATCAGCTACTTCCTCCTGAGTCAGCTTTTTCCGGCATATGCCCGAGCCTGTGTGGTAACCGCAGTATTTACAGCCGTTGATGCAGTAGTTTGACACATAAAGAGGCGCAAACATAACGATCCGCTTACCGTATATTTCCTCCTTTATTTTTCTTGCCATTTTAAAAATATTTTCCCGCAGTCCCCTGTTATCTTCATTTTCGCAGGCATGAAGAAGCACTGAAACCTCATATCTGTCAAGCCCTGCAAGCGATTCTGACTTTTTGAGTATTTCATCTACAAGTTCCTCGTCGTCCCTGTGAGATTTTCCGTATTCCAGTACTTTCAATATTTCATCATGGTCGATAAATTCCACTGCCTTTTCTGATCTGCTGTCAAACATAATTTTCCTCCGTTATTTTTTTGAAATTGCCGCTTTGACAGATACACTGTTTATCTTTCCAAGCTTTCCTGTAAGAGCACTTATTGTGTCCGTATCCGTATCAACAACAACAGAAATTACTGAAAGATCTCTTTCGCGGTAAGGAATACCCATTCGACCCACTATTATTTCACTGTAATCATGGAGAACAGAATTCACTTCAGCCGCAAACTCCCTTTCCTCTATAATAATTCCGATAACTGCTATTCTTTTTTCCAAAGCAATACCTCCGATAAATAAAAAAACACCCATTCTTAACGAACGGGCATACCACAAGCATTATTTTAATGCTGTAATCCGATTGCTCAGATATAAATCCTTGCAGCCCGAAAACAGTTCTATTTCTTAAATTATACCATAAACTGAAATTTTGTCAATGACTTTTTAAAGTTTTAAAAATTTTTCCGTTAAAAAAAGTATTTATCATTGCAATTCACTACAAAATATGATAAAATTAAATCTTGTAAACTTATAAATTTTATTTCTCTGAAAGGCTGTGATGTTAGGATTGGAAAAAAAGCTGACATTGTATGGTTTTAATAACCTTACCAAAACTCTTAGCTTTAATATTTATGATGTCTGCTACGCTAAAAGTGAACGAGAACAGAAAGACTATATCCGTTATATAGATGAACAGTACAATTCAGAGCGTCTTACAAAAATCCTCTGCGATGTAACCAAATCGATCGGCGCAACAGTTCTGAATATTTCCAAGCAGGACTATGAACCTCAGGGAGCTTCTGTAAATATTCTTTTCGCAGAAGGTCACGTATCTGCCGAAAATATTGACAAGTCCTGCAATCAGGGCAGCAATTTTATTCACGGTGATACTATCCATGCACATCTGGATAAAAGTCATGTTACAGTCCATACCTTTCCGGAATCCCATCCTGAGAATGCCGTATGCACATTCAGGGTAGATATAGATGTTGCTACCTGCGGTGAAATCTCCCCGCTCAACGTGCTTGATTATCTGATCTCAAGCTTTGACTCCGATATTATCACCATTGATTACAGAGTAAGGGGATTTACAAGGGATATGTGCGGAAAGAAGTATTTTATTGACCATGATATAACTTCAATACAGAATTATATAGATGAAAAAACGCTTACCAAATATGACGCTATTGATGTGAATGTTTATCAGTCCAATATTTTCCATACAAAGATGCTTATAAAAGAAATAAAGCTTCAGAATTATCTTTTCAACACTGATGTATACGAGCTTCACCCCAAAGAGAGACTCGACATAACCAACAGTCTCAGGCGTGAAATGATCGAAATTTTCAGCGGTGCCAACATATACTGACGGGAGGGACTCAAATGAAATTTACCCAAAGCAACGCTCCCGTTCTTGAAGCAATGAACAGGCATCTTTCCAATCGTGTTGTACCTTTTGACGTACCGGGACACAAAGGAGGACGCGGAACGAGGGAACTTACGGATTTTCTGGGAGCTTCCTGCCTGAGAGCGGACGTCAATTCAATGAAGCCTCTTGATAATCTTTGTCATCCCGTATCGGTAATAAAGAAAGCACAGGAGCTTGCTGCCGAAGCATTCGGTGCAAAAAACGCTTTTTTCATTGTTAATGGAACAACCGGTTCAGTCCAGACCATGATAATGGCGGCATGCAAAGCCGGCGAAAAGCTTATTATGCCGAGAAACGTACACAGAAGCGCCATAAACGCTCTTGTAGTAAACGGCGCTGTTCCTGTATATGTCAATCCGGGAAATAACAAGAGTCTTGGCATACCGCTTGGAATGTCCCTTGAGGATGTCAGACAGGCGATCAAAGAAAATCCGGATGCCAAGGCAGTCCTTATCAATAATCCTACTTACTACGGCGTATGCTCTGATCTCAGGGCAATCGTAAAGCTTGCGCACGACAACAACATGCTTGCCCTTGTTGATGAAGCACACGGTACTCATTTCTATTTCGGAGAAGATATGCCGGTTCCCGCAATGGCAGCAGGAGCTGATATGGCTGCTGTAAGCATGCACAAGACAGGCGGCTCACTTACTCAGAGCTCCCTTCTGCTATGCGGCGCAAATGTAAACGGTGACTATATCCGTCAGATAATAAACCTCACACAGACAACCAGCGGTTCGTATCTGCTTATCTCCTCTCTTGACATCGCAAGAAAGAATCTTGCCCTGAACGGACGGGAAATATTCAGAAAAACGGTACAATATGCCGAATATGCAAGAGGGGAAATAAACAAGCTCGGCGGGTATTATGCTTTCGGCAAAGAACTCTGCAACGGCGATTCATTCTATGATTTCGACAACACAAAGCTCTCGGTCCACACCCGTGATATAGGCCTTGCCGGAATTGAGGTCTACGACATTCTCCGTGATGAATACAACATTCAGATCGAATTCGGCGATATAGGAAATATTCTTGCAATAATTTCCGCAGGCGACAGAGCGCTTGAAATAGAACGTCTTATTTCTGCCCTCTATGAAATAAAGCGTATCTATTCAAAGGACAAAGCCGGAATGTTTGACCACGAATATATAAATCCTGAGGTAATTATGCCTCCACAGAAAGCCTTTTACAGCGAAAAGCTTTCTGTTCCCATTACCGGAAGCGTAGGTAAAATATGCGGAGAATTTGTCATGTGCTATCCTCCCGGAATACCCATACTGGCACCCGGAGAAATGATAACAGATGAAATCCTGAACTATATAATCTACGCCAAGGAAAAAGGATGTTTTATGACGGGAACACAAGATATCAATATAGAAAATATTAATATTGTGGTCTGAGCGGAGGTAATTTATGGAATTATGGTATACCGAAAATCATACGGAAAATGTGAAATTCTCCATAAGGGTTGACAAGCATTTAAAAAGTGTACAAAGTGAATTCCAGCGCATTGATGTTTTTGAATCTGCGGAATTCGGACGTATCCTCACTCTTGACGGCTATCTTATGGTCACCGAATGTGATGAATATATCTACCACGAAATGATAACTCATGTTCCCATGGCTGTAAATCCGGGAATCAAAAATATCCTTGTTATAGGCGCGGGAGACGGCGGAACAGTGCGGGAGCTTCTGAGATACAATCATGTTGAGCATATTGATATGGTAGAAATCGATGAAATGGTAGTCGAAGTATGCCGTGAATATCTTCCCCAGACCGCAGGAAGGCTGTCCGATCCGAGAGTGAGCCTTTACTATCAGGACGGTCTGCGCTTTGTAAGAGGCAAGGAAAATATGTATGACCTGATCATTGTTGACTCTACCGATCCTTTCGGCGTCGGAGAGGGACTTTTCACAAGAGAATTTTACGGAAACTGCTACATGGCTCTCAAAAGCGACGGAATACTCGTAAATCAGCATGAAAGCACCTTTTACAGGTCATATGCCAACTCTATGAAAAAGGCGCACAGCAGGATCAAATCGATCTTTCCGACAGCCCTTGTTTATCAGGCACATATCCCCACATATCCATCAGGACACTGGCTTTTCGGATTTGCCTCAAAGACTCTTGATCCGAGAAAGGATCTGAAAGCGGACTGGTGGAACAGTCTTGGCATCAGAACAAGATATTACAATACAATTCTTCACACAGGATGCTTTGCGATCCCGAATAATGTAAGGGATCAGCTCAGGGAAACAGGAGAAGAAAAATGAGCATTGAAAAGAATATCCACACATTTATAGGCTGCGACAATGAATATGATGAGAGCAAAATTGTCATATTCGGCGCACCTTTTGACAGCACCACCTCATACCGTCCCGGAACACGATTCGCAAGCTCTGCCATGAGAAATGAAAGCTTCGGAATTGAAACGTACAGCCCTTATCAGGACAAAGACCTTGAAGACATAAAGGTTTTTGACGGCGGCGATCTGGAGCTGTGCTTCGGAAATCCGGAATCGGCTTTAAGCAGCATTGAAGAAATGACAACCGGAATTTTAAATGACGGAAAGCTCCCTCTGATGATCGGCGGAGAACATCTTGTAACACTGGGTTCTGTAAGGGCAGCAGCAAAAAAATATCATAATCTCCATATTATACACTTTGATGCACATGCTGATCTTCGTGACGATTATTTAGGGCAGAAACTGTCCCATGCATGTGTCATGAGAAGATGTCACGAGATCGTTGGGGATAAAAAAATATTCCAGTTCGGCATAAGAAGCGGCGACCGTGAGGAATTTTACTGGGGAAAGGAACACGTTTCCACTAACAAATTCAATTTCTGCGGCCTGGAAAATTTACACAGTATTATAGGAAACCATCCCGTTTATTTTACTTTGGATCTTGACGTTCTGGATCCGTCCTGTTTCTGCGGTACCGGTACTCCAGAAGCAGGAGGAGTAAGCTTTACAGAACTCCTTTTGGCAGTACAGACAGTCTCGACTATGAATGTTGTCGGACTGGATATTAACGAGCTGTCCCCTATGCTTGATCAGAGCGGTGCTTCAACAGCACTTGCCTGCAAGCTTTTAAGAGAAATACTCCTGTGTTTTTACAAATAAAATTGATCAATGAAAGGAACTGATAAAAATGTCAAGAGCATTAATCATAGGTGCCGGCGGAGTTGCCGGAGTTGTCATTCACAAATGCTGCCAGAACAGCGAGGTATTTACCGATATCTGTATTGCCAGCCGAACAAAATCAAAATGTGACAAATTTAAGGAAGAGCTTCAGGGAAAGACAGCAACGAATATTACAACGGCTAAAGTAGACGCTGACAATGTTCCGGAGCTTGTTGCCCTTATTAACGAATACAAACCTGACATTGTAATCAACGTTGCACTTCCCTATCAGGATCTGCACATTATGGACGCCTGTCTTGAAACAAAGACCGACTACCTTGATACAGCAAATTACGAGCCTGAGGATACCGCTAAGTTTGAATACAAGTGGCAGTGGGCTTACCGCGAAAAATTCGAAAAAGCTGGAATTACTGCAGTACTTGGATGTGGATTCGATCCCGGTGTTACAGGTGTTTTTTCTGCATATGCCCAGAAGCATTACTTTGATGAAATAAATTATATTGATATTCTCGACTGCAACGGCGGAGACCACGGTTATCCGTTTGCAACAAACTTCAATCCCGAAATCAACATCAGAGAAGTTTCGGCAAAAGGAAGCTATATTGAAAACGGCAAGTGGGTCGAAACCGAACCTATGGAAATAAAGAGAGTTTATAACTTCGATCAGGTCGGTGAAAAGGATATGTATCTGCTTCACCATGAGGAGCTTGAATCACTTGCGATCAATATTAAGGGCATTAAGCGCATCAGATTTTTCATGACCTTTGGTCAGAGCTATCTCACACACCTGAAGTGCCTTGAAAACGTAGGTATGACTTCAATTGAGCCGATTGAGTTTGAAGGCAGACAGATCGTTCCTCTCCAGTTCCTCAAAGCAGTACTGCCTGATCCTGCAACATTGGGTCCGAGAACTGTCGGAAAGACAAATATCGGCTGTATTTTCCAGGGACTTAAAGACGGCAAGCCCAGAAATTACTACCTTTACAATGTGTGCGACCATCAGGAATGCTACAAGGAGGTCGGCTCTCAGGCCGTTTCCTATACAACAGGTGTTCCCGCAATGATCGGCGCTTCCATGGTTCTTACAGGAAAATGGAAGAAACCCGGCGTTTACAACGTTGAAGAATTTGATCCGGATCCTTTTATGGAAGGTCTTAACAAATGGGGACTCCCATGGACAGAAAACTTTGATCCTGTACTTGTGGACTGACAGATAAACCAATGAAAACACATACCAAAAAAATTATTGCCCCTGTTATTATTACGATCCTGCTTGTGCTGTATCTTGCGGTCTATATGATACTGACTCTGATATCAGCACTGGCAATCGGAATTATGGGCATTATATTCGCCGCTGTCGCAGCAGGCGGAATTATGTTATCGATATATACTCTCATTGAGAGAATAAAAGAAATAAGGAATGGTGATGAAGATGATCTTAGTAAATACTGATTACATCTCCGGCAAGAATCTTGAAATGCTCGGATTGGTAAAAGGTTCTACAATTCAGTCCAAGCATGTTGGAAAGGACATCATGCAGGGCTTCAAGACAATTGTCGGCGGTGAGCTTAAAAGCTATACAGAAATGATGAACGAAGCACGAGCTCTTGCAACAAAGAGAATGGTTCAGGAAGCTGAGGCGCTGGGCGCTGACGCAATCGTTAACATCCGCTATGCTTCATCTGCGGTTATGCAGGGAGCTGCCGAAGTTATTGCTTACGGTACTGCGGTTAAGTTTGCATAATCTTTACAGGTCAAGTCTGACAAGCTTGACCTTTTACTTTCAGATCTTTACAGGAGTTAAAAAATGAACGATAAACTATACCGGATCCCTACTCCCTGCTATGTTCTTGATGAGGAAAAGCTCATTAAAAATCTCGAACTTTTAAAGCACATCCAGGACAGTACAGGCTGCAAAATTCTTCTTGCACAGAAAGCATTTTCAATGTTTTCAGTATATCCGCTTATTGGCAGGTATATCTCGGGGACAACTGCAAGCGGAATTTTCGAAGCAAGACTTGGATTTGAAGAAATGGGAAAGGAAAATCACATCTTCTCCCCTGCTTATCCTGAAAGCGACATGGATCAGATCATAGAAATCTGTGATCACATTGTCTTTAACTCATTCAGCCAGTGGAAAAAATACAAAGATAAAATCATGAATTCTTCCAACGCACCCGAATGCGGTATCCGTATTAATCCGGAATATTCGGAAATTGAAACTGATATTTACAATCCGTGCTTCAAAGGATCAAGAATGGGAGTTACTCTTTCGGATTTTGATGAATCTGCTCTTGACGGTATTACCGGTCTGCACTTTCACACAATGTGTGAGCAGAATTCTGATACCCTCAAGCGGACTATAAAGGTCGTGGACGAAAAGTTCGGAAAATACCTTAAAAACATGAAGTGGATAAATTTCGGCGGCGGACATCATATCACAAGAGATGACTATGACGTTGAGACACTTGTAGAATGTATTGATTTTTTCAAAAACAAATACGGACTTCAGGTATATCTTGAACCCGGAGAGGCTGTTGCTCTAAATGCAGGTTATCTTGTTTCCACTGTACTTGACACAATGAAAAACGGAATTGAAATTGCAATTCTCGATGCCTCTGCTGCGTGCCACATGCCTGATGTTCTTGAAATGCCTTACAGACCCAATATTATAGACAGCGGTATGCCAAATGAAAAAAAATACACATATCGTCTCGGCGGCAATACCTGTCTTGCAGGTGATATTATCGGAGATTACTCCTTTGATTCTCCTCTAACTGCCGGTACAAAGCTTGTTTTCTGTGACATGGCAATTTATTCCATGGTAAAAAACAACACATTTAATGGCATGCCGCTCCCTTCAATAGGAATACTCCGAAAAACAGGCGAATTTGAAATTGTAAAGAAATTTGAATACGAGGATTTCAAAAACAGATTATCATGAACTACGACTTTACTGACTGCACACTTTGTCCGAGAAACTGTCATGCAGACAGAATAAACTCAGCCGGGATCTGCAATTCAGGTGAACCAATCAAAGCAGCAAAAGCCTCTCTTCACTTCTGGGAGGAACCCTGCATAAGCGGAATGAATGGTTCGGGTACTGTTTTCTTTTCAGGTTGTACACTCAAATGCTGTTTTTGTCAGAACTTCAACATAAGCCACGAGAATTTCGGCAAAGAGATTACTGTTTCAAGGCTTGCAGATATTTTTATTGAACTACAGGACAAGGGAGCGCACAATATTAATCTTGTAAACCCGACTCATTTTGTGCCGCAAATCATAGACGCTCTTGATATTTCAAAAAATCGTCTTGAAATTCCTGTTGTTTATAACAGCGGCGGATACGAAAAAACCGAAACACTGAAAATGCTCGATGGCTATATTGACATTTATCTTCCGGATTTCAAATATGCTGACAGTAAAATCGCAGGTAAATACTCCAGAGCAGCAGACTATTTTAATTATGCGTCAGAGGCTCTGCTGGAAATGCATCGTCAGCAGCCTAAAATTATAATGGAAAATGATATTATGAAAAAGGGACTTATCGTACGCCATCTTGTTCTTCCGGGATGCCGTCACGATTCACTGAAAATTCTCGACTGGCTGAATGAAAATCTGCCCTCTGATTCGTTTTTTCTGAGTCTCATGAGTCAGTTCACACCATTTTATCAATGCACCTGTCATCCCGAAATAAACCGCAGGATCACTACCTTTGAATACAATTCAGTTGCAGGTAAAGCTTCCGATCTTGGCTTCAGAGGATTTACCCAAAAGCGTTCTTCGGCAAATCCGGAATTTACTCCGGATTTCAATCTTGAAGGGATATGATATTTTTTCAGAATTCATAATCTATGAAAAAATAAAACCGGGAAATCAGTTCTTCCCGGTTTTAGTCTTTTTATCGGACAGGATTGTTCATCGCCAGTTTCTTTTTAATAATGCGTATGTCAGTGCCGCAAAATTCAAGGCAGTCATATACAGCAAAAAGTCTTGAAACAATTCTGTCATCATATTTTCTGCGGACTCCCTCATGATTAAGATTTGTACTGATTATTGTGGGCAGTCCTTTATTAAGACGTGTATTTATTATATTATAAATCACCGACACATAAAACGATGTGTCGAATTCCGTACCGAGATCATCAAGAATAACCAGATCGGCTGAAAGCAAAGTTTCCAGAGTATCCCCTCCACTGCTGTCACGTCCGAAATGCTCTTTTTCTATCTGTCTGAGATAATTCTGTGCAGAATCGTAAAGAACTGTATATCCCTTTTTCAGCACTTCATTTGCAACAGCAAGTGAAAGATGTGTTTTACCAAGCCCTGTTTTACCAAACATCAGTACATTATTGCTTTCAGTACTGAAATTTACAGCATAACTACGGCAGTAATTTAAAATGTTTGTCATGATTTTGCGGCATTCTTCCGTTTCCTCAGGAGAATGTCCCTGATAATAATCAATTCTGAATGAATCAAAGCTGCAAAGTTCTACCTGTGAGCGTGCATTCATCTGCTTTGCTGCAAGATTTGCTGCAAGATTTGTAAAACACTCGCATCTGACTCCGTCTGAAAATCCGGTATCTCCGCACTTTTCACAGGTATATTTTATTTTAAGGTAGTCAGACGGGTAACCGTTTTCCACAAGAAGATTCTTTATGATCTGCTGAGCCTGAAGGTTTTTCTCTTTCATTTCAGCCATTTTCTCTGAAACATTCTGACCGCTTTTGATAACATTCATAATTTCCATACCCGTTTTTGCAAGCTGTGTGTTTATCTCTGCAATCTCGGGGATTTTTGAATTCACTTCTTCAAAATGAAGATCATTTTCAGTTTTCGCTCTTTCACGCCGCTGATTTATTATATCAACGGCTTTATTTAAAATATCCTTATTAATGCCCATTATTTAATCTCCAAAATTATTTACCAGTGACTTGTAATCAAGCAGATCCGGATCGCATTCTGCCACAGGCTCATTGTTTTTTCGCATTTCATCATTTCGGTCAACCATTTCTTTAGTAATAATTCCTGCCGCATTCCAGTTCTCCAGAATTGAATTTATGTAAGGAAAACTAAGCTTGTCAATCGCTTCAATGGTTTTTTCATAAGCATACTCAATAAGCTCAAGGCTGTACGATTTTGAACGCCACAAATCAATAAATTTCTGCTGCTTTGATGTAGGTCGTCTGTTCATACTAAAGATCTTCATAATGCTGCCATTAAAGCTTCTTGATTCCTCAAGTCTTTTTACCTCTGCCTGTGCGGATTCAAGAGTGTTTATCCCCTGTTCTGCCCATCCGCAGGCAACCTTCTCTATGTAACTGACACTTTCTTTTTCAATGGACATACAGTATGCGATCAGCATTAAAATAACGTCTGTCGGCAGTCCGAGGTAATCGTGCATCCATATAAGCGATCTATGTTCCGTATGCGTAAGGGGACGTCCGAAAGCAGATTCTGTCATGGTAAAAAGGCACCTTATTTCTTCAGAGCCTTCTATTCTGGATGAAATTTCTGACGGTGTAAGGCTGTAACCTGATCTTCCCGGATCATGACGTTTTTTCCCCGGAATCTTTTTCACCTTTTCCTCAGGAATATTTTCCGGCTCATCATTTCCGGAATTTATTGTCACAGCTGAAGAGACACATGTCTTTGCAAGAACATTTGCATTTTCCCAGAAAACAAATGCTTCCTCAACAGAAGATTCAGAAATATTAAGCGCTGCTGAAATTTCCTGAACAGAAATGCTCTTTCCGCTGTTTTTCAGGACATAAAGAAGCACCTTTAAAGATGCTTCGTTTGCAAGCTTTATAAAATTATCGACAACGGTTTTGGGTACGGCAAAAATATCCCCCCATATCCCCGTGTTTACAAAGTATTCCATTATTAAACACTCCTGTTTTCACAGCTTTTTTTTAATTCTTCCTCTGCGTTTTTCAGCATAAGCTCACTGGGATTTTCACCGCCCATTATTCTTGCAATTTCATGAACTCTTCCGCTGAAATCAAGCTGAGTCACATTTGTAACAGTCCTTTCACCGACAGTTTTCTTTTCTATAAGAAGATGGTTGTCCGCCATTACAGCCAGCTGTGAAAGATGTGTTACGCAAAGGACCTGCCTTATACGGCTTATCTGTTTCATCTTTATACCGATCTTCTGAGCGGCACGTCCGCTTACACCCGTATCAATTTCATCAAAAATCATTGTTGCGACTGAATCCTTATCAGCAATTACACATTTAAGCGCAAGCATAATTCTTGACAGTTCGCCACCCGAAGCAATTTTAGCAATAGGTTTTGGAGCTTCTCCCTTGTTTGCTGATATCAGAAACTCAATACTATCCATTCCGTTTATAGTAAGCTTACCCGTTTCATGCTTTATATCCAGGACAACATTAGGCATATCAAGAAATTTAAGCTCCTCGGCAACCTGTGATATAAATCTTTTTCCGTTTTCAAGCCTTAAAGCAGAAAGCTTCTTCGCCTTTTCCGTAACCTCATGCAGCAAACTGTCCTTCATTGCAGAAAGCTTTTTTATATCCTCATCTGAAAAATCTATCTCAGCAAGCTCTGCCGCCGATTCCTTATAAATACTGAGAAGTCCGTCATAATCACAGTTATACATTTTTTTGAAATGATTGATCTTATTGTAACGGTTTGTTATGATCTCAAACCTCTCCGGATCTATGTCAAGACTGTCCGCAGTCTGTCTAAGCTCATCTGCAATATCGGAAAGTTCGATCTTTGCAGCAGTGATCCTCTCAGAAAGCTCAAAAAGTTCCTTTGAATAGTCAGAAATATCAGAAATTTCATTTTCACATTCCGAAAGCATATCTATAATATTGCTCTCATTTTCACCGTTGAGGATTTCCCCGGTTATCTGAACAGATCTAGCGATCCTGTCGATATTCTGGATCAGCTGATATTCATTCTCCAGTTCTTCACCCTCGCCCTCACTGAGTTCCAGTGATTCAAGCTCTGCAATGCGTTCCCTCAGAAACTTGATCCTGCTTCTGCGCTCCGCTCCTGCCTTTTTCATATCGCCTATCTGCTTTGCAAGCTTCTGAAGCTTGCGGAAGCTTGTCCTGTAATCTTCAAGCAGTTCATCGGTCTCTCCAAAACTGTCAAGTACATTCAGATGATTTTCCGGAGAAAGAAGGATCTGATTGTCATGCTGTCCGTGAATTGTAATTAAAAGCATGCCTATTTCGCGAAGCACGGAAACCGTTGTTGCACGGGAATTTATTCTGGCTGTACTTCCTCCGTCTGCAAAAATCTCTCTTGTAACCGTTATCTCATTATTTTCATGGGAAATACCGTACTCATCCAGCTTATCCGTAACATTTTTATCAAGACCGGTAAAAAGTGCAGTGATCACCGCCTTTTGTGTACCCGTTCTGACGATATCCCTTGTAACCCGCTGACCGAGTACAGCATTAATGCCATTTATAAGTATTGACTTTCCTGCACCTGTTTCGCCGGTAAAAGCGTTAAAATCAACTGAAAGCGGTATAACAGCCTGTTCTATAACTGCAAGATTTTCAATATAGATCTCCTTTAGCATTTTGCTTTACCCCCAGATCATCTTTCTGAATGTTTTACAAAGCTTTTCAGCGTCAGGTTCAGTTCTCATAAGTACAAAAATCGTGTCATCGCCCGCAAGTGTCCCAACTATGTTTTCATAGTTCATAGAGTCCAGAGCAGCACAGGCTGCCTGCGCCATGCCTGTATGGCATTTTACAACCACAGTATTTACAGCATAGTCAACATCCATTACAGTGTCCATAAATATATTCTGCTTTACTCTGCTGTCCGATGGCGAAACATATTTATAAACGCCGTTTTCATCAAGTTTTTTTATTAGCTTGAGTTCCTTTATATCCCTTGAAACCGTTGCCTGAGTAACCTTGAATCCATATTCCTTAAGAATTTCCTGAAGCATTTCCTGAGTTTCTACATCTCTGAGTTTTATAATGTCAAGTATTTTACTGTGTCTTTTATTTTTCATTAAAAGATGCTCCTTTCTACTGTTATTTAATCGGCTGCATAAGCTTATTATTAAGAGCATTATAGAACAGATCACCCGTCATATCAATAAGCCTTACCTTATGCTCTGAACGCCGGATAGTAACTTTTACATCCTTTTTAAGCTTTATTGGCTCATCACCGTCTACGCAGACATAAACATCGGAGTCAGTTTTCACCGTCTGCACAAAGGTTATTTTCTTTTCTGCAGAAATCACCATTGGTCTTGCAAACAGAGAGTGAGGGCATATAAGCGCCATTTCGATACACTCCATTTCAGGATCAATTATAGGTCCGCCTGCGGAAAGAGAATAAGCGGTAGAACCCGTCGGCGTACCAAAAATAACACCGTCCGCACGGTATTTGCCTATACAGCTTTCGTTTGAATACACCTTGAACTCACATATTCTTGAATACATTCCCGAAATAGTTATATCATTAAGAGCTGTAAATTTACGTCCGCTGCCATCGCATATTTCTGCTTCAAGCATCATTCTGTCCACAACACTGTAATCTTCCTTACTGAGATTTTTCAGAAGATCAAGATGTCCGTATTCAAGAGCAGCCATGAATCCAAGGTGACCCGTATTTATTCCAAGAAGCCTGCCCGAGCTTCCGCTTTCCACGATCTGCTTTGCACATCTGAGAATCGTACCGTCTCCGCCGATCGCAATTATAACCTCAGAACTCATAATAAATTCGCTGAATTTTCCGAATTTCACAAAATTCTTGTCACTGAATTCCTTATAATACTTCTCATCCACAAAGACATTCACGCCGATTTCATGGAGAATGTCACATACCTCTCTCGCACATCTGAGAGCGTTTTTTTTCTGAAAATTAGGAAATACAGCTGTATTCATTATTTTCCTCCGCATCCGAATCTGCTAAATGCGTCATCGGCAATTTCTTTAAAATCAAAAATCCCGGTACTTTCCGTTTCAGAACAATCCATATAAATAAGATACTCAATATTGCCCTTTGCACCCGTAACAGGAGAACAGCATACATCAATAACCTTAAAACCCAGACCGCAGGCAAAAGCATAAATATCGGAAAGCACACGTTCATGGACTTTTTTCGACCTGACAATACCGTTTTTTCCGACATTTTCCCTTCCCGCTTCAAACTGTGGCTTAATAAGAACAGCAGCTTGTCCGTCCGGGGATATAAGCCTGCGAATATGAGGAAGAACAAGTTTCAGCGAAATAAAAGATACATCAGCTGAAATAAAGTCAATCTTCTCCGGAAAATCACTTTCAGAAAGATCTCTGATATCTGTTTTTTCCATATTCACAACTCTGCTGTCCTCCAGAAGCTTCTGCGCAAGCTGACCGCTTCCAACATCAACAGCATAAACCTTTCCGGCACCGCTTTGGAGCATACAGTCAGTAAATCCTCCTGTTGACGCACCCACGTCCATACATGTTTTTCCGCTGAGATCAAGGGAATATTTTTCAATAATCTTTTCAAGCTTCAGTCCGCCCCGTCCTACATACCGCAGCGTTTCGCCTGTAACTTCAACCTTATCCTCGCTCCCCACGTTAGCTGACGGCTTTACACATACCCTGGAATTAACTGTCACCTGCTGTTTCTTTATGAGTTCCTTTGCACGTTCACGGCTTGGTGCAAGGCCATTCTCCACCATGAAAGCGTCAACTCTCATAATCCTGTCCCATTACCTGTTTAATATACTCCGTCATACAGTCACAGTCAAGCCCGAACTTATGCAGAGAGCTTTTAACAGCAGCCTGCTTAACATATCCCTCAATTCCCTTTCGGAAATACTGTCCGCTGTAACCCATTTCAAGAAGGGCTGAAGAAAAATGTTCGGAAATGCCGCCATTTAAAATCCCCTCTTCAAAGAAAATGATATTCTTGTATTTAAGTGCGTTATTTACCATATTTTTATCAAGCGGGAAAATTTTCGTGATTTTCAGAATATCGCAGCTTTTCCCTTCAGAATTAAGCAGAATAAACGACTTGTAAAGCTCATCATAGATCCTGCCGTAACTTACAAGCAGAGTGTCGGAATTTTCCCTGACGGTATAAGTATATGAAGTATTAAGATTGCCCTTATTGAAGCTTGTACAGTCATTGCCTCTTGGATACCTGATGCATACAAGCCCTTCACACTCGTAAATACCTTCATTAAGACACATTCTGAGTTCCTCATAGCAGGAAGGAGAATAAACGGTACAGCCGGGAATTGCAGTTACAAGCGGAACATCGAAAACCCCCTGATGTGTTTCGCCGTCCTCACCGACGATACCTGCCCTGTCAACACCCACAACAACGTGATATTTTCCTATGGAAACATCATGTATCATCTGATCCACAGCTCTTTGGAGGAATGAAGAATAAACTGCAAAAACCGGGATCTTTCCCATGGAAGCAAGACCTGCACAAAACGTCATTGCATGCTGTTCGGCTATACCCACATCAAAAAACCTGTTTTTCAGTTCACCGGCAAAATACTGGAGTCCTGTGCCGTATTTCATGGCAGCAGTAACAGCGCATATCCTGTCATCATTTTTTGCCATTTTCAGAAGTTCGCGTCCGAAAACTGTGGAATAACAGTCATCAGATGAAACCTCAGGGTTACCCGTCATTATGTCAAATTTTGAAATGCCGTGAAATTCGCCCGGATTGCTTTCAGCCGGGGCATATCCCTTGCCCTTGACTGTGTTGACATGCACAATAACAGGTCTGCGGTAGGTTTTTGCCGCTCTCAGAGCTTCTTCAAGCTCTTCAAGATTATGCCCGTCAACAGGTCCCAGGTATATCATGCCCAGATCGTCAAAAATCGTAGTGTTTCTGGCGTTTCTGTAAACCGTATTTTTAAAGGTATCCTTTGAATTTTTCAGAACCTTCGCAACAGGTCTGCCGAGAACGGGGGTATTGTTAAGTACTCTTTCAACTGCCTGCTTGGTCTTTACATACTTCTGGGTAGATCTTATTCCCATAAGATATTTTGCAAGAGAGCCCACATTTCTTGATATTGACATATCGTTATGGTTCAGTATAATTATAAGGTTCATTTCGGACTTTCCAACATTATTCATTCCCTCATAGGCCATTCCGCCGGTCAGAGCACCATCTCCTATTACAGCGACGGCATAATTGTCTTTTCCGTTGATTTTCATAGCCTGAGCCATTCCGCATGCAACTGAAATCGACGTACTGCTGTGTCCGCTTATAAATGAATCATGCTCTGATTCCTCTGGTTTTGTAAATCCGGAAATTCCGTTTTCCTTTCTTAAAGTAGAAAAACTGTCAAGACGCCCTGTCAGCAGCTTATGTGTATATGCCTGATGCCCTACATCCCATACGATTTTATCGTCAGGCGAAGAAAACACTCTGTGGATCGCCATTGTAAGCTCAACCACTCCAAGATTAGATGCAAGGTGTCCCCCGTTTTTTGATACGGTATCTATAAGAATACTGCGGATCTCGCTGCAAAGCTGACCGCACTGGTCATAGTCAAGCCTTTTAAGATCTTTGGGAAGATCCAGACACTCCAGCATTACGAAATTATTATTATCACTCATATATTTTACGCATAAGGCAGCATAACTCCCTATGCTGATACAACTCCTTCAAAGCTTTTTATCAGTAATCTCTTACAAGAAGATATTCTGTCAGTTGTTTTAAAAAACTGTTGTCTTCAAATTTTTCAATTGCTTTCATTGCTCTGTCAGTATATTTTTTTGCTTCTTCTCTTGCATTATCTATCCCAAAGAGTGTGACAAATGTAGTCTTGTTTTCTTCGCTGTCACTTCCGACAGGCTTTCCTAAGATTTCTTCAGTACTTGTGACATCAAGAATATCATCTATGATCTGGAAAGCAACTCCAAGACAATCTGCATACTCTTCTGCAAACTTTATTTTTTCCTCATCAGCACCCGCAGAAATACATCCCATAACACAGGCAGTTTTTATAAGTTTTCCTGTTTTAAGAGCATACATCTGTCTGAGGTTTGCCTCGTCAACTGTTTCACGTTCCTCATTTTCCATATCGATGATCTGCCCGCCTATCATTCCCTCAGCTCCTGAAGAATTTGCAAGCTCAGCTATAAGCTTCACCTTTGCAGAGTCGGACAGAGCTCTATCCTGTGCAATGATCTCAAAAGGTCTTATCGCAAGGGCATCTCCTGCAAGAACAGCCGTTGCTTCACCGAATTTTTTGTGGCATGAAGCCTTGCCTCGCCTCAGATCATCATCATCCATGCAGGGAAGATCGTCATGTATAAGCGAAAATGTATGTATCATTTCAAGTGCACAGGCAGGAGCAGCGGCCGTTCTGTAATCCCCTCCGCATACACGGCAGAATTCGAGAACAAGAACAGGTCTGATCCTTTTTCCGCCTGCCTCCAGAGAATAATCCATTGCCTCAGCAACACTTTTCTGAAGTCCAAGCTTTTCACTCAAACTGTATTTTTTCAAAGAGTCCTCTATAAATGAAATATATTCCTTTAATCTGATATCTGATGTGCTGTCCATACAAATCTCCATTCATTACCAACAAAAAGTTATTTTTCTTCGGTTATTTTCAGCCTTGCATTTTCAAGCTCTTTGCGGCAGTCAGCAGCGATGTTCACACCCTTGCTGTAAAGCTCAACAGCTGTTTCAAGAGGGATTTCACCTTTTTCAAGCTGCTCCACAATTTCGCTGAGATTTTTCATATTATCTTCAAATTTCATTCTTCCACCGTTCTTTCCTTTATTTGTGCAGTAAAACTTCCCCTGTAAAGTTTAATATTTACAGTATCACCCTCTTTAATTTCCGCACTGTCGCTTATTATTTTTTCTTTCCTGTAAACAAGGGAATATCCCCTGCACATAACGCTTACAGGGCTTAAAGCCTCAAGACGGGAAATATGGGAAATAAATTTTTTTTCCTTTATGGAAATAATATTTGCAAAAGCTGACTCAAGACGCTCTGAAAGATGTTCAAGCTTCTGAAAATCAAGCTTCAGCCTGTACTCAGGAGAAAATTTCTCTATTTTCTCCGTCATGCGTTCAAGTCGGTTAAATTTATTTTCAATAAGTTTTACAATGGCCGAATGAAGTCTTTTTTCACTGAATTCAATATCGCTCATAAGCTGTTCCCCTGAACAGGAAACAAGCTCTGCTGCTGCTGACGGGGTAGGTGCTCTCATATCTGCTGCAAGATCCGTCACGGTAAAATCCGTTTCATGTCCGACAGCCGAAACCACAGGAACAGGGCAATTGTATACCGCCATTGCAACCTTTTCGGTATTAAAAACGCTCAGATCCTCGACAGATCCGCCTCCGCGGCCGGCTATGATAACATCGCAGACGTATGAAGCTGCCTTGCTGATCCCCGAACAAATTGAATCTGCCGCCTCAGTTCCCTGCACTGTAACAGGAAAAATCACAAGCTCACCAATCGGGTATCGTCTGGAAAGGATATTTATTATATCCTGGAGAGCAGCGCCTGTCCCCGAAGTTACAACACCTATTTTCTCAGGCATATACGGCAAAGGACGCTTATGGCTTTCATCAAAAATTCCTGCCCGCCTCAGCTTTTCCTTAAGCTGTTCCACTGCAACATGCACCGCTCCTGCGCCGTCCGGATGAATATCGGTAACATAAACCTGATACACTCCGTCACGTTCAAAAACTGACAAACTTCCAAGAACAATAACGCTCATACCATCCTCAGGCATAAATTTAAGCTTTGACGCCATGCTTCTGAACATTACTGCCTTTACAGCGCTTTCACTTTCTTTTAAAGTAAAATAAAAATGTCCCGAGCGATGAGCCGTAAAATTTGAAATTTCGCCTCTGATCATAATGCCCTGAAGCTTACGGTCACCCTTTAGCTTAAAAGCAATATACCTGTTAAGCTGTGATACTGATAAAACTAACATTTTACAAATTCTTTCTTCTGTACTTTTCAGCTGCAATAATTGCAGTTCCTGCTGCATTGTCGCACGAAAATTCAGGTTCTGCAAAATATGCATCATACTTTTTTCTTATAATATTCTTAATAAGCAAATCGGACATAACCCCACCTGCAAAGACAATCGGGATATTTCCCAGCTCTGATACAGCCTCGTCCGTCATTTTCAGAAGGGTCTCACCTATGTATGTCAGGCAGAACTTTGCCGTATCGCATTTGTCTGCACCGTCATCGATCATCTTCCTGCACATATTTTCAAGTCCCGAAAGAGAACAGTTCCTGCCTTTCATTGACGGTCTTACATTAAAGGTTTTCGAACTTTTTCCGGCAAGCTTTTCAAGCTCCTGTCCACACGGAAATTTCAAGCCCAGCATAAGTCCGGATCTGTCAACGGCCTGTCCTGCCTTAAGATCAAGAGTAGACGAAAACAACTTAGCACTGATTATCTGTTCTTCATCAGGACGGCACAAAAGGCACTCGGTTGTACCTCCGCTTACATGAAAAGCTAAAAATTCACGGTTCATAAGGTCAAACCCGCCGAAGGAGTAAAGAGCCGCCATAATATGTCCTGTCTGATGAGATGTGTAGAAAAGCTCCGCTCCGCTCAGTGAGCTGAGAAGCTCTGCGGATGTTTTACCGGCAAGAAAGCACGGCATATATGAATTCTCTGCGTATCTCGGGAAAGCTGATACGCCTATTCCTCTGAGATCACTCAGATCTGAAAGAAGCCCGCACGCCACCTCTGATAACTGATTCACATGGTGAAACAAAGCATCGCTCTGTCTTAAACCTGCCTGTCCCTCCTTTACAGGAAGAAGCTTTCTTTTATGCCTTATTTCTCCGCTTTCACTGTCAAAAACAGCAGCAGAAGTTGTATAATTACTTGTATCTATACCAAGAAACTCAGGCATTTTCCGTTGTCTCCGCCGCTTTAGAAAGGCTTTTTGCGAACGAACTTAAAACTCCGTTTACAAAGCTTGTATCTTCCTTATAGGAATAGGTTTCCGAAAGCAGAACTGCTTCATTTATAGCAGCATTTACAGGAGTTTTTTCATCATACATTATCTCATACACCGCAATCCTTAAAACAGCCAGATTTATTTTTGCAATTCTGGAAATGCCTCTTGTCTTGCTGAATCCGCTTATTATCTCATCCAGCTCCTGCGCGTGGCTGAATACTCCTTCTACTATTTCTTTCACCTTATCGTCCAGAATTATTTCGTCAATTTCCTCAGCAGTTTCATACAGTTCCTCAATAGTGTCATCTCTGAGAAGCTTTTCATAAATAAGTTTAAATGCGCTGTCTCTTATTTCACGTCTTGTCATATGATCCTCCGTTTAACATCCGTTTTATTGATTTGCGGCAAGCTTTTCAACAATAACATTGACCTTTGAAACAGCAATACCGGTCATATCCTGGATACTCTTTTTTATGTTATTCTGTATCTGCTCTGTACACTGAACCGTACGGCATCCGCAATTAATCACAACTGGCACCGTAAACTCCGCAGCGCCGCCTTTAAATATGAATGAAATTCTGCTGCCGCCGGAAATCATCATATGTTTCTTTGCAGCAACTTTCACACCGTCTATTTCATTTACGGCATTTTCAGCGATTTCGGTAAGAACATTTTCTGAAATTTTTGTACATCCCGAGCATATATTTTCACTGATATTCAAATGCTTCATTCCTTTCCGTATTAATAAACCGTCCTAAACAGTTTGTCCGGTTGAGGGTGCAGCTGACGAAAAATATTTTCCGTCAGTGCACAAAAATCCATATATACATTATACCACAAATTTCAGAATAAACAAGACACTATTTAATATTATTTTCGATATTAAATCATTTTACCTCAAAAATTCTTATATTTTCAGCGGGAATGGTAACTTCTCCCAGTATAATATCCTTTATTGCCGCCGCCTGAGCTTTATCAAGTCCTTCAGATTTAACGACGACCTTTGCACTTTCTCCGTCCAGATAAACAACACATTCTTCAATTCCCTGTGCTTTTATAAGGCTCTCAATGTTCCCTTCGCTTTCAATAAGCTTTGATACCTCGACTGCTTCAAGCGCATTTGTGACCATTTCGTCCTCCGTAATGTCGCCTCCGCCCATTATAGACTGAAGCGTCTGGACAGCCTCATCGCGGTTTTCCATTTTTTCAAGTCTTGCCTGTGCAAAGAAATCCTCTGTTTCCTCACCGCTTACAAATGTACTTTCACCATAGTTTTCTGGTTCCGC
Organism: Porcipelethomonas sp.; assembly: GCA_051881915.1. Lineage (GTDB taxonomy): Bacteria > Bacillota > Clostridia > Oscillospirales > Ruminococcaceae > Porcipelethomonas. Next base: position 38,899 of record JBJEQV010000029.1, on the reverse strand, counting down.
ATCTGCATCCTCAATTTCTTTACTATCTGCCATACTGACTTCTGCAGTCTTTCCGCTTACAGAAACAGTCTCTTTTTTGTCCGACAGCTTCACTCCATCAGTAACTGCATAATTAACATAAACCGCAATTCCCAGCATAAGCGTCAGGCATGTCAGAATAATATGTTTTTTTCCTATGATAAGTGATGGTTTTTTCATAAAATAATTCTCCTTTTTTTCATTTTGATTTTGCCACAAATATCTTCTTTGACGATAAATCGAATGCTGCTGAAACAGCATTTATAACCTTTTCTTTTACAATATTACTGTCACCTCCTTCGCAGACAATTACAACACCGCTTATTTCAGGATTTTCAATCTTTCTGAGCAGTGCTTCCTTGCCGGAACCTCCGCCTATCACTACATATTTTTTCTCCTTGGCAGTGCGTTCGCTGTCAATATTGGTTTTTTCCTCCTCAGCATAAATATATTCCTCTGTTCCGCTGACCGTCAGCATAACGTCTGCTTTCCCTACACCGTCAATTTTCTCCAGCATATCACAAAGCCTGGATTCAGTTTCGGAAACATACGCCTCATAACCTCCTGTATCTGTGATCTCATCAGTGCTGTTCTTATTCTCTTTTTCACCTGAAAAGAGAATATCCGACAGAAAAATAGCCGCTATGCCCGCTATACCGAGAAATACTATGAATTTTGTTCCCTTTATTCCCCTGAGCCTGCCAAATAATTGTTCCGCCCTACTCAATTTTCTTCACCTCTGTATCTTCCCCGATGTTTTCCTGAATAAGCTCTTTCGCACGTTCCGGCTCATTTCCCTTGTACCCTATCTCATTAATATTTATGCGGCTGTCCTCATCTATATTAACAGAAGCCGTTATTTTTTCATAGCTTACTCCATTTTCGTCAAGAACAGCCTGTACTGCATCTGCAACTGATGTTTCAGCAGATTCAGCAAATGCGTTTTCCGCAGCTGCACTCATATTTTCAAAGGCTGCTGTTTCTTCGAGCTCAATGCATATATCCGGTTCAGTATAATTTTTCCCGTTCAGTGCCGCAGTTATTATTCCGCATATAAATACCAGGGAAAAGATAAGTTTAAGCTGACTGCTGAATTTATCCGGCTTAACCGAATCTGCAAGAGTTATAATTATACTTATAAAGCATGCCGCCAGGATCATTTTTTTCATAAGCTCCATTCTCATCACCTTCTTTATGTACATATTATCATTACAACTGCTGTTGAAATGATAAACATAAGATCAAAGCATACTACAACCCCGATAGCTGCAGACAGCACAGTGTTTATATTTCTGAATAACTTCGATATTCCGGATGTACCCAGAATTTCCGCTGCAATGCATGCTGCCGACAAAGAAAGCTTATACATAACAATGGAAATCAGTGACGGAAGAAGCATAAATGCAAGGGCAGCTATCCCAACACCGCCTATTCCGTTTCTCAGCAGAGACAGACTGCCTTTTACTGTTGAATATGCGTCCGAAACTGCTCCGCCTACAACAGGAATACAGTTTGAAATAACATATTTTGCCGTTTTTGCTGAAAGAGAATCTGCGGATGACCCGACAATACTCTGAATCGAAAGCAGCCCTGTGAAAACAGTCATTATAAATCCCAGTCCCCATGTCACTATTTTTTTTATTCCGTTCAGAAGCCCTTCAAGCGAAACCGGTCTGCAAACAGAATCTACAATTGCAATACACATACACATGCTGAGTATCGGCATGAATATCCTGTCAGCTATCTGTATTGCCGCATCCGCCGCAGTGAGAACAATGACATTATATCCGGAAGCTGAAGTAATATATCCTCCTGCTGCAGCCACCCCCGCAAAAACAGGTACAAATCCGGTCATAAATCCTGCACCTTCAGAAAGTGAATCAGAAACATTTTCCAGAACACCGCTTACAGGACCGGAAATAATAGTAACGCATACAAGAGTGCATATCATTTCAAATACAGCAGCTGTACTGCTTTTGCTGACCATGTCTCCCAGTCCCCCGGATACTGCCGCAAGAATTATAACTGATAAGAGAGACATAAAAAGCGTCAGCGGTCCTGAAAGTTTATCTGCTGCCATATCCCATACTGTGTCCCACAGCTTTGACGGCGAAAGAGAAAGTATGCTTTCGGGATCGCTGAAGCTTATGCCGTTTTCCTCAAGTAATTCACCGGATGAAAGATACTGTGCTCCGCTTGCCTCATACAACTCGTCTGACGATCCGTCAGCAGAAACAGGAAACGGAATAATTATCATAAGCATTAAAACTGCTGCAATATACAACATCCTTTTCATTCAAGCATCACCGCCGTCATATCTGCAAGTTCCCCGAACATAGGAAGTGCAAGAAGCAGAAGCTGAAGCTTGCCTGCAATTTCGGCTGCTGACGCCATTGAATTTTCGTTGCAGTCACGGCATATGTCGGAAGCAAATTTTGTAAGAAAGCATATTCCCAGCGCTTTGAAAATAGTTTCTGCATAAATGCTGTCAAGTCCTGATGCGGACGCCAGTGATTCTATTTTTTCCATTACCGGAGATATCTCTGATACAACATTTATAAGTATAAGAGCACTCACCGCCGTGACCAGCAGAACCGCCTGCTCCTTTGAATGCTTTTCCGTTATCTTGCAGATAAGTGCTGCACATATACAGATAACGCATACTGAAATTATACTTACCATAATCCGAATACCGTTTTAACATTTTCAAAAAGGCTGCCTATACTGTCAATAACCATCATAAGCACAACAACAAGTCCTATAAGAGTTGTCATCATCGCCTGCTCCTCCCTTTCGGCACGTTTAAGAACAAGATTTAAGACAGCTACAATTATTCCGATACCGGCAATCTTAAAAATCAGATCAACATCCATTTTTTACTTCTCCTATATAAATAAAATTCCTGCCATTGCGCCAAAAAGTACTCCAAGGGATCTGTACATTTTCCCTTTTTTCAGATATTTCTCATTTTCCTCGGACAGTCTCTTTTCAAGCTGACCGCCGTAAAGACTGAGGGCTGCAAGCTGTCCTTCCATATCAGTTTTGCCCAGTTCATAGCCCATCTTTATTAAAATATCCTTTTCCATCCGGCTGAGCTCCGTATCTTTTTGTACCCCCTTTTCCCATGCCTCCGGAAACGGAACAAACCTGTCCGACCCAGCCGTATATATGATAAATCCCATTTTCTTATAGGACGGATTGTCCGAAAGCTGTGAAACTATCTCCCTCAATGTAAGCGCTCTGTAACGTATAAGCGTACTGAGATCCTCTGTCAGCTTCCTTTCATTTTCAAGTCTTTCCGTCTTTCTTCTGAGAGCCGTGGAAAAGGAAAAGCCCGCCCATGAAAAAGCTGTAAAAATCATTATAACTCCGATAATTTTCAGCAAAGCACATCCACAACCTTTTTTACATATTTTATTTTCCCCGGATCAGATCTGTCTCCGAGAACAACAGCATATTCAAACAGCCCTGATTCTGCAAGCTTTCTTATCCATCTGCTGTGAAGCAGAACATTATGCGAGAATCCATGCACAGATGCGATTATTTTCACTCCGCAGACAGCAGAATCCATTATAGCCTCACAATCCTCCTGGCCGCCTATTTCATCACATACAACTATCTGCGGCGACATCACCCTTACTGCCGCACTGATTCCCTGCGCCTTGGGATAACCGTCAAACACATCTGTCATATTGCCTATGCTGTTCTGGGGAACGCCATGATAAACCGCTCCTATTTCACCTCTTTCATCTATGACCGAGATCCTGTAACGGTCACCAAGATTACGGCACATATCCCTCAGCAGAGTTGTTTTGCCGCAGGAAGGCGGTCCTATTATCAGCATAGAACAAAGCCTGTCCGAAAAAAAACGTCTGCATATTTCATCTGCACAGCCGAATGCCTGTCCGGATATTCTGAAATTCAGTCCGCTTATGTATTTGAGTGTGGATGTCTGACCGTTTTCTGTCACTGCAGTACCGCATATCCCCACCCGGTTTCCTCCTTCAAGTGTTACAAAGCCTTCGGATATTTCACGTTTGTAGCTATGGACCGAATAATCGCAGACTGCGCTGAAGCTCCTTTCAATGTCTTCAGTATCGGCAATAACAGCAAGACTTTCATTCACTGTAAAGCCGCCGCTGCGGCTTAAAAAAAACTCCCCCTCTGCCACTGATACACTTACAGGACGTTTGCTTCTGAGTCTTATTTCATTTATTCTATCTGCATCTGACGGAGAAATTTTCATTACAGCCTGACCAATCTTTTCTGAAAAATACGGTACAAGTTTTTTTAAATTATATTTCCGTATCATTTTTATCACTTCCTTTTTTATATACTATGTATCTGCCTGAAAAAATAGAACAAAAAAAGCAGTACTGCACATGTTGCACAGTACTGCTTAAATTACTATTTTATCATCTCATTATAATATATGCCGTATATGCTGCATAGGAAGCAAGCATTATTCCGCCTTCAATACGGCTTATTTTCTTTTTGGCAAACGCAAATATGAATACCATAATGCCGAGCCCCACAAGGATCATTGAATCATATACTGATGCCATATTGACTTTCACCGGATGTATTACCGCGGTCATTCCCAGAATAAATAAAATATTGAAAATATTGGAGCCTATAACATTTCCAAGAGCCATATCGCTCTCTCCCTTTTTTGAAGCCACGATAGAAGTAACCAGCTCCGGAAGGGAAGTTCCAAGCGCTACAACTGTAAGTCCTATCAGATGATTGCTGACTCCAATTCCTTCAGCTATTGATTTTGCAGAATCGACTGTAAGTGTTCCGCCGTAAACAATCGCAGCGGCTCCTAAAACTGTGAAAACAATTGTTTTGGGTATACTCAGAACTTTGATTTCTTCGGTGGAATCGCCGGAATTTTTCCTGAATTTCAAAGCACGTACCACAGTGAAAACAAGATATGCAACAAAAAGTCCGAAAAGGATCAGTCCCTCAAACCTTGAAATAATTCCACTTTTGCCGATACATACAGCCAGAAGAATTACTGAAGCCAGAATAGTAACAGGAAAATCTGACTTTAAAAGAGATTTTTCAACATTCAGAGGCTTGATAACCGCACATACACCAACTATCAGCACAATGTTAAGAATACATGATCCCACAATGTTTCCGACAGCAATATCGTTAGCGCCTTTAGAAAGTGTCGCCGAAATACTTACAGCAGCCTCCGGGGCGCTTGTCCCCATTGCTACAATAGTCAGTCCCACAATCATACTTGGTATTTTCAGCATTTTTGCAATAGAAGAGCTTCCTTCAACAAACAGGTCAGCACCCTTTATAAGAAGGACAAAACCTACAACAAGCAATAAATAATCCATTTTTTATTCCTTTCTGTTTTATCAGTTTCCGTATAACTTGTCCTCAATCATATCAATATTTTCTTCAAAATCCACTTCAAGAACAGACATTCCGTCAATTTCACTGCCCCAGTAAGTATCATCCGCAGGTACTCTCATCTGCTCAATATCATATCCGATCAGAAATGAGGGAGCTCTCAGAGACAGAAGATACATATTAAGCTTTCCCATATTGGTATTCATTGACGGGAGGGCTTCCTTTGCTACCGAACCGATTTTCATAGGATTTGCGACCTTTTTGATAATTGCCGAAAGAACCTTTCTCTGACGTTCAGTTCTCTCAAAATCTGCATTTCCCACATACCTGAGCCTTGAATAGCACAGAGCCTGCTTACCGGAAAGATTATATGTTCCTCCGCCGTCAAGCAGATCATCTTCAGAAGGCTCTCCGAAAAAGCTTACTCCCTCCGGACTCTGAAGCAGAACGTTCATAGCGTCAGCCTCACTGTCGGATATTTCCATTTCCACTCCGCCTACTGCGTCTACAATATTTGCAAAGGAAACGAAATTGACAGTTACATAATCATCTATATCAATATAGAGATTTTCTTCGATCGTATCCATAAGAAGTTCAGGCCCGCCGTATGAATAGGCGGCATTAAGCTTGTTTCCGCCATAGCCCGGAATCTGGACATACATGTCCCTCATAAGAGAACACATTGTTATTTTGTTTGTTTTACTGTTTATGGAAAGCAGGATCATTGAATCTGAACGTCCTCTGTCATCACCTCGTGAATCTGTTCCGATAAGCAGAATATTCTTAACTGAGGAAGAACTGAGAACCTCGTGCCCGGGAGACGTACGATCACCCGTTTCAACGATATTTATTTTATTTATAAAACTCATCACTATAAAAGAGTATATACCAAACAAAACAAGAAATACTCCTAAAAGCGAAAAGATAAGCTTTGAAAGGCATCCGCCTTTTCTCCTGCTTTTTTTAGGTTTTGTTTTATGATTTGCCGGATTGCTTTTCTGACTTACATGACGTTTGTTTCCGGACATTTTATTCTGAACCGGTCTCTGACCGCTTTGTTTATTTCCGGCAGACCGTAAATTATCATGATTTACAGGCCTGCTTCCGACCGGGCGTTTCTGACCGTTTCTGTTCTGCGTATGCTGATTCGGTGTGCGTTGTCCCTGTGGACGCTGCCTCTGCGGATACTGTCCCTGCGGATATTGTCCCTGTGGGTATTGTCCCTGTGGGTATTGTCCCTGCGGATACTGTCCCTGCGGATATTGTCCCTGCGTGTATTGTCCCTGCGGATATTGTCCCTGTGGGTATTGTCCCTGTGGATATTGTCCCTGTGGATATTGTCCCTGTGGATATTGTCCCTGTGGATACTGTCCTTGCGTACGTACACGATGGTTTCTGTCTGCACGATGTTCCGGAGGAACAGCAAATTCCATAGTATCTCTTGCATAAGAATCCTTATCTTTTTTATTATCGGACACTTTCTTCACCTGCCTTTCAGAATGTTCTCATAAATGGCATTAAAACAACGCCGAGAACCATAATGAGGGCAACCGCTACAATTACTGTCCTCATTAAAAAGCTTTTTTTATTTTTCATTTAATGTCACCTTATTTTATAAAAAGTATATGAAATATATTTTATCATAAATTTATGAAAAAGGCAATACACTGATCTCACATCTTTCGTCCGCAAAATCACAAATATTTATAAATTTACACATACAAAAGAATTATACTGAAAAAATCTGATATAAATAGTGCAGCAACGCTTTTAATATGCTATAATATAGATTATAAAAAACACTACATAAAAATTTTACGGTATTCGGGATTCTATAAAATAAATTTTGCAGTAAATCTTATGGGATAATAAATTATGGAGGAAAAATATGAAAATCAATGGTGTTATTTTTGACATGGACGGACTTTTGCTTGATACGGAAAAGCTTCTTATGAAATTCTGGATCCGTGCTGCCGATTTTTACGGATTTGACATGAAAAAGGAGCATGTTCTCGGAATACGCAGTCTTGCCGCAAAATACGCTGAACCAAAGCTTAAAGGAATTTTTGGAGAGGATTTTGACTACCATGCTGTCAGACAAAAACGCATTGAACTTATGAACAGCCATATTTCCAGACATGGTATCGAAAAAAAGAAAGGTGTAAATGAACTTTTAGATTACCTGACAAAAAACGGATATAAAAAAGCAGTTGCAACCGCCACTGACTATGCTCGCACTAAAATATATCTTGAATCTTCGGAACTGTTTCATTATTTTGATGAAATAATATGCGGTCCTATGGTTGAAAACGGAAAACCTGCTCCGGATATTTATCTCAAAGCGTCCCAAATGCTGGATCTCCCCCCAGAAGAATGTATGGCACTCGAGGATTCTCCAAATGGTATTTTGTCTGCTTACAGGGCAGGATGTATACCCGTAATGATCCCGGACCTGTCTGAACCTGACGAAAAAACTATAAAACTCATATATTCCAGGAAAAATTCTCTTGAAGAGGTCATACCTGTACTTGAAGAGCTTAATAAATAAATATTACATAATATATATCCTTTTTTCATGATTTTTTATGCATTTTATTTAAAAAGCACTTGCAATTCATCAATTCCTGTGATATAATTAAATCACAATAAAACCGGAGTAAACATCCGGCCAAGGAGGAATAAAATTGAAAGTAACAATTTCAGCAAGAAAAATGCAGATTCCGCAGGCTTTCCCGGAGTACGCGGAAAAGAAACTTGATTCAAAACTTACTAAATTTTTCGGAGATGAGGCTGACGCAAAGATTACAGTATCAGAACATAAAAATCTGATTATTTTAGAGCTTACAGTAAAGTATAATAATATGATTTATCGTGCTGAAACAAAGGCAGCCGATAAAAATGATGCTCTTGACAGCGCCGTTGACAAAATTATAAGACAAATCAGAAAGAATAAAACCAGAATTGAAAAGCGTCTCAAAGATTCCGCTTTCAAGGAAGCTTATGATGAAGCTGTTGAAGAGCAGAGTGATTACGAGATTATCAAGCACAAAACATTCGTTATGCGTCCGATGGACACTGAAGAAGCTATTCTTCAGATGAATATGCTTGGACACTCTTTCTTCATGTTCAGCAACGCTAAAACCGGTGAAACAAACGTTGTTTACAAACGTGATGACGGAAACTACGCTGTTCTTGAACCTACAAGGGAATAATTACTGCTCTGAAATATAAAGTAAAACAAAAACAGCAGTGCTGCATTAAGCAGCACTGCTGTTTTATTCCATAAAAAACTTTTAAGTACAGATCAGACATAGCTGAAACGCATGAAGTCAACTGAATTCAACAGCAAAATAATACCTCACTGTAACATTCTCATCTTCTTCGCCCCATTTAACGTCAAATCCAACATAATACCTGGGCATTTTATTTCCGGGTATTTTCAGTGTGTCACTGTTTTCAGACACAAGATTGAAATTCTCATCATATATATCATATGATGCACTGATCTTATCCCCTACGTACGATATACTCATATCATCTTTATCCTGCTGATCCCATGCACGCTTTATTACACACATACTGTCAGCTTTTTCTTTTATATCGGGTTCTTCAAGCTTCGAGGTTTTCCCGTTATAAACACGTTCTATAACATCTCCCGACAGCTGAGGTTTGCTTCCGGCATAATTTAAATAAACATAACCCATATGCTTATCTGCCGGATTTGATCTGTGAAGCATGCCATAAACTCCCAGCAGAAAAACACCAAAAAATACAGCAATTAAAATTTTTCTTTTCATAACTTAAACTGATTTCATCTCTTTTTCAAATTCTTCAAGGTAGAATGAAACAAGATCTTTCATTGGTTCACAAAGTCGAAGTGCTTCTTTAAGAATTCTGATATACGCTATCTGCTCACCTTTTTCGTGTGCAGCCACTGCCATTGTCATATAATATCCAAAACGGTGAAGCTGAGGAAGAACTTCAGCATCATCAGGATTAAGCAGTTCAGGATTATAAATATTCATAACATAATCAGAAAGCACAGCAACAAATTTTCCGTAAAGCTCATCGCGTTCTTCATACATGAGATTCTGAGATGTAAGGACAGCTGTTTCAAGAGCCGATACCATCCACAGAAGTTTTTTAATACTGTCAGAAAATTTATCAATGCAGCAGTATTTCGTTGCGACCTTTGCGTAATCACTATGCCCTCCGGCAATTACAGGAAAATGCGACTTGAGAAGATCATGACTCATATTTGCAATCGCATCCGAAAGATCCACATCATATTTCATAGCAAGGTAAATGGATTCTGAATATCCGTCATCCCATCTGTCAACTGATTTTATAAAATCTGAAAGCTCATTGCGGATATCATCTGTTTCCTGCTTTGAAACAATACGCATAAGATCAATATATTTACCCTCTACACCGGATTCAAGCATAGCATTTACAAATTCTTCACGCTCAATCTCATGTTCCATATAGTATTCCTGAAGCATGTACAGTACAAGACCTGTTTTGTCTTCATCATTCATTTCAAGAATTTTTCCGTAAAGCTCTGCCGTCTGCTTATAGTTTTTGCTCTGCCTGAAAAGCTCACGGTAATTTGCAAGATATGACCTTAATTCCGGAATCTGCATTTTAGTAATATCAATTCCCTGCATTATTTCATGAGCCTTTTCATATTCCTTTATTTTGAAAAGGCAATCAATATAATAAAGCCTGTTCTGATTAAATTCATATTCAGTGCAGCCGTCAATTGTATTTATTCTCAGATCCAGTACATCAAGCTTTCCGTCTTTGTAATCATGATACGCCTCAAAATAATTTTCTAAATCTTCAGCAGCAGACTCGTATTCGTTAAGTTGCACATGAACGGTGGACAGTATAAGATAAGCAGTCATAACGCTTACTGATTTCCTGTTTTTTTCAACGGAAAAGAATTTGTCACTAAGTTTCAAAGCCTCATCATATTTTTTCAGATTCAGATATACCTTCATCGACTTTGTGAGAAAGGTGCTGGCATAAGGGATATTTTCAGGCCGGTCAATCACATCAAGTCCCTTATTTACATAATTCAATTTTTCCTTTTTGTCGTCCAAAGAATCAATGATCTGATCAATAGTCCGGAGATTTTCAGGATTTTTCTTATATTCTTCCATAATAAGAGGTAAATTGCGCTCTTTCTTCTTTTTGATATAACTCGGATCATTATTCATATATCCGTAATGATGAAAAACCGTACTGAAATATCCATGCGGCAGCATATACGGAAGATATTCATGAATAGCACCCCTGAATTCAACACCGGGAGAAAGCTTAACAAGTCTGCTTCCAAGAAAGTCAGTTGATTTTTTTGATACCTTATTAACATAATTCCGTATTATATAGCTTGCCGAATTATATCTTTCAACAAGCTCCGGAAGATTAAAGAAATCAACCATTTCACTGCAGTCTTCATCCATATATTCATCGGCATCAAGAAACATGAACCACTTTCCCTTAGCCATCTTCAATCCATAATTCCTTGCAGCAGCAAAATCATCGATCCATTCAAAATCATACACCTTATCAGTATATTTAAGGGCGATTTCCTTTGTTCTGTCAGTTGATCCGGTATCAACAATTATAAGCTCACAGGAAACCTGATCCATGAATTTTTTAAGTGCAGAAAGACAATTTTCAAGATGCTTTTCTTCATTCTTTACTATCATACCAATAGACAGGATAATTTCCTGGGGCAAATTTGCCTTTAAATTTGATTTCATCGAAAACTCCTTTAATTTTTTTGCATATATGAAAATCCACAAGATAAATTTTCATATATGTAAAATTAGTAAGAAACCGCTCTTTGAAAAGAGCGGTTTAATACCGATATTAGAAAATAAACTTTCAGTAAAAACACTATAATTACTGGAGAAGCTGAAGTACGTTCTGAGGCTGAGTATTTGCCTGAGCAAGCATAGACTGAGCAGCCTGTGTGAGAACGTTGCTCTGTGTATACTTCATCATCTCTTCAGCCATATCAGTGTCACGAATACGGCTGTTTGCTGACTGCATGTTTTCTTCTGCAGTATCCAGGTTGTTGATTGTGTAATCAAGTCTGTTCTGAGTAGCACCGAGCTGAGCTCTCTGAAGTGAAACGTTGTTGATTACGTCTCTGATTGCTTCAGCAGCCTTAGAAGCATAAGCCTGATCACTGATGTTGATTGTCACACCTGAAACGTTAGCAGACGCAGTACCTTTAGCTGTATCCTGTGTAGCGTCAACAACTGTTGATTCATCAGATGCTGCACCGTTTGAAATGAGAAGATTCCTATCGTCTGAATCAGCACCATCAGCTGAAATAACTGTCTGTGTCTCCATTGCTGCGAAAAGCTCATGTGTAGCCATGCTCTTAAGATTGAGACAGAGCTTATCAGACTTGTTAGCAGTTTCACCGATCTGGAATGTCATTACCTTACCACTTTCTGATGAAACACTGCCATCTTCATTAACAATAGTGTTTCCATTCTTATCAAGAGCACCATTGAGAAGCTTGTTGCCATTAAAGTTAGCTGTCATAGCGATTCTGTCGATTTCAGCTGAAAGCTGATCCATTTCAGCCTGGAGAGCAGCTCTGTCAACACCAGCATTCTGCTCACCGCCATCAACACCATAAGCACCTGTACCAGTATTGCCACTGTCTTCGTTGATACCGTTAGCTGACTTTTCAGCAAGTTCAACCATTCTGTTGAGCATGTCATGAATTTCACCCATGTAACCTTCAGCTGTCTGAACGAGTGAGATACCGTCTTCACAGTTATCTGATGCTGTTCCGAGAGCCTTGATCTGAGCCTTCATCTTTTCTGAAATTGCAAGACCTGAAGCGTCATCGCCTGCTCTGTTGATTCTGAAACCAGAAGCGAGCTTTTCAAGTGAATTTGCGTTTGTCTTGCTGTTTTTACTTAAGTTTCTGTTAGCGTTGAGCGCTGACATATTAGTTCTAACTACCATTCCCATAATAATACCTCCGTGTTAAATTATTATTCGGAAACTTCCCTGTTTCCATTTTATTTTATGAGAAAAAAGCATTTTTCCTAAATCCCCGTTCATAGGGCCCTTATGTAAGGAGATTTCAGATTTCTTTTTGCTTACATTATATACATCGTCCATATGAAGGAAAAGTTAACTGCAAATATTTAACAACATTCATATAATTTTTTTGTTATTTTTCACTAAAAAGATACTGTTTTTCCCAGATTAGCACTTGTTAAATAAGATTTGTCGTCTTTTCTGAATATCGAACAGTCTACAAGCTCATCATCAACAACATAATTGCTGCCGTTAATATTAATAATAACTATCGGATAAAGCTCATTACATTTCAGCCTGCACACCTCTGTATTTGTAGTTATTTTATTTCTTATTTCATCAAGATGCTGTGCCGTATTTATTTTCTGAAGATTTCTTACCTGAAGCTGTGCTTTGAATTCTTCGAGCATATCAAGCCTTTCAGGCGTTGCTTTTTTTATATTTTTTTCAATATAATTAATGTTCTGAGTAAGCCTTAAAATATTTTTTTCAATATCATCAAACTTTGACTTGAGCAGCTTTTCTTCCTTTATCATGCTTGGAGTCACACCAAGAATTATCTGTGTTTTAAGATAACTGTTTGCCCTCGCCCCAATAGTTTTTGCTTCAATTACCCTTCCGGCAATTATTTTTCCTCCGATTGCCGAACCTTTACCGCCGGTTATGATAATAGAATCATCACTTGCTATCTCAGAATACATAACCTGTTCGACTGTTATAGTGCCCTTTGCATATACATGACAGTTTTCCAGATATATGCAGTCAATAGTACCACCGGCCTCCATATATCCTTTGTTTCCGCCGGTCATGCCGCGTTCTATAAGGATATTTCCGCCTGATATGATCTGTGCACCCTCAACAGTACCTTCAATTTTAATGTTACCGTCAGTTTTAACACTGAATCCTTCACGGACTCCGCCTTTTATAAGAATATCACCGGTAAAATCAATATTTCCGACTGAATTGTCAACATCATGCTCTACGATAAGCAGTCTGCGGACATGAAACAGACCTTCACTGAATACCACTTCACCGCCAATATCTGCAACCAGCAGGGTCCCGTCTTCTGAATAACTCGTATTTTCACCTTTAGGAACATCAGGAAATTCACCGTCTGTTCCCATTACAACGCTTCCGTCAACAGCACGTCCGGAAACGGATTTTGTAGGAAGAGTAATTTTACAGATAGCTCCTCCGCATTTTATGCTCTTAATAAGATTAAGCTCTTTATAGTTTACATTTCCGTTTGCATCTTCCCTGAGATCGATACATTTATCCCTTGAGAACAATTCTTCAACATATCCGTCACGTCCGTTTATCGGGTCAGAACCTCTTGCAATTTCTATAATCTTAAAATATAGCTTTTCCTCAACAATCTTTTCCTTTAAACCCTTAACAATACCATGAGTTATATTACTGTTTCTAAGCACAGTATCAATAATAAACGCCGATATTTCCTTGCCGCCGTTTCGCGGAGGAACAATATAAATCCATGCTCTTACTTTATTTTTAGAAAGCTTTATTATTACCTCCGAATCCACGGGATCAGGTTTTGAAACTGCACTATCATCCCTGCGCTGCGAATTTTCCTTAACGATCTGTTCACAGAAATGCAGAGATGCCATTTGCAATTCACCGATAAACTCCAGTAAATCGTATTCATTTTCATCAAGTTTATCCGGATCCATATCAGGATTCTTTTTACAAAAATTATAATGAGCTTCAAGCAAAGGTTTTTTCATAAATTCCAGCGGATCAAACACATCATACTGAAGAGAATCTTTAAATCTGTTCCACAAAAACTTCATAGATGAATCATCCGGAATATTAAATTCCGCAGGCAGCTGAGCATTTTCATAATCAAACTCATCTTCCTCTTCAGTCTGATTGCTGCCGTTCTTTAAATATTTTACAAATTTATCTATTTTATCATCCGAAAAATCTTTATTTTTCTTTCGTCCGACTTTATCCAAAAAATTGAAAGCCATATAATTCCTCCGCTATTTTTATCCGAGAATAGCTTCAGGGTTCGACCGGTCAGACATCATTCCGGCTTGTTAAAAATTCCCTTTGCTTCTGGAAAAGAAATGAACACAAAACATCAGTATCTTCCGACTGTTTATGAAGAAACTCACATCCGTACATGTATTCACTTATAACCTCTGTATCTATCATACGCAGAACCTTGCACCTGAAGCATGAAAGACGCTTTTTATTAAGGTCAAGCTCTACATTTACAATTTTTCCTATGTCAAGCTGTGAATTGATCCTGAACCTGATTCCGCTCAGACTCATATCAAGGATAGTAATATCAGCCTCTGTCGGATACATATCCATAGCAGTTTTTTTAAAAACTGCTCTTGCTTCAAGATCCATGTCAACACGGAAAAAATTCCTTCTTTCTCTGTCAACAAGACTTATCATGCTGACAAGACTTATTTCACTTTTGGTCGATGTATAAACGTTTCCCAGTAAAACACGAAATCCAAGATTTGTATTGAATATATTAACCTTAAGTTTAGTTCCGTAATCAACTATTAAAAGTTCTTTTTTCTTGTTTGCGATTTTTACGTATTTAGAAGTTACTTCTTTAATTTTTCCTACTGAAATAAGAGCGTTGTCCATAGTCTTTATTTCGCATACTGAACCTTCATAATTTTTGGAAATTACTGCTTCCGCCATATTTACAGACCTCCTACGTTTATGGATTTACTTTTTTGAAGGAATAATTTTATTTTTTCTTACATCATTTGAAACCTTTAATAGCTGACAATAAATTGCTGCGACAACCTCATAAAGCTCAGGAGGGATATTTGTTCCGACTTCAAGCATACACATAAGGGACGCCGCACTGTCATCTCTGTATACAGGAATACCGTTCTGTTCAGCAATATCAATGATCCTGTTTGCAACCTCGCCGTATCCTGACGCGATAATAACAGGCGCCTTATCCTTATCAGCGTTATATTTAAGTGCAACCGCTTTGTTTTTCTTGTTATATTCTGACATTGATACCAGTCCTTTTCTGAGGCAGGGTCGGGAAAACTTCTACGAGAGAGCGTGAACGTTCAAGCTTGCCCACCCTGATATTATCAAAAGAATATTCAGAAAATTCTATGCATTTTCTGATCTCCGAAGAAATTTCCCCCTCTTTTTCCTCCATTATCTCTGGACACATAATCGAAAGATCTATTTTCTTGTCCCTTACATAAAGCTCCGTTTCAAAACGTCCTATATCAGGAATATCAAAAACCAGCAGCATATGAATATTATGACTGATCTCTATTTCACCGGATGATCCTTTTTTCTTCTCCTCCTCATCAGGGTTTATCCACATTTCACCAAATGCTTTTGATTCACCGTCATCGACAGGAATAATGAAATGCAAAAGAGGAGTAAAATTACTCGGTGAAGACAGAAGACTGTGAATTACATTTTCAACACTTTCACCCTTCATCTGCATTATTTTCTCATTTTCCGTATGCTTTTCAAGAATTTTCACAAGAACATCCAGCACCTTTGAATTGCTGCCCCTCTCAGCTGATTCATCCCTACCGGTCAGGCAGGTATAGAGCTTCTGCAGAAACTCTGTTCTCTGTTCTTCCTCGGGAATAAAAACCATGAGATTGCGGGCAGCGTCACTGAGAAAATCCTCATTTGTGTTATATCTGGACAGGTTATATGTAATCATCGATGAAAGACACGAAAGCTTGCTTGAAAACATTATACTCTTTTCGACTTCCTGCATTACAGCAGCCGTATCACTTTTCAGCTGAGCAAATTCCTTGTCAGCATCCGGAGCCCTGAAACGCTGTGAAAGATCTGTAAGCTTTGCAGAAAGCTCTTTATTAGGAGCAAGGGTTTCAGAAAGATATTTCATTGTGCCGGAAAGTGCTTTCAGAATTTCAGATTTGCTGCTTTCTGTGTTTACTGCTTTCAAAACATTTATAACAGCTGTTTTCAGCTCAGGACTCAAAGCAATTCTGACATTTTTTTCACTGCTTTGGATGTTTTCGGTGTTAACACTGTTCTGACTGTTTAAAACGTTTCCTTTAAGTACAGTTCCTTTGCTGACACCGCCATTGTTCAAAGCAGCATTCTGGCTTCCCGAATTGCTTTCCCTGTTAAAAAAAAGCCCCTTATTTGAAAAATTCCGGGAATTTGCAGTATTCTCTTCGTCTCCTTTTATCATATTACGTAAAAAATCAAACAGCTCTCCCTTAAATGCCGTTGATGAATTTTCCTGAAGAATAAGCTCTTCAGCCAGATTTTCCGGTTCCACAACAAGCTGGCTGAAAAGCTGCTCGATTTCTTCCGTAACAGGAGCATTCTGCATGGATATAACACCGATTATCTCCTGCAGCATTGTTATATTCTTAATGAAGTTTACTGTAACAGACGGATCTTTCAGAAGATCCATAAGTATTTCCGGAGCAGTCTGTTTATCAATGTTTCCCGTATTCTGTTTCAGAATCTCAGAATCGGGAACAGTCTTGACAATCCTTGAAGGATCTGTCACATCAAAGGGAGCAATATCGGCATTTTTATGTTCTCTTAACGGCTGAACTATATTTTTATTGGTTATAGGAACCGTTGAACGAATCATATCTGCCATACATCACATCCCCTTCATGTTATTTTCTTAAACTGTTCGCCACCTGTTCTATTTCATCAGCAGTAGTAACTACTCTTGCCGAAAACTGATAAGCTTTCTGTGAAACAATTACATCTGCAAATTCCTTTGCAACGTCTACATTTGAACGCTCAACTGTTTTTTCAAAAATATTGTACCCCGCTTTATCAGCATTTTCTGCCTCACCTGAAATATTTGTCGGCTGGAATCTCTCATAATCCATTCTTCGCAGTCCGTACGGATTGGAAAAGCTGAATACTCCAAGACGATCTGCAAGACCATCCGGGTCTATTGTATTTGTTCCGGGTTTGAACGGCACAACAATACGGTTATAATTCTGATCAAGAACATAAGCGCCGTCGTCCGCAACAAGATAAGCACTGTCCCCTTCAATGCTCAGATCGAAAGCACCGTTTCTTGTATATTCAATATCCCCTCTGCTTTCCACAGCAAAAAGTCCGTCGCCATGAATAGCATAGTCAAGATCATATCCGGTATTATAAAAAGAACTCTGGGTAAAGATAAGATCCTGATTTGACAGTCTGACACCATGTCCTTTAAGAATTTTTTCATCATCCTCAAGTTCACGGTTCTTATTTATATCCATCCTGTTGTTAAGAAGCTCCCTGAACGATGGATTTGTCGCTTTGTATCCGTATGTATTGCAGTTTGCAAGATTGTGCGACGTAACATCAATCGCGTACTGATGAGCTCTTAAACCGGAAGCTCCCGTATAAAACGCATTATTCATATATTATTCTCCTCAGGTTATACTTGAAAGTGTTGCTGCTTTGGCATTCATTGTATCAACTGTCGAAAGTGCTGTTGCGCACGCCTGGAGGGTTCTCTGTGCCTCAATAAGGCGTGTATACTCCTGATTCATATCCACATTTGAACGTTCAAGTGTTTTCTGATAAATATCAGCTTCATCCAAAATCTGTGTATTTGCAGCAGAATACATTCCGTTAGGATACTTGTAAAGCTCTGCTCCCTCAGAAGGAATAGTAATGAGCAGTTTGTCTACATACCTGTTACTTGAATCAAAAACATAACCCTCTCTTGTGACCGTAAAATCCGAACCGCCTATCTGCAGTTCGCCGCTTTCACCAAGAACTCTGCCTACACCGTCAAGAACAAGATACCCTTCCTCATCTATGTCAAAGTTTCCGTTTCTTGTCATATATCGTCTTTCAGTGCCCTGTACGTTAAAGTAACCGGAACCTGCGATAGCAAGGTCAAACGGTCTTTCCGTATCCTCAAGGGAGCTTATGTTGAAGTTTGTTTCTACTTCGTCTATAAGAGTAACCGGATCACCTTCACCGATTTGTATATACTTTCCGTTTTCATATCTTGTAAGAAAATTATGCTCAAACGTTGACTGCATAACCCTCTGACTCCTGTATCCGGTAGTCTGTGAATTGGTAATATTATTACCGATAACGTTTATATTTCTCTGCTGAGTAAGTATACCTGATGCAGCCGTATAAAATCCTGCTAACATAATCAATTCCTTTCTATTTTACAAGATAGTCATTAAGCTTGTTTCTCAGCTTTGTAACTGCTCTTGAATTTATCTGTGATATTCTCTGAATACTTACATCCATAACCTTTGCAATATCCGAAAGATTCAGATTTTCAAAATAATAAAGAGTAATTATAAGACGTTCTCTTTCAGAAAGCTCATCAATCGCTTCCTTCAGAAGCTTACGCAGTTCCTCTTTCAGAAGATGCTTTTCAGGAGTTATATCATCCTTGGTGCTGTTTTCCAGAACATTCCCCATCTGTGTAACATTCTGGATCAGTTCCTCAAATGAGTAAACAGCGCTGTTTGAAACCTCGGCATTATACTGCTCAAGCTTCTTTACGCTTATTCCCATTCTCTCAGCAAGCTCCTCCTGTGTAGGTTCACGCCTGAGCTCAGAACAAAGTTCATTAAAGGTGTTGCTTATAACCTTTGCGTTTACTCTTACACGCCTCGGGATCCAGTCCTGCTTCCTGACCATATCGATAATTCCGCCCCGTACGCGCATATACGCATAGGACTCGAACTTTACGCCCTTATCGGGGTCAAACCTGTCAATACAGTCAATAAGCGTGATTATCCCCTGATTGACCATATCCTCAATCTGGGCGCTGGTACTCGCAATGCCCCTGAGCTGCATCGCCGAAACCCTGGCAATGTAACTGTAAGCCATTACAAGACGATTCCTCAGATCAACATCTCCGCTCTCCTTATATTTTGCATGGAGCTCCATAAATTCCTCATCAGTCAGTTTCTGTTTTTCCGACAAGTTACTCAATTTGCAGCCCCCTTTATTATATTATATTTCAAAATTGCTCCGCTGGCAATACCTAAATGAAAAAAATTTAAATTTCTATTGTTCCGAGTGCCTGAATCTGAATATGCGAATCTATTTCATTAAATGAAAGAACATTTACATTCGGGCAGAACTGGTCAATAAGCTTTTTATAATAAATTCTTACGATTGGTGATGTAAGAACAACCGGTGACGGAATTATATCCTTTATACGGTTTATCTGCTCAGTCGTGGAAACAATGATCTTCTGAATACTTTCCTGATCAAGTGCAAGATATGAACCGTTATCCATCTTCTTTACAGCGCCCATAATCAGATTCTCAACCTGTGCGTCAAGGCTTATGACCTTGAGCTGATCCGCATCGGCAAATTTATGAGAAATAGTACGTTTAAGCGCCTGACGGACATATTCGGTAAGCATATCAGTATCCTTGATTTTCGGACCATAGTCTCCAAGAGTTTCAAGGATAGTTTCAAGGTCACGTACAGGAACCTGTTCCTGCAGCAGACGGCAGATGACCTTCTGAAGATCACTGACAGATATAGCTGACGGAATAGTATCGTTTACAATAGCTTCGTTTGTCTTCTTGAGGTTTTCCAGCATATTGTTTATTTCAGCTCTGTTGATAAGTTCGTAAGCATGAGCCTTTATAACCTCTGAAAGATGCGTTACAATAACGGATACCGGATCAATAAGCGTATATCCCAGAAGCTCTGCTTTAACCTTTTTATCATCGCTCACCCACTTGGCCTTGATTCCGAATGCAGGTTCGATCGTATCAATACCGTCAATAATATCCTCATCCTCTGACGGAGCAAGCGCAAGAAAATGATCTATCAGAATATCTCCTCTGGCAACTTCCTCACCCTTGATGCATATTGAATACTGGTTCGGATTGATCATGCCGCTGTCCTTGAGCTGAACAGGCGGTATAATAATTCCCATTTCAAGAGCATACTGCTTTCGGAACATTACTACACGGTCAAGGAAATTTCCTCCGCTTCCCTCATCAACAAGCGGAATAAGACTATATCCGAACTCTATTTTGATCTGCTCAACATTAAGAAGCTCATACAGATTGTCAATATTCCGGTAATACTCTGCTTCGCTTGTGATATGTTCCTCTACAGCTTCCTCTTCCGGCATTTCCGGAACAATCTGTTTTTCTCTCCTTGAAAGCATGACCGACATAAAAATAAGAAGCGCTGACAGTATAATAAGCTGAAGCGGCGGGAAACCGATAAACATAAGGAACAAAAGTGCAATACCGGCAAGAAAAAGCACTTTCGGCTGTGACATGAACTGTTTTGTAAAGTCATCATTCATATTGGACTCAGAAGCAGAACGCGTTACGATCATACCTGTTGAAACGGAAATCAGAAGTGCAGGGATCTGCGACATAAGACCGTCTCCGACAGTTGCAACGCTGTATGTACTTATTACGTCAGAAAAGCTTCCGCCGTCATTTATAAGTCCTATTACAATGCCTCCGATAAGGTTTATAAGAGTTACGACGATCGACATTATCGCGTCTCCCTTAACAAACTTGGACGCACCGTCCATAGCTCCGTAAAAGCTTGCTTCACGCTGGATATTGCTTCGTCTCATTCTTGCCGTCTGTTCATCAATAAGTCCCGAGCTCAGATCGGCGTCAATTGCCATCTGCTTACCGGGCATAGCGTCCAGAGTAAATCTGGCTGAAACTTCAGCAACACGCTCAGCACCCTTTGTAATAACAAGGAACTGAACAAGAACGATTATAAGGAAGATTACAAGACCTACTACTACATCTCCACGGATTACAAACTGACCAAAAACCTTAACAACCTCTCCGGCATAACCGCTGTTTGTAAGGATCGATCTTGTAGATGAAATATTAAGTGCAAGTCTCAGCATGGTCGTAAGAAGAAGCAGCGTCGGAAATACTGAAAATTCCAGCACTTCTTTAACATACATCGTCATAAGGAGAATTACCAGTGACAACGCAAGCTGAAGAATGAACATAAAGTCCAGAACCACTGTCGGAAGCGGAACAATAAGCAGGAAAACTATAAGAACTACAAATGCCGCAACCACATTATTCAATAAGCTTAACAGTTTTTTCAAATTTAATTCAATTCCTTTTCTTTTAAGCTGTAAACGTAAGCTAAAACTTCGGCTACCGGATTATAAAATTCTGCCGGTATCTCCATATCTATATCAACCTCAGCGTATAAAGCACGCGCAAGAGGACGGTTTTCCATTACCGTTATTTTATGCTGCTGTGCGATCTCAACGATTTTCAGCGCCATATAATCCTGTCCCTTTGCAACAACAACGGGAGCTTTGTGTTTATCGGGGTCATATTTTAGCGCAACAGCATAGTGAGTAGGGTTTCTGATAACCACATTTGCCTCAGGAACAGCCTGCATCATACGTCTTCTCGACATAGACTGCTGTTTCTGTTTGATCTGACCCTTAACCTTCGGGTCACCTTCTGTCATTTTATATTCCTCTTTTACTTCCTGTTTGCTCATACGGAGATTTTTTTCATAGCTGAATCTCTGATACATATAGTCAAAGCCTGCAATAAACAGATATGCAACGGTCACCTTTACAACAATATCCCAGAGGATTGACCCGATCGCAGATACAACCTCAAGTATCCCCATATCAATCATTTTAGGGATCATCTGTATTTTATCCCGGACGGAAATATAAATTATGTAAAAAAGAACAAAAATCTTTATTACTGATTTGAGGAGCTCTATCATTCCTTTAAGAGAAATCATATTTTTTATTCCCCTCAAAGGATTCATTCTGCTGAATTTAGGCTTCAGTGCCTTAAATGATACAAGCATTTTTGTCTGCGCAATCGTAGCAACAACTGCCACAACAGCTGCAATGAAAAGCAGCGGACATGCCGCTATTGCAAATGTTATGATACAGTCAACAAAAAAATTTGAAGCATCGGAAATTTCAAATGTCTTCTGAGTTCCCGCAAGTGCAAACCACGATTTCATGGAATCTGACAGCGTGCTTTTAATAATTGTAAAAAGCAGCCTGAACGCAAAGAACACTGCTATCAGTGTAGCAAGTATTACAATTTCCTTACTCTGAAAAATGTTACCTTCTTTTCTTTGATCGGAACGCTTTTTCGGAGTGGCTTTCTCGGTTTTTTCTTCTGAAGAATCCGGCAAGCCTCATCCCCCCTTTTTATACAGGAACTGTTTTCTACCCTGTAACCGCCCTAAGTGCATTCTGCAGATAATCAAACATAATAAGTATATAATTGTCTATAAATGCAGCTATCGGACCTGCCATAAGAATTAACAGAAAAATAGCAAGCAGTATCTTCAGCTGAAACTGAATAACAAATACGTGTATCTGAGGGATAAGCTTCATAAGAACACCCATTGACACTTCAAGAATAAATTCCGTTGCGACAAAAGGAAAAGCCAGTTTCATTGCGACGCCGAAAATCTCCGCAAAGACATCCACCGCAAATGATGCCGCTGAGTAAAGATCAAGCCCCTCAATGCCGATCCCTACAAAATCGTATGAAGAAACAGCAAGATCAATAAGAGCAATATGGCTGTTTGTGGCAAAGAAATACATTACAAACAATATATTAAGAACATTGGACACAAAAGCCGACTGAATGTTGGTTGCCGGGTCCAGGACCTTTGCCATTGCAAAACCAAGGCTTGTATCAAGGATATCTCCGGCAGTCATGATCATATAGTAAAAAACATTGAAAATGTAACCAAGAAGAAATCCGACAAAAATCTCCTTGCCAAAGCAGAGAATAAAATCAAAAACTCCGTTTTGATACCATTCAGGCAAAGGGATCAGTGGTGTCAGAAGGATCGTTGTTCCCAGCGCAATTCCCGTTCTGAGCATTGACGGAACGTTATTTCTCGACAGGATCGGATTAAATATCACGATTCCGGCAACTCTTGCAAAAACAAGAATATACAAATCAACATTCTCAAAAATCAAACTTAATTCACCCAAGATTAAGCCCTCATATTCCTGAAATCATATCAAACACCTGCTTGAACAATTCAGCAAAGGTCGTGATCATCCATGAACCAAGACCCAGAAGCATAAGAGATAACGCTATTACCTTGGGAACAAAAGTAAGCGTCTGTTCATGAATCTGAGTAGCTGCCTGAAAAATAGCAATTATAAGACCTATCAGAATACTTACGATCAGAAGCGGTGCCGCAACCTTAAAACCGGTATACATTGCCGTCCTGAATATTTCAAGAACCTGACCCTGATCCATAACACCCCTCCTATCTGAAGCTTACTATAAGTGATTCAAACAAAAGATTCCACCCGTCAACAACTATGAAAAGCATCAGCTTGAACGGCAGTGCAATTGAAGCCGGCGGAAGCATTACCATACCCATCGACATGAGGGTACTCGATACTACCAGATCTATAATAACAAAAGGAATATAAAGCAAGAATCCGATAAGAAATGCTCTCTTGAGCTCACTTGTCATGAACGCGGGAACTATCACAAAGATACTTACTTCGGTAAGATCATCCTGGGTTTTATATTCAGATGCATCAATCATGCCCCGGCTGTCTGCAAGACTCATGAACAAATCAAGATCATCCTCGTAAACCTGCTTCAGCATAAAGCTTTTAAGCGGCTTGGAACCTTCTTTTATTGCTTCCTCAGCAGTGATCTCCCCGGAATGATAGGGATCATATGCCTCGGTCTTTATCTGACTTAAAACCGGAAACATTATAAAAATCGACAAAAACAGTGAAAGACCGATAATAACCTGATTCGGCGGTGCTGACTGAGTTCCGATTGCAGTTCGCAGAAATGATAACGCAATTACAAGCCTTACAAAGCTTGTCATCATCATAAGAAATGACGGGATAAGAGCAAGAAAAGCCAGAAGGAAAAGAATATCCAGTACACTTGAGTTTTCCTCTGCCTCTCCCGAACTGATATCAAGAGTAACCGAAGAAGCGGCATGCGCCTCCATGGACAGTATGGAAACTGACGCTATAACAACAAGAAGACAAACTGCAAAGCTCATCAGATATTTCAGAATTTTTCTTTTATCTGTTTTCCTTTCAGCCTTACATATCATTTTTTCTTCTCCTTAGAACCAATTTTTTTGCCGAAATTCTTTTCCAGCACTTTTTTGAACGCCTGTGAAAACTCCATGGTTTCCGGAGCCTCAGGTTCCTTTTCAAGCTTTTCGGGATCAAGCTCGCTTACCAGAGTGATCTGTTCATTAGTGATCCCGATCAGAAGTGTTTTTCCGGCTGACTGAATTACAGCAACAGACTTTCCCTGACCGAATGACAGTGTTTCCAGTACCTTTATATTTTTTTTAGTCCCCTTAATGGACATTCTTTTGCCAAGGATCCTGGTTGATATATATGCCAGATATAAAATAAGAATAAATGCAAGTATTACACCGATAACGGAAAAAATCTGACCTATAACAGAGCTGCCATTCACGCTTTTACCTCCGGACTGTTTTTTTCAAGGAAGTTATTTCCTATTATTTCTGTGATCCTGACGCCGAAATTGTCATCGATAACCACTACGTCACCGCGAGCAATAAGCTGACCGTTTACAACTACATCAACCGGCGCACCGGCCTGTTTTTCAAGGTCAATGACCGTTCCCTGGGTAAATTCCATAATATCACGCATTTTTTTGCGTGTTTTGCCTATTTCTATTGTAACATTAAGCGGAACATCCATAAGAAGATCGATATTTCCGTTTGTAAGCGGAATTCCTCCCACAACTCCCTGACTTCTGCCGAAGCTCGGAAACTGTGCCGACTGTACTTCTATGGAATTATCCCTCATAATAGTGGAAGCTCTTCCGTTGTTCTGGAAAGCAGCAGCATTCTTGATGTTCATAGGATTATTTCCGCCTGCAATAGCATCAAGAAACATTCGTTCATCATCCGATTCCGGAATCATCGTAATACGGCTGAGAATCGATACCATAATATCATTGTCGCATTCTATATTAAAGCTACCGCCCAAAACGTTATTTATTACAAATTTTGAAATTATGCTGATCATTTCGTCATCAGGCTCGCACTCCATAATTTCGGCTGTATCATCACCTGAAGAAAACTCAGAAACTGAAAAAGCTTCAGCACTGACTTCAGCACCAAAAAAGTTAGTAACAGCAGCGGCAAATGCGCCTGACATCTGATTGACAAGCTCTCTGAAAGTTCCCAGAGAAATTTCATCAAGTTCATCTGAGCCTGAGTCTTCATTATTCATAAGCATATTGAGAATACTTTTAATAAACTCGCTTTTTATAATAACAGAAATCCTGCCTGAAATTGTTCCTGAAACCTGTATATTAATAATGACTCCGGGCATGTTACCATATGATTCTATATTTCCCGCTTTTTCTGGCCTCATTTCTTCGGCAGACATTGCAACCTCATTATTAAGGATTTTTTCAAGGGTCTCCGACGCAGCCTTTAACCCCATTTCAACTATATCATTAAGTCCGCTAAATTGTGTTTCATTAAAATCAGTACTGTTTTTCATCTTTATTCTCCTTAATTTGTATAGTTATAAAAATCATTAATATCAGCCTGAGTAACAACATCACAGACCCTTATGGATTTTTTGATCTGTCTTTCACCAAGCTTCACCTTAAATTTCGGTTCACCCTCAACCAGCATAATAACATTATCATCAATTTTTCTTCCGAGCGGAATAACATCCGAAACCTGAAGATTAACTATATCCTGTACATCAAGCAGTATTGTATCAAGAACAGCAGTAAGATCCACATTTGAATTCTGGAGCGATTTCTCGATGGCGTCACGTCTTTGCTGATCTTTTTCGTTTTCCTGTTTCAGATTGTTTTTAGCCTGCTTGATGAGATTGTGCCTCAGCAGCTCATCAAGATCTATCGACGGAAGACAAAAGCTGAATGTATCAACTACTTCACGGACTTTTGCCTTGAATGTAAGAACAATTACCGAATCCTCCAGAGATATATGCTGTGCAAGACGCGGATTTGTCTCATTTCCAACAAGCGTACAGGTAACGTCCTCTATAAGACTTCTCCATGCCTCAGTCAGACACAATGAGACTTTATGGTAAAAATTATTCAAAATGGCGATTTCAATTTCGGTATATCCTCTTTTTAAATTATATCCTTCGCCCGATCCGCCAAGCAGAATATCTATAATAAAAAAGTTGATTGCCGGGGGAAAATGCATTATCATAGTAAATCCGTCATTTTCAGCATCTGCTTCCTTCATGTTGACAAAACCGACCAGTGTTTTGTCCGGAAGCGTTTTCATATACTCAGAATAACGGCACTCAACCATTTTCTCAATATTGATCTCACAAAATACTCTAAGCATACTGGAAAGATTGGATGCCAGAATACGTATTATATTTTCATTTACGGTATTAAGCCCTCTTAAATTTTCTTTGGTAAACTTCTTGGGCTTTTTGAAATCATAATCCTTTATTCTAATTTCTTCCTTATTTTTCCTCGGTTGATTTAAATAAGGATCAGCCTGTTGAAATTTTTTTTGCTTTATACCTGATCTGACCTGATCCATTAATTTCTCTCCCTGCTTAAAGAATGAACTTATTCGCCGTCACCTGATATTTTATCGATATCTGCAACTCCGGTATCAAATGAAGCACCAAGAATTTTCAGCAGCTCTCCGCTCTTTGCAAGATCACTGTTTTTACCGACAATGACAATTTCAACTCTTCTGTTTTTGCTTCTTCCTTCCTCAGTGTCATTGTCAGCGATCGGGTAATCCCCTGAAAGTCCAAGAGGATACAGTTTTGTTGAAGGTATCTTGTAATCATTTTCCAGAAAATTTGAAATGGTACTTGCTCTCTCTGAAGAAAGAATTCTGGAGTCTACTGTCGAAGTAGGACTTATAGCCGTATGTCCTTTTATAATTATAAGTGCAATATCATCCTCAACACTCTCAAGACATTTTCCGAGAAATCCTAAAATATCATAGCTTTCTTCTCTCAGAGTTGCCTCATCGGGCATGAAAAGCACATTATTGTTAAACTGAATATATATGTTTTTAGTACTTTCTCCGTCTCCGGCATTCATTTCAGCATCAGAATCCGTGCTTGAATCCGAACTTTCCTCAACACTGTCCGTAGAAGTAATTACCTCTCCGTCCTCACCCTGCCTTACAAGGATGCTGTCCTGCATTTCATTTTCTTCAACATAATTTTTGATATCTATGAAAAGTTCGTCAAAATCAGCGTTGGTCATTTCGTCATTTTCAGGTCCCAGATTTCCGCCTTCGCCGTTATTGTCAAGCGGATCTTCACCTGATGAATCAGGATCATATGACAGCACGATCTGCTCAACGTTTTCGCCGCCTCTGCGGTTGAATGCTTTGACAAGCTTATCCCATTTGTCCTCCTGAACTGAAGACATACTGTAAAGCATAATAAAGAAAGTGAGAAGAAGCGTTACCATATCTCCATAGGTATCCATCCAGCTTCCGCCGCCTTCTTCTTCTTTTTTTCTTGCCATTGCTCACACTCTCCTTTATTTGCTTTTTTCATCTCCTGAACTTTTCAGATCGCCCTTAAGAGAATAGGAAGGAAGCAGTCTTGTCAGCTTTTCCTGAATAAATGTGGGGTTATCTCCGTCCTGTATCGCCTGAACTCCCTCACTGATTATCATCTTGCAGAGATACTCTTCCTCGTGACGTGCTTTAAGCTTATTTGCTATTGGCTTGAAAAGAAGATTGGCAAGAAGAACACCGTAAAATGTCGTTACAAGAGCAACAGACATATTTGAAGCAAGAGACTCAGAATCGGTCATATTTGCAAGCAGATTGATAAGACCGATAAGCGTTCCGGCCATACCGAATGCAGGTGCATATTCTGACGCCTTATTGTAAAAAGCCATATCCTGACTGTGACGTTCATCCATATATTCAAGCTCCTTGTTGAGAAGAGCTCTTACCTTTTCAGGCTCAATAGAGTCTACAACAAGCAGAAGCGAATTTTTCAGAAACTTGTCCTTTGTTTCGTTAAGCTTGTCTTCAAGAGCAAGCAGTCCGTTTATTCTTGCTTCCTTTGCAAAGAAAACAATCTGTTCTATGTATTTCTGAGGATTATATTTTTTCGGAAAAAATATAATTTTAAGATGCTTTGGAATTTTGGCAAAGCTTTTAAGCGGAAAGGAAATCATGAGCGCTGCAATGGTTCCTCCGAGAACAACCATTACTGACGCAGGATCCCAGAATCCTTTAAGCTGCTCCGGGATAAATATAGTTCCGCCGTCAGGTCCGTCACCCATAAGAATAGAAATGACCAGGAGTCCAAATCCTAACAAAAGCCCCAGAATTGATAATAAATCCATAATTATACGTCCCTTTCTAATAATGGTATTATTAATTTATTTTTCTATGTGCCAGACACAATTAATGTACATATTTTTTATATTCTTTAATCAAATCCATAACTGTTACTAAAGGTTCCTCAACTATATATACATTACCATTGGAAAGCTTAATAGTAGTATCCGGATTTTCCTGAACCGTTTCAATCAGTTCATCGTTCAGGGCGAATTTCTGACCATTTAATTTTGTTAAAATTATCATATTTTTTTATGCCAGAAAGCATATCTCCTTGTTTTTATTTTAGCGGAGCAGGCATCCCTCCCGCCCCGCATATTTTTTAATTATCTCTTGAGATTGATCAGCTCTTCAAGCATAGTATCTGATACTGTAATAAGTCTTGAACATGCCTGGAAACCTCTTTGTGTTGTAATCATATCAGCAAATTCATGTGACAGGTCAACATTTGAAGTTTCAAGCGTTCCACCGAGTATATCACCCGTTCCATTTGTTCCGGCCTGTGAAACGATCGGTTCACCTGAGTTCTGGGATACAGCAAAATATGTATCACCGACCTGACTCAGACCTGCCGGGTTTTTAAATGTTGCAAGGTCAATACGTCCGATCTCAATAAGACCGAATGTGGAGTGGGTTGCTGTCAGAATACCCTTATCATCAATCGAAATACCTGTAAGGTCGGCTACTGTCTGTGCGCCGCCCTCTGTACCACCTGAAAGCAGGAAATTTCCCTGACCGAGACCCAGGTTCGGTGACGGTACACTCGGGGTAGCTGTTACGCTTCCGCCTGCCTGTTCAAGACCATAGGCCTTGATCGTATCAAGGTTTGGATATGAAAGAACAATTGAATCAGTTGAACTTGTTCCGCCTCTCTTAAGAACAACTGTACCTGCATTTTTAAGCTGATCGCTTGTGAGTTCTGCGGAATACGGACCCATAAGGATCGACAGATTATCATTCGAGTCAAGTGCAAAACCAATTGACATATTCTGTCCTCCGCTGAAATCATCTCCTACGGATTTAACTGAAAAATACTGAGCAAGATCATCCGGAAGAGTTACAGTACCTGCCTTGATACCAAAATCGGCATTAACGATTTCAGCACCTGTAAGACTGCCTGAAAATGCAGCCGGATTGCTGAGTGTGATCTTGAAATCACCGCCTTTATGCTTTTCACCGCCGTTTGCAGATGTAATGGCATTGTTCATTTCCTGATTGAGTTCAGCAAGACTTGAAAATGTTTCATTTGAATTAAGTGTTACAACGATAGACGAACTTGTAATTGTTGCCTGAGCCTTCTGACCGATCGGAAGTGCTGAGCTGGCAGCAAATACTATGTTTACATTTCCGTATTCATTTTCATTTGAAGCAGAAATCGTGTATGTAACACCGTTGATCGTATCATCAGAAGATGCTGCTGCCGCACTTTCATAAGGGAGGCTGACCTTGATCTTATTTGATGAAGGACCGACCCCCGAAGGATCTCCGGAAACACCGAGAACAAAATTTCCGTTGACATCAACCAGGTTTCCCTCAGCGTCAATATCAAGCATACCAGCTTTGGTATAGAAAATATTTCCGTCCGGATCCATGACCTGAAGATATCCTTCACCGGCAATAGCAACGTCGAGAGTGTATCCTGTTGTAGACATAACTGACTGTGAATGATTGACATCAACACTTCCGAGCTTTGAACCATAACCGATCTGTGTTGGATTAGTACCGCCGCTGGTTGCCGTTGCAGCCGACGCAGATGAATTTGTCTGATAGTATATGTCTCTGAATGTAGCTCTTGACGATTTATAGCCATATGTACTTACATTTGCAATATTATTACCGATAACATCCATCTTTGCCTGATGTGTTACCATTCCTGCCACGCCTGAATATAAAGATCTTACCATTTTATGTTTTCCTCCTGTTTGTCTGGAGGGACTGTTCTGTATGCCGTCAGTCGGTCAGGCATACGAAAGCTTCCTGTAAAGGTCCGGCTTTATATAACCACAGTCCCGTCAATGTTAGTGAATACATTACCGGTCATTTCTTCCTTATTGACCGTAGTAATTACAATATTATTTTTTACGCTTACAATGAACGCAGCATTGTCCATGAGTATAAGAGTATCGTCAAGCCCCTTTTCACCTGCAAGCTTAACACCCTCATTCAGCCTTTCAAGACTGCTTCCGGACAGATCTATTTCTCTTTCCATTACCCTGTTCATTGCGTGACGTGAAAAGCTAACACCGCTTACATTATTTATTTTATCTTCAAGAATATCCTTAAAGCTTCTGCTTGATACAGAATCCGCAACATCCTGTGGACTTGTATGTGGAATTCCTGTTGTAACCGGCGTCGAGATTCTCTTCAAATCAATATTATTCATAACTAACAGACTCCTTTCCATTAGATATAATTAGATATAATTTTTTCAGACATCGGCCTCCGTGCCGGAATCATTTGAAGAAGGTTCTGAAATCTGAGTAACCTTTGAAATATCATAAGGTGTTCCGTCAACATACAAAGTAAAGTCATCACCGTCAAGAGTGATTTTCTCAACTTTTCCCGTTACATTTGTAACTGAACCGCCGATTCCAGTTTTGGTTACAGTCACTTCCTTGCCAAGCATTGACATAACATAGTTTTGCTTTGAATACTGACAGAGATCCATCATTTCCTGCATTGTTGAAAACTGAGCCATCTGTGCCAGATACTGTGTATCATCAACCGGATTCATAAAGTCCTGATTAGTAAGCTGAGTTACCATCATGTTGAAAAAATCATTTACAGACAATTCATCTTTATCGCTGTCCGAAAAAACTGCGTTATATACCTTACCGCTTGCAGAAGTTCCGTTCATTGCATTGAGATAGTTTCTCTCCGAAGAATCAACTCCGTTTACAGCCATAATACTACTCCTTTCATTTAAACAATAATGTCGAGCCCGGAAGCAATTTTCAGATTTTCCTCCTCGGTCTCATCAGAAATCATACTGCTGTCTGAATGTGAATACGCAAACCTGTTTCTTTGAGGATTATACTGATTTGGCATATTTCCGTCGCGGCTGTCACCATAATACTGTTCAAAAACTGAATTCATAGGCACAACCTGTTCGGTCTGAGCCTGATTCACTATTTCAACATTATGCTGATTCAGCGAACTCTGGAGCATAGCAATATCCCTGTTGATAAGTTCTGCGGTTTTAGCGCTTGAAGCAGTCATACTCATAAGCATTTTTCCGCCGTCATCCATCACAAGCTTTACTATGATTTCGCCAAGCCCCTCAGGTTTCAGCTTTACCGTAAATTCGTCCCTGCCGCTTTCAATGTTTTTTTCAATGCCATCAAGCAGCTGCTTTGACGGTGCTTCAACGGTTTCTGTTCTTTCATTCGACATTGCGGAAATCAGATTCCGGCGAACATCAAATGTCTCTGCATTTATCTGGAGTGATTCCAGATCCGGCATTTGCATTGTATCCTCCTCGTCATCGGAAGAAACATTTTTATTCTTGAGTTCGTTTACTGTACGTAAAAAGTCAAGATTTTCCCTGCCATAAAACTCCATAGTATCCGGTTCGCTGTTTTTATCGCTCCGGACAACAGACTTTAAAACTTCAATATTCTGATTTTCAAATCCTTTGCTGTTATTAACAACGGATTCATTCGTTTTAAAATCATTATACATCTTACGGTTGTTTTCCGGAACACTGCTCTGTGCACTGACAATTTTTTCCGGAATATCAATTTGTCCATTGATGTTTTTTTCTGTAACAACATCATTATGTACGTTAATTTTATTTTCCGAAGTATTGTTCAGCACAGTAAAATTTTTGTCCTGAACAATATTTTGTTCATTAACATTAACAGTTTGCTCCGCAGACTTTAAAACTTCCCCGTCTGAAAAGTCTTTTTCAGAAATAACATTTGTGTCATAAGCAGTCTGAGCAGCTGCAGCTGTATCTTCCATAACAGGATCAGCGTTTTTTATATTAAAACTGCTGAGAAATTCTGATATCTCACTGCTGTCCTGAGGAATAAAATTAAGCATATATGCATTATTTGCAGTTATTTCAGAAAGCACATCTGTAATTTCAGCATCACTTGTCTGTGAAAGCCCAGCCTCATTCTGCATAAAAGACGGCATGAAGAAATTAAGCATATTTGCATATTCCGATGCAAGAACTGTCTGATCGTCATCGGTTTCTCCTCCGGTCACAGTATTGCATATCATCTGAAGGATAATATCAGCAAATGAACCTCCTGACCCTAAAAGACCGGACATGCCGGCATCACATGCCATTCCTGCTGCACACTGGACAGCCTGCAGTTCCCTCAGTGACGATGTCATCTGTACATTCTCCATTTTAATTCACCTCCTTAACTCAATTATACTATATATGAAAAGGCATTTTATGCCGATTCAGCTTAATCATTCTGAGAAGTCAGCTTAAAAGAAAGAAATTCCTCGATAGCTGTCTCATTTTCCTTGGCAAGCAGATGATTATATTCCTCACGCTGCTCAGCCTCAAGCTTATCAAGACCGGAAACCTCCTGTGACATGCCGACAACAACACGGCGCTGCTTTTCGATTTTCATATCGATAAGATTCAGCTGATATTTCATCTGAGTAAGCTCCCGTTTAACTCCATCCATCTGAATGCTGTAAAACATCAGATTTGAAGCAGTAGTCCCTTCGGAAATATCCTTTTGCGAATCCCTTCTCAGGCGTTCCATTGTGCTGTTAAGTTCTGCTATCTTGCTTTCACAGTCGTTTCTTTCACGTCTGTAACTCATAAGGACGTTTTTTTCTGATTCAAGAATCTGTTTCTTGTAATCACGCATTTTCTGCATAGAAAAAACAAATTTTTTCATACAAACTCCTTTTTTATGAAACTATTTCCTTCATAAGTTCAGTAGTCTCCATGAAATCAACTTTATGGTCCACAGGCTGCTGCAAAAATTCATTTATCGCCGGCATCCTGCTGATTGCTTCATCAAGCTCCGGATTACTGCCGCTTTTATAAGCACCGATCGAAATAAGATCGGCATTTTCCTGGTAAAGAGACATGATCTTTCTTATCTTTGAAGCCGCCGCTTTCTGCTCAGGAGAAGCAATTTCAGACATAAGTCGGCTGATACTGGCGGTAACGTCAATTGCCGGATAGTGATTTTTCATGGCAATTTTCCTTGAAAGCATTATGTGACCGTCAATAATACCTCTTACAGTATCTGATACAGGCTCGTTTGAATCATCGCCTTCAACAAGAACGGTAAAAATCCCTGTTATTGATCCTTTTTTAAAATTACCGCATCTTTCGAGCAATTTTGGCAGCGAAGCGTAAATTGACGGCGTATAGCCTCTTGCAACCGGCGGCTCTCCGATACTCAGACCAATCTCTCTCTCAGCCATACAATATCTTGTGAGAGAATCCATCATAAGAAGTACATCCTTGCCCATATCCTTAAAATACTCAGCAATAGTCGTAGCAGTCAGCGCACATTTAGAACGCATCATTGCAGGCTGATCTGATGTTGCAATAACAAGCACCGATCTCTTTATGCCCTCAGGTCCCAGGTCACGGTTAATAAACTCCATTACCTCTCGCCCACGCTCTCCTACAAGTGCAATTACATTTACATCTGCCTTGATATTTCTGGCGATCATGCCCATAAGTGTACTTTTTCCTACGCCGCTTCCTGCAAAGATTCCCATTCTCTGCCCTTTTCCGATGGTAAGCATGCCGTCGATTGCTTTTACGCCGAATTCAAGCGGCTGTGCAATAGGCGGCCTTTCCATAGGATTTGAGGGATTTCCGTTAATACTGTAAAGGATTCCCTCCGGCAGCGGACCTTTGCTGTCAATAGGATTTCCAAGTGCATCGACTGTACGTCCGATCATAGCCTCGCTTACATTTATCCTGAGCTTTGCTCCCGTATTTTCAACAAGGCTTCCGTATCCGATACCATCAGTGTCGGAATACGGCATAAGTATAACTTTATTTTCTTTAAAACCGGCAACCTCAGAAAGAACAGATTTTTTGTTTAATCCGGAAAAAACCCTGCATACATCACCGATGTTGCATTCAATGCCTGATGCTTCAACAGTCATACCTACGATCTGATCTATTTTTCCATATCTCTTGTAAAAATCGCTCATCCTGAGCGTTCTGCACAGCTCACTATGATCAAGGTTCGTTTTCATCATTGCCACCCTTGTCAATATTCTGTATAAATTCCTTCAGGTTTTTAAGCTGTTCTGAAAGCGTAGCGATAACAACACCGTTAGAGTGATTGAGCACACATATATCATTCGGAACATTTTCCCTGACAATAAACTCCACTCTATGCCCTCCGTAAGAAAGTTCCTCTTCAAGACTGTCAATATACCCCAGCAGACGGCCTGCAATTTCAACCTTGACCCACGGAACATCTCTCAGCGACTTTACCGCGGACTTGACAATATTGTACATAAACAAATCATCATCCTCGATCCTCTGACAAATTATTTTTTCTGCCATTTCAACCGCAAGATGTTTCAGTTCAACCGCATACTTTTCAAAGTATTCATTTTCGTCTGATTTGATTTCAGTCAGTGAATCAGAAATATTCTTTGAAAGTTCAGCAAGCATTTCGGATTTTTCTTCAAGTCCCTGACGCTTTCCTGTGTTGTATGCCTCAAGCTTTATATTGTCAGCTTCACTTCTGGCAGAATCAGTAATCTGATCCGCTTTGGTGCGTGCATTTCTTATTATTTCATCAGCATCAGCCTGTGCCTTGCTGAGCATTTCATCACACTGCTTCTGGACCTCCAGCTTTTCAGCGTCAAGCTTGCCGTAAATTTCAGCTCTGACAGTTTCTTCGATCTGATTGTACATTTCTCTTGTTACAATCGGTCTGTCGGTAACTCCGGCCTCTTCCGCACTGTCAAAAACCGGTATTTCAAATACTGCATCGGGGATTATAACGGTACCGGACGTTTTATTTACGTGTTCCTGTTTAAAGATTTTACGCAATTATTTCATCCTCTCCACCCTTGGATATTACGATTTCTCCTGTTTCCTCAAGTCTTCTTATAACGGCAACGATCTTCTGCTGTGCCTCCTCGACATCACGCATACGAACGTTATGCAGATACTGCATATCGGTCTGTATAGTTTCTCTCTGCCTCTGGGACATATTGTTCAGAATTGCATTTGTAACATCCTCGGAAGCTGCCTTGAGAGCAACAGTGAGATCCTTTGTATCCACTTCTCTGATAAAGGTCTGGATCTCCATATTGTCCAGATACGCAATATCGTCGAATACGAACATGAGTTTTTTGATTTCCTCTGCAAGCTCCGGATTTTCGTCCGAAAGACCCTCGAAAATGTATTTCTCTGTTTTTCTGTCCACCTTGTTCATGATTTCCGCAACATAATTTACGCCGCCGAATTCCATAACATCGACAGAAGAAACTGCTGAAAGCTTTTTGTTAAGAACAGACTCAACAATATTTATTACCTCCGGTGAGGCTCTGTCAAGATTAGAGATCCTCTTTATAACGTCAAGCTGAACGTCACCGGGAAGCTCCGGAATAATCTTTGATGTCTGATCGGTTCTGGCATAAGACAGAACAATTGCAATTGTCTGCGGATGTTCATGCTGAAGCATCATAAGAAGGTTTTTATAGTCAACTTTCCTTATAAATTCAAAGGAAGTTGTCTTACCGGATTTTGAGATCTGCTCCATAAGATATGCAGCACGCTGTGCACCGAAAGCCTTATCAAGAATGTCCTTGGCATAAGCTTCTCCGCCCTCGGTGACAACCTTCTGAGTAATGCACATATCATAGAAATCTTCCATGATCTCCCGCATCTCATCGGACGAAAGCAGGTCTATCCTGGCAATCTCGCTGGTGATTTCTTCGATCTCGTCCTCTCTCAGATATTTATAAACCTCCGAAGCACTGTCAACACCGAGAGCAATCATTATTGCTGCAACCTTAGTTGCAGGAGTGATCTGCTGCTTATTGTTTGTTGTAGACGCAGCCATAAGGTTTATTCACGCTCCTTCAGCAATGAACGGATAAGAGCTGCAGTGATTTCAGGATTTTCCTTAGCAAACTGTCGTACTTCCATCTCAGTTGCCCTTTCCTTCTGGGTATGCTCCTGAGCAGCTTCCACAAGGCTCTTTCTGTTGCTTTCTTCAATAACTTCCTGAAGCTCGCTGATTTTGGAATCGCTTTCTTCCTTCTGTTTTTTAAGTTTTTTCTTCATTCTTCTTGACATAACAAATATAATAAGGAAAATTATCAGTAAAAGTACAAGTCCGCAGAGAACTATAAGAATAATAATATTCTTTGTGATAGGACGCGGATTCGGATCCGGTGTCGGACCTACCGGTATCTCATCTGTTTCACGTGCGTAAACAGATATATTTTCAACCGGAATATTTGTGGCATTTCTGACAAGTTCGATCACATTGTTGCGCTGATCTCTTGAAAGATATGCATTCTCAGTTGTAACAACAACGGAAATTGAAGCACTTTTTATACCGCCTCTGTCCTTTACGGTCTGAGTAAGCTCATATCCGGTATCCCAGTCGCTCTCACGGTGATAATAAGGCGTATTATCACTGTTAAGGTCATCTTCGGCATCGTTCTGGTAATTTGGAATATCACTGTTACTTTCTTCACCTGTTATACCGCCGTCATCAACAGTACCTGCATTTGTTTTGTATTCAACTTCCTCATTCACAAGAACGCCGTTTCCGTTCTCATCTGTGAGAAGCCTTTTAACTTCCTGTTCAACTATGTCATAGTCAAGCTCAACTGCTGCTACCGCGTCAACTCCTTCTGGATAGATGTTCTGAAGGATACGTTTTGCCGCAGTTTCATACTGATTTCTGATCATTTCAGCGTACTCAAGTTTCTCTTCCGTTGAAATGCCGCCGCCAGATGCATTAGTCTCATCCTCAACAGCCAGAAGTTCATTTCCTGTACGGCTGTCAATAACTATTACATCCTCAGGCTCCATCTGCTGAGCGCTGTATGCCACAAGTTTTTTTACAGCCGAGACATTTTCGGAAGTAAAGTTCGCGCTGTTATAAAGTGTGAGCGTAACACTTGCCGAAGCGGTTTCTGTTTCTTCCTTCCAGGCGTAATTATCACTTTCCGGAAGATTGATGGTAACAACCGCTCCCTTTACGCCTTCGATTCTTTTAAGAGTTGTCTGGAGACGATCCTGAAGTTCAAATCTCAGAGTCTGTTTCTTTTCAAATTCAGTCATAGTCATACTGAGATTATCAAAGAAAGTACCGTAAGACGGCGCAGTCTGCGGATATCCGCGGTCAGCAAGTTCATAGACCAGATTATCCCACTCAGACCTTTTTACTTCAATTTCCCCGTCGGAATTGATTTTTGTTTCAACCCCCATATTCTGAAGTTCAAGATATACCTCCGTTGATTCCTCAGAAGACATACCCGGGAAAAGCACTATGTATTCGGAACCGCCTGAGCTGTTCAGTACGATTGTAAGGACAACAGCACCTATAATCAACGCTGCAGCTCCTGCAACAATTATGATCCTGACAGTTTTGGCAAGACCTGACCACAGAGCTTTGATTTTATTTCCTAATCCTTTAAACTTTTCTTTCATTTAGTAATCCAAACTCCCAATTGTTTATTTAATAAAACAGAAAATAATGGAATACTAAATCTGCATGGACATTATTTCCTTATACGCATTTACAACCCTTGTTGTGATCTGAGTAGTCATCTCAATGGCTGTTGAAGCCTTTGCAGAATCCATCATAGCCGACTCAATATCTCCTGATTTTCCCACGGAAATATCATATGCGCTCTGAAGGGACTGTGCTTCCAGATCTTTCACATTCTGAATTTTTGCTTTGAGAATATCTCCGAACGATGAACTCTTTTCTTTTCCTGAAACTGATTCCGAACCGGCAATGCTCTTCATAGGTTCAAGAGAGGGCAGTTCTGAAAGAGGTACAATAAACATATTTAAAACTCCTTTTTATCCGCGTCCGATTTCAAGTGCCTTGGACGCCATAGCCTTTACAACTGAAAGTGCACTTACATTGGCTTCGTAAACTCTCGAAGCTTCCATAAGGTCAACCTGTTCTTCCGTATT
>JBJEQV010000028.1:0-3934 GCA_051881915.1 Porcipelethomonas sp. | reverse complement strand
TCCAAACCAGTTAGCACCTGTGAGCCATACCTCGTTTCCGTCCTTATCATAAAGTCTGCTGCCGACCGCATGAAGCCAGTCATCATTGCAGTCATCATACTCAGCAGATGTTGGAGCTGTCATTTCCGATGCAATTACTGAAACAGAAAGAGCCATAGCTGCAACCGATGCAACAAATTTTTTAAATAGTTTCAAAATAATACCTCCTCTTAAAATAACCTATCACATTAATAATACACTAAAATTTTAAAAATGTCAACCAAAAATACATTTATTATGCACTAAAATCAGAAACCTCAAAAGACAGATAATCTATACTTCTGAAAATCATAACAAATAATTCACAGGGCAGTCATAACCACCTGAGGCGATCCTTATAAAATGGGTAACGGCGCATTTTCCCGACAAGGAATCAGCGCCTGTCATAAAAATGATTTTTGAAGACTGCATTTCAGAAATAAGTTTACTAAAAACCGCTATAAAACCAAATTAAATCCTAAAGATCTGTCCTGCAAGGCTGATTATATTATAAGCACTCCTCACCCTCATATTCCGCAATATACGGCAGATTGCGGTATATTCCATTATAATCCAGTCCATAACCCACAACGAAAACATCAGGTATAGTGAACAGTGAAATATCTGCTTTCAGATCTATAATACGCCTTTCGGGTTTATCCAGCAATGTAACAATCTTCAGGGAAAGAGGATTCCTTGATTTAAGAAGCTTTATAATATCATTTAAAGTTCTGCCCGTATCAATTATGTCTTCGACAATAATAACATGAAAGCCGCTGATATCCTGCTTAATATCCATTGTAATATCCACAGTTCCGGAAGATGACGTACCGCTGTAATAGCTGCTGGCACACATAAAGGCAATTTCACACGGAATACTTACTGCACGGCATAAATCCGCCATAAACACAAACGCCCCGTTAAGTATGCTTACAAGCAAAAGCGGTTTATCCTCATATTCGCGGCTGATCCTCTCTCCGGTCTCCCTGATCCTCGCCCTGATTTCACTTTCAGAAATCAAAACACGTTTCAGACTCTTATTAAATTCTTGTTTAGTCATATTCAACTCCCGATTTTATCTTTATTACGCTTAATATGTGCAGCATACATTTTACAATGATATTTTCTCCTTCCGGTACTGAGTCGGAGTAATGCCAGTCACTTTTTTGAACTGCTGCATAAAATAGACCTCACTTTCATAACCGCATGCCGAAGCAATCTCCGAAATACTTCTCTTGTCTGTAACAAGAAGTCTTTTTGCAAGGTCCATTCTTGCTGAGATTACATCGGTCATTACGCTGACACCAAATTCCTTTTTGTAAAGCCTCTGAAAATATGCACGGCTGAGAAGCATCAGCTGAGCCATTTCATCAATAGTCCACTTTTTATAAGGCTGAGCGTAAATCTGCTTCCGAAGCTGAGAAAAGCTTTTAATACACCCGCTTATACAGTGCTTTTCATTTTTATTCTTTTCAATAATACTGTCAATATTATGGATAATATCTGCAAGCGACACACCCTCAGCAACCCTGTCACAATAAAACCCGTTTTCAAGAATAACTTCTGTTTCCGTAATATTTTTTTTGCAGTAGGCATTGACTGCACTGATATGCGACAGAACAGCTTCACGGGTATAGTCAGCACTTCCTACAATATAAAAACGCTCCTGACCGTAACGACAGCATATCTCATTTCCGCGGCAGCTGCTGTTTACAGCGTCTGCAATTGTTGTAATAACACTATCTCCAAAGCCATAGCCAAGTTCCTTGTTTATAACTCTCAGATTAATTATTTCAAAAGCTATTATAAGAAACTTCTCCCTGTTATTTATCGACTGCACATAGAATTCAGAAGACAGCTCTTCAAATCCGCGTCTGTTATACAGGCCGCTCAGCGGATCTCTTATTGCAGTAAGATGTATACGTTCGCTGAAACGGCGGATGTGATTCCGTATCCTTAGTGCTTCAATTGCGGTACTGACGTTGTCGGTCCATATCCAGAATTGCTTGTCATATGAAAACTGTACATTATCAAATTCGGCAGAAACATATCCGAAGCATCTGTCTTCATAATGAAGAGGAATAAAATAATATGCAGACGGAGTAAGACTGCTGTATATTGAAGGAAGCATTTCACCCGATGAAAATTCTGTAACAAAGCCTTTTTCATCAAGAACATAAAGCAGCATATCGTCCGTATATCCTTCCTTACGGTAGCTGTTATTTTCTGTATTATTTATTCCGTCCCAGTCATTGCAGATACAGAGATATATTTTCTTCAGTCCCCGTATCAGATAGACGAAATTGCTCAGTATTCCGGCAAAGTCATTGAGATTTTCAGCAATCGAGATCTGCTGAAGCATATTGCTGGTCTCAAGAAGGTCTGTATAATGAAGCTGTTCGGATATATCCTTTTTATACCAGTGAAAGATATCGCTTTCAGGACCGCAGCACCCGCAGCTTCCCCCGGATTCTATCCTTTCTTCCTTTATAAATCCGCTGTTGCAGACCTCACCCGTGATCAGCTTATGAAGACGGCATACGATATTGACCCCCTGATTGTAATTGATGTTTGAAATGGTAGTGATCGTGGGTGAATTAAGGGCATTCTGATAAAATGAATCATAACCTGCAACTGCGATTTCCCCAGGGACGGAAATCCCGTTTTCAATAAGTGAATTTGTAAGATTTATAGCCATAAATCCATTTGCACATACGATCGCTTCAGGCTTTTCGATCTTTCCTTCGGCAATATCCCGAGCCAGTTCTTTCGCAGCATTCTCCCAGTAATCACCATAAAACACATAGCTGTCATCAAAATACAGTCCATGACTTCTCATCGCATCGCGATATCCTTCAAGACGATTTTCAGTCTGATGAAGCCCTGGTATCCCTGTAAAACAATATATTTTTTTCATTGAATGCTTCTCTATCATATGAAGCGTCAGCATACAGAAAAGTTCTCTGTCCTTCCACAAGGGAAATTCAGTATCATCATCAATATCCTCAAGCTCGATAAAAGGAAGTCCAGATGTTTCACAGATCTGCTTCAGCTTATCCTGAACTGTTTTTTTATGAAATGAATTTTTTACTACAATTATACCGTCAGCCTTTTTCGGATTGAAAATATTAAAGACATTTTCTTCGCCGGTCTGAAAAGGATGCTCAATAACCTGATTTGAGAAAAACGAAAAGGTCATCACGTCATAATTGAGAGAATTAGCTTGTCTTATTATGCCCTCCATAGTCTTACGGCCATAGTCAGACTGACAGCCCGCCATGAAGACCGCAATTCTTTTTCTTCTGGAACGATTCATTTCCCCACCCCTCATCCTTTTTTATAATCATAAACCATATTTTTAATCATGTCAATACAAATCGCGTGTTTTTTATACAAATAATATCTTATACAAAGCATGATCACTTAGCTGAAAGCATCATTATGTATTATTTTCAGATTCATAATTTAAAAAATATATAAAATCATACAAAAACATCCTGAAAAGCTGTTTTCAGCAAAAACTCATATACTGCATTTCTGAAGTAAGTACAAAGCGCTTAAAGCTGTATATTTATTACGATTAATTTTTCAGCCCAAAAGTCACAATATATAAGTTATTGTCACAATATTGTATTGAAAAAGCAATATATAATATGATAAAATGTTATCAGAAACATTAAAACAAGCTTATACCAACCCCTCTTATAAATTTTATACAAGCAAAAGACCGCATGAAAATGTGGTTTTTTGTTTGTACAAATAGTCAAAAAATAAAAATATATAAAATTTCAAAAAAAGTATTGACATACAGATCATGGTATGATATAATTAATATCGTTGAAAATGCAGTGTGTGTTTTCATTAATGCGCCTTTAACTCAGCTGGATAGAGTAACTGCCTTCTAAGCAGTAAGCCA
>JBJEQV010000027.1:0-20577 GCA_051881915.1 Porcipelethomonas sp. | reverse complement strand
TGATGCGTATTCTACAAGAGGTCGTGAAACCGGCTTCTATCAGGGCGGTGTAATGAGCTTTGGGTATGCTCCGGAACGCAGGACAATCAATGGTAAAACTGGTTCGGTACTTGTACCCTCAGAACAGGCAGAAGCCTTGAAAATTGCCTTTGAGATGTATGCAGAGCAATCAATATCTTTGCGTGATATTCTGAATTATTTCAATGAGCATGAGAATGAAATCATGTACAGACGTACTGATAAGTATGGCGGTAAGAATAAAAAACATAATGGAAAGCTGAACGTCGCTTCACTTTCTTCAATACTTTCCAATCCGCTGTATGTGAAAGCA
Source organism: Porcipelethomonas sp. (assembly GCA_051881915.1). GTDB lineage: Bacteria > Bacillota > Clostridia > Oscillospirales > Ruminococcaceae > Porcipelethomonas. Next base: position 20,246 of record JBJEQV010000027.1, on the reverse strand, counting down.
GATAAGGAAGTATATGCCTATTTTCAGTCTAAAGGTTATGAAATCATTGATGATGTTGAAGCCTATGACGGAATACATGGTGTATTTCTCCATGATAATGCTGACGGCGGTAAATATGTTAAAGTCGGATATCATGAGGGACTTGTAAGTTCATCAACATGGCTCAGAGTTCAGGATAAGAAGTCGCATAATGTAACATTCTCCACGAATAGAAAGGCTTATAATTCATGGCTTGTTGGTCTTATTAAGTGCAAGGAATGTGACTATGCTGTTATGGTTGATATTCAGTGCAGAAAGAAAAGCGGAAGGTCATACAGATACCTGTTTGATAACGGTTGGGTTACACGCAGGCTCTGTGTTTCAAGAAGTTACAGTATCAGAGTAGATGATATTGAAGAACAGGTCTATCATGCTATCTGTGAGCGTATGAATATGCTTGAAATAGCTAAAAAGCAGAAAGAAACTCTTGATTCTGAAACTGAGCAAATAAAAGCAGATATTATCCGTCTTGATGATGAAATCCGTTCCTTGATGGATAGAATGGCACAGGCAGATGATGTGGTTTTCGCTTATATTCAGCAAAGAATCAATGAAATTCATGCTAAAAAGTCTGAACTGGAACGAAAAATACAAACAAAGGCTCGTAAGCATAAGGCTATTGATATTAAACCGCTTGCTGAACCTCTCAGCCGTTGGAATGAATTAAGCGTTCAGGATAAGCATGATATTGCTGCTGAAATGATTGATGTTATCTACATTTCGCATAATTCTAATGAAATTGAAATAAAATTCGGCATTTGAATTGCCGAAAGAAATTAAGCTGTTTCGTAGGGTGAATGAATAGCAGACGCTGCCTTGATGTGTACAAATCAAACTCTGCTGACGGCACGAATATACAGCACAGTCGCTGGCGAGGCTGGCATCAGTAACCCAGTTTTAGGACATCCATAATAAAACTCATCACTTACCTTAATGAAATCACCGTTATAGTAAATAACCTTTGAATTTGCTGTTCCAGTATTTTCAGACATTATGCTCCCTCCTGTTTGGTTTCTTCGAAGCGGAGAACAAGTTCGCCCACGAGAAGGTACTTTCTGAACATATCCATCATTTTATGTCAATAATACTGTGGCGATATGCAGTAGGTGTGACATGTGTTACATTTTTAAACTGTTTTATGAAATAACTCTCGGTGGAATAGCCACAGCGAACAGCAATCTCTCTAAGTGTCAGATCTGTTTCTGTAAGAAGCTGCTTTGCCATTTCCACACGGAATATGATAAGCTCCTCAAAAACACTCTTCCCGAAAAATTGCTTGTAATATTTTTGAAGCGTACTTTTGGGAATACCGGATTCAAAACACAGCATTTCAATTGTCCATGGCAGATTCGGCGCATCCCGGAGATTGCTGCGGAGCCGATCGAGCTTCGCCCTCATGACGGCACGGTTCCGAATGCTGGCAGATTCCGTTTGTACTGAAATTGCATCGGTTCTGTGATCCGGCAGACGGTCAAGTGCTATTTCCAGATCGGATACAAAATGCAGATAGCTTCGGTCATATACCCGGTCATGTTCCCCGTAGGAAAGGGAGATCATACCAAATTGCCTTTCATTCAGATGCAGAGGAGAAAGAAACAAAACTTCCGACTGATCGGAAGACTGCAGGAAAGAAGCCGCAGTATTTTGCAGTGTTTTTCCACTGTATGTTTGCGGAACGCCGTCTGCCAAGCAGGACGCTGCAAGGCGGCACTGTCCGGCAGATTCATATAAGTAAATGCGTACCGACTGCATCTGATACAGGATACTGCTGTGAAAGAGTGCGCGCTGAAGCAGATCAGGAACCGTTTTCGCTTGTGCCAGATCAAATACCATGCTATCACCGAACACTTTCTCCTCCCACATTCTGGGGATCGCAGCAGATGAATCGGATAAGATCTGCTTTGCCGGAATACTGTTACAGCCGCAGGAGTTTCCGATCAGAATACCGCTTTCAGGATGATGTACCTTGCTGCATAGCAGGCCTGTCATATTGCGGTATAGCCTCCTAGCGGCATCTGCCCCGAGCTGAAAGTGATTGCGCGCATAGGTGGTCAGCATCACATCCACATTGGCGGCAAACGGAAAGTTGTCATATCCGGTCACAGCAACATCATCCGGTACACGTATGCCCTCTGCCTGCAGGGATTTGATGAGAGCCATTGCCATTACATCGTTGCCGCAGACAACTGCATCCGGCATGGACAGCTCGCCGGAGATCAGCCGATCAGCAAAGGCTATGGCAGAGTCAACCCAGAATGTACCATAGCTATAATAGTTCTCATCATAATGCAGACCATGCTGCTCCATAATATCCTGCCAGGCACGCAGTCTTGTCTGCGCCTGAAAACTGTTCTCCGGACCAGTCAGACAGTAAATTTTCCGGCAGCCGTGAACTTCAATCAGATGCTCCACAACTTTGCCGAAATCATCGTAGTCATCATACTGCGTACTGTCAAACAAAGGATGCACTTGTTCATCCACTGTCATGATAAATTTATTGGAATGCATCAGAAGCTGTTCGATCTGTGTAATAACTTCGTTTCCCATAGTTGTTTCATCCTTGACATAAAGAAAGCCATCAATATCTTCTGATGCAATTAACTGATAAATCTCCCGTTCAGCAAGTGCGTGTTCCGGTGTGCTGTAGGTGAAATGTACCAGCGGTGCCAACACAATGACATCACAACCGCACGTCCGTGCCTGTGCAATTGCCCCGCTAACAATATTTCGTATATGATTTCTTGCTAAAAGCGAAGTCACAATCCCAATCAATGGTCTTTTCTGCATTATCTGTCCCTCCTTACCTTTAAAATTGATATTATACTATTGTATCATATCCATACTCAAAAATCAAGACAATATTACAATAGAATGTGCTAATTGTAAATTTATTTTAGAAATTTATACAATATTCAATTGACAGTCTTTATGGTAATGGTGTACAATATATCTAAACATTTTTTTGTGTTTTGTGCGAATATCACATGCATAACGTAATCATGAAGAACAGAAGGAAACCGGCTGCTGTACTGCTTACGGCTGCGCTTTGCCTGACACTGCTGACGGCACAAAACATGACATCCATACCGGTTTCGATCACGGCGTCTGCATAGAGCATTTCAGATATGCCGCAGGATTGCCGCTCCGCTTGTGACTGGGTATGGATAAACCGTATTGAAAAGGATGGTTCAATGAAGGTCTGGTCAACTATATACGACCAGATAATTGCCGGAAACAAAACTCTGCAATATATACTTATCCGGCAATCCTATGAGCCGATCACACTTGAACAGCGGCATAAGCGTCCGCAAATGCTGGAGAACGCTGTCAATCAGTGGAATGATTGTCTTGTCGGATACAATGACTGGTCCTTTGAGCATGTGAATGTTCTTGTATAATAAGTATGATAAAATAATACACAGTATTATTTTTAAATACATAGAGGGAGGAAAATATGATTAAAATCAAAAAAACAATTGCCGTGGGATTAGCATCGCTGTTTTGTCTGGGTACATTGTTCACGAAGCCTGATATTTCTGTTACAACAACTGATTTGACAGCATACGCTGCGTCAGAAACCACACTTTCAGATATGCCGTCTGATTACCGGGAGGCTGCGGACTGGATATGGACTAACCGCATTGAGAGTGAAGGTTCAATGAATGACTGGTCAACTATATACGACCAGATAATTGCCGGAAACGGAACTCTGCAATATATACTTATCTGGCAGTCATACGAAAAGATAACCCTTGAACAAAGGCAAAAGCTTCCGCAAATGCTGGAGAACGCTGTAAACCAGTGGACCGATTCCCTTGTTGGTTATGACGAGTGGCCGTTTGAGCACGTAAACGTCAAGGTAGTGGGGTATGCGGTACTTGATGAAAGCTGTATCCTTGACCGACAGCCCGACGAGATCGTTTACACTGAAACCACCAATTCCTGGCTGCGTGATGATATGATCTCGAGTGGTATGGGTAATGACAGCGTACCTGCTATCCAGCCTGCTGAGCCTACTGATATTTCACGGTATGTTCACTGGGCAGATAAAAACTGGAGCTATAACGGCAGCTACGACAACCGCTATGATATGTATCTGCACGGCATTACGGGTATGATAAATATGGGAGGATATGGTTATCACTACGGACAGATACTTTCGGATCAGTCTGTACTGGGACTTGTGAACGGGACTACGAGCACCCATATTCTGCTTCACGAAATGGGTCATGGCTTTGGTTTCCCGGATTATTACGGCGAAAACGGTGCATCGGACGGTCCTCCGCCCAATGGCTTTCCCGGCGACGGTACATCTATAATGATGGCTGGTTCATCTTCCGTAATTAATGATTTTGACAATTGGTTTACAAGGTATGCATGGTCGAAACTCAAGGAGGAATCAGGACGATTTGACCTTTCTGAACCTCCTCAGCCCACAACTACTCCTACGACAACTCCGGTAACAACAACTGCAATAACAACTACTTCAAAAAAGCCGGTGACCACCACAGTTACAACAACTGCAAAGCCTATTGAGCCGGGTGAAAATGAAACAGTTTTATCTGTTACATATGACAGCAATAACAATTACTGGCTGGTTGACACAAACGGCGCTTCTCATATCACCATTCAGGCACAGGGACTTCCATATGCAGCTCTCAGTGGCATTTATGGATACTGGGATAACAATTCTGAAAAGTGGATTGAAGACAACTGGATGATGCCGGAAAGTCTCGGACCGGAGGGTATAAGTACATTTACTATTGATATACCGGAGGATGAGTATACAACTCAGATTCAGATTCAGGTTCATTATTACGCACAGTGGAGTGATGAAGCAAACGACATGGTTGACAAGGATCCCACTGGCGTATTGTTCTCAGCTGTGGGAAGCGGTACATCTCAGATTGTTACAACACCTGTAACTACTTCTATAACAACCACAACAACGACAACTACAACTGTAACTACAACTACTACCGTTCCTGTTACCACCACAACAGAACCGCCTGTTGTCACTGACTTACCCGGAGATGTAAATGCTGATGGTGTATTAAACATTTCTGATATTGTAATGATGCAGAAATGGCTTCATGGCACTGGCGATTTAACCGATTGGAAAGCCGGTGATTTGTATGAAGACAATGTTATCAATGTATTTGATCTGTGTCTAATGAAACGTTTATTAATCGAATAATTAAAATATGCACAGGTCCGGTAAAAACGGACAATAAAAAAGAGCCCTCCTATGGTATAATAAAGAAAATACCATAGGAGGAATTTTTATGCCAGGAAGCTACAGACATATCCAGCAATGTAAAAAAGAAAGACAGAACGTCCCGATCAGAAGCGGGTTACCGACATTTCGTATATACATACACAGCAGGTCGTACTATTCCTTTCCGCCATCAGAGACTTATTTGATGATAACAGTGTTGTTGCCTGCAAAAGAAATTACTGTTCCGAAAAATAACAAGGAATAAGCCGTCATTTACAATGACAACTCACTGAGAAAAATGTTGTATCCTGCGTCTAAGAACATTGTCCAACGCCGGAACGGATTACTGACTATAAGTTCAAAGCGAAAGGACTGTCTTTTTCAGAGCAGTCCTTTCAAAATATCATTTTACTACCAGTTTTTTAAGTGTAATAAGATCAAATACATTTACTTTGCCGTCACCATTTATATCCGGATCACCATCAATTACTCTGATCTTATGAATCAGATAATTCTGAAGAAGCTTAACATCGACAACATCAATATCTCCGTCTAAATCAATATCACCAAGGTCAAATTCATCTTCTGAACCTTCAAGCTTTAATGTACCGAAGCCAGATGTGTTCATATAACCCTGACCTGAAAGGTCGCTCCAGTTGGCAATACCTGTTCTTTTTCCGCTGCCGTTATCGTCATTAATCTGAACATCATAGCCGATAACCTGACCTGTTTCAAACTTGCCCACTGCACATGGTATTCTTGCTTCAACAATATAACCATCAGCAGTTTTCTTAGCTGCTGTTTCATAAACATCAGCAGTTCTCCCGTCTGTTACAGTAACTTCATTATCAAAATTCACACGAAGCTGAATATCATCATCTTCATAGTAAGATGTCTTGCCGTTATTCTGGTCGATAAAGATTTCAACAGTATCCTGTTCATAAGCATTGGCACTTTCCTTGCTTAAATTATTATCCTTGACCTCAACAAGTACGTAAATATTATTTTCATCCCAGAGTGCCTTTGCAGTAGCTGTTGCACCATCTGTACCCATTGTGTACTTATTTACCGCAACAGACTCTGTTTCACCGACACCGCCGCCGATTGCGTTCCATGCAGAATCAATTTCGCCATCAATTTTTACTGTTGCATTATATGCCCTTGCTGAAAGCGGCTGTTCGATAAAGCTGAGTTTTCCGTAAACTACTGCCTTTTTATCAGTGTAGTCAAGAGTATTCCACGCAACCGGAGCTTTTCCTGTTTCTGTAATTATAATTTCAAGTCCAAGTGACGAGCCTTTCTTAATGCCATACTTTGAAAGGTTAATCCCGATATTATACATTTCGCCCTTTTGAACTTCAATTTCTTTTTTCACAACTGTCGGATCTTCAGCTGAATAAGCGTCGCTTATGATAATTTCAGCTGTACCGTCAACATCTGAATTAAGTCTTACCGTTGCTGTATTGTCATTCCAGATTGTCTTGAAATCAGCTGCCCCACCCACAGACTTTGCAGACTGTAAGTCAAATGCTTTTTCATAATCCTCATCTGTTCCGTCATATTCAAGAGCTGACGCTGTGTTAATCTGCTGAATCTCAGCTTCTGTATCACATACGGCATAGAAAGCATCCTTTGCCTGATAACCGCCGTCAAAAAGGTTCGGATATCCGCTTATCCATGAAGTATTGTCTGAAATGCCCCATGTTACTACAGCAGTAATATTAACGCCGTCTGCAACGAGTTTTTTGTAAAGTCTGAATACGTCCTGATATCTCTTGGCAAGAGCAAGCAAATCTTCTGCTTTGTCAGATTTCTGGTCAACATCAAGCTCAGTAACGTGAATTTCAAGACCAAGCTCATTATATTTTCTGAATGCTTCTTCGTAAAGCTTGATTGAAGGGTTGCTCATACCGATATGCGACTGCATACCTATACCATCAATATTTCCCTCCGCCTTAATTTCAGCGCACTTTTTGATTATTGCATCCCGCTTTGCAACAGCGTATTCATTATAATCATTATAGAAAAGCTTACAGCCCTCCGGCGCATACTTTCTTGCGTATTCAAATGCCTTGTTTATAAATGAAGAGTCACCATAAACAGACATCCATGCCGACTGTCCTGTTTTTGTGTTATTAGAGCCTGCTTCACGCATTTCCCCCTGTTCACTGAACGCTTCATTTACAACATCCCATGCGTAAAATTCAACATCAGGATATTCCGTTTCAAGAGTTGACATGAGATTTTTAATATAATTTTCAAGACGCTTATTCATCTTTTCGGGAGTTACCCAATCGCCGTCATCTGCATAGCCCTCCTTGAAAAACCAGTCAGGAGTCTGGCTGTGCCATACAAGAACGTGACCTCTTACCTTAATATTATTTTCCGATACAAAATCAAGCTGTTTTCTTGCCATATCAATATTAATCTGCGGATTTGTATCATCACCCGATTCAGCAAACATTTTCTGTGAAGCTGTCTTGTCAAGAGTATAATCCGGTTTTAAGTTATTGCCGAATGTAATACTGTCATAGTGCTTTACAATAATATCCTTTGCCGCCTGTACGTCAAGATCAGCCTTTGAGCATGAACCGCCGAGAATAAAGTAATCCTTATATACATCTTTAAGACTTGGAATATCCTGCTGTGCTTGCGGTGTCGGAAGTGGTTCTGCAATTACATCATCAATATAGAAATTCATTAAATCCTGGTCTGTTACACTTGCGTCATTTTTCCATGCTGTCTGGAAATAAACCGAAAAATTTGAAGCATCTGCAGGAATAGTATAATTTGATTCAATATGTGCCCACTCGCCCTTTACAGCTGTAACACGACCGATTTCAACATACTGTTCCTTGCCGTTCTGCTGCATCTGCATGTTCATTGAGAATGTCTGGGATTCAGTCCATTCAGCACCGTCATACATAACCCAGCCGCTCATTCTGTAGTATCCGCCTGCATTCAATACAAGAGTTTTGTTGCATGCCGGACCATTCCAGAGGCTTGTTCTGCCGCTTGTATAAAGACAAGCTGAACCGTTGTTGCCGTTACCCTCTGATATTTCGCAAACTGCATTGCCTCTTCCGCTCCAGCCGTTTACACCATTTTCAAAATCATCGGCAAAGCCTTCGGTTGTATCACTGTCATCATTAGGTTCTCCCTCTGCATAAACATCGTCAATATAGAAGTTTATAAGATTTGAAGGAGTTTCAAAATAAACCGTAATTCCTGTTGCGTCTGCCGGAATTGTGTAATTTGCCCCTACATTTGTCCAGACGCCTTTTTTCGCCTGTGCTCTTGCAATATTTTTATATTGTTCATCACCGTTGGCGTCCTTGTAAAGCACCTGAAGGTTGATATCTTCAGTGTCATTTCCCTCATCCTGCATTACATATCCGCTGATATAATATGTCTTTTCGTTTCTGAGCTCCTTGATTTTTGCACAGGCAGCACCATTCCATGCTTTCTGTCTGCCTGTAACGTAAAGAGATTTTTTACCGCTGTTTGCGGCAGTATCAACTATCTGAATAGAAGCATCTCCTCTGCCTGCCCAGCCCCCAAAGCCATCTTCAAATGTATCCTTGAATATTTCAACAGTTTCGGCTGTGGCTGAAAACGGTAAAGCTGACGCCATACATATAACCATAACCGCTGCTGTTATACAGGACAATATACATTTGATTTTGTTCATAAGTACAACTTCCTTTCACAACACTACATTTTTATGTATAATATTATAACACAATCGTTAATAAAATTCAATAAACATTAACAAGGTTTATGCATCATGCACAATAATTAAATACAAAATAAATTCAAAGTAACTATAAAATCAGCTTGTCAAAAAAACTTACGGTTTCCAAAGGCATAACTCTGGTTGCCTTCAAAACTTGTACAAACCCAAAATCATGATAAAAAACAAAAGAATAACCTGCATTTATGGACTGGAGTTCTGACAATATATGTTACTCTTTTTCGCTTACCTTTATTCCTCTTTCAGAAAACTTAAATATTATGTCATATATTTCCGTAACGCCGGACGGTGAGTTATTATGAGAACTGTTTTATCGGTCATTTTTTCCAGAGGCTCAAATACGATTTTCGTTTCAATTCACACTCCAGACATATCATCCTTATACTTCATCAGTGATTCAAGTAATTCTGTTTCATCGTTAATCTCACAGAGCGTAATCGCATTTTCAAGGTACCTCAGGCTTTCCTCATTCTTTCCGAAATGAAGACAGCTGTCTGATGCTCTGCAACAGAGATCAATCCACATTGCATCATCTTCTTCAAGTAAATTACTATAAATCCGTATTGCCGTTTCCATGAAGGAATTGCAGCCATCTTCATCATTTTTAAGTCTAAGAAAATCAGAATACTCCATATACCACTGCGCTGCTTCTTCGCTCTCCTCTCCGTTAAGAGTCACCTGTGCTTCTATCAGATTTTCAAGCAGTTTCTGACATTCATCAAACAGTACATCATCATGGCTTTCATGCCACTCAGTAATATATTGCTTGTACAGACATTCATAGCAAAGTAAAGTTTCCCGATGCACCTTACCATAAACCAGCTCAGAAATTTCAAGACATTTTTTCAGACATTCTGTCTGCCTTTTGATGTCACCCATTCGAAAATATGTAAGAGACATTGACAGATAGGTATCCTTTACATACCCTGAAATTTTTCCATGTTCCTGTACATTAAGTTCCAGTTCCTTGTTATAGCATTCCAGAGCCTGCTCGTATCTCCCGGCATCTGTATAAATATCTCCTGCATCATCGTATAACCCTGCAAGATCGTACCCTGTTTCTTCAGGATAATCGGTCAGGTATCTTCCAATGTACTCCGCTGCTTTCCCGAAAGCCTCATTCGCCTTATCTTCATGCTCTGATCCACGCTCAGCTTCGCCAATCTGGCGGTAAGCTTTTGCTATTCTTCGACCGTCCTCTGACATCATAGCATACTTCAGCTGTTCTTCTGCTGATGATATTGCGGCAGTATAATCTCCGGCCTCCATTTCGTCCATACACCGTTCAAATGCAATATGTTCCACTGCTTCTGCCGAACCCAGTGCTTTGATTTTTTCAGAATACTCCTTTTCCAGTTCCGGATCTCCATCAAATCTTGCCAGTGATTTTAAAAATAAATATGAATTCAGAATCTGTCGCGGAAAGTTCTCTTCCTCATGCAGTGCATATATCATCTCAACAATACGTTCATTACACCACTTAGCACTTTCATAATCCTCTTCGGTCATATAGATCATGTTCATATTATCAAGCAGAAATGTTATTTTCGTAGAATTACCACAGATATTACGTGCCGTGTGGTCAAGCCATGCTATATGAAGATAACGCTGTTCACAGTCAAAATCCTGAATATCTTCCGAAAGGGCTGCCGCAAACAGAATAAAATCCCCGCAGTGCTCAATATCCGGCTTTAGTTCATGGCACAACACATCAGATATAAGGGGATGAAGTGTAACAGCTGTTGAATCAGGGAATACAAGCTCCTGAATCCAGCCACAAGTTATTGCAGATTCCATTGCTGTTTTCTGCTCAGCTGTCAGTTCACAGGACTCAACAAAAAATTCCTTGTCAACACGATTCGGCCCAAATAATGCTGCGTATCTCAGAACCTGTTTAATATCCTCAGAAAGTCCGAAAATGCTGAACAACGCAGCTATATGTACATATGCCGCCTTACTTTTCAGACTGCCGTCCTTAATGATCTTTACCTCCCCTTCATTACCAGAGGTAATGCCATTGCGTATAAGTATCTGATTCATCTCTGACGGTGAAATCCGCATTGTATGCATATGTTTTGCAATGAGTTCTACAGCCATTGTGTGTCCTTCTGCCGCATTGATAATATCCTGAACGGCACAAGTGTTCTCGTCGTCCAAAGCTTCTTTGTAATAATAAGTAACAAGACTGAAAATATCATTCTCATTCTGTAAATTCTCTACCTCATACTGGCAGAACACATCTGAGTAATCGACACGTGAAGTTACAAGAATATCACACATGAGTCCTGTCAGCAATTCCAGATCATCACAGTCTTCCACATCAAAATTGTCGAGAATTATCAAATGCTTCGTTGTACATATACTAAGTAAAATATTCAGCTTTCTTTCAAGATACTCTTTATCTTCTTCTCCCTCAGAACGTTTGCAGTTCACAACAGGAAAATTAATATCAGAAATAATCGTCTGCATCATATTTTTCTGAAACCGGACAAAAATAACCGCATCATACTCCGATTTGAAGGTAATTGCATAATGTTTTGCAAGCTCTGATTTTCCGATACCGCCTATCCCATGCAGAACGAGAAAACTGGTTTCTGTCCGCAGAATATTATGTATTTCTGAAATTTCCCTGTCACGTCCGCAGAAATAATTATTGCCAATGGGCAGAACTGTTTTAAGGTACGGTTTCTGCTGCTGGAACGACTGTATAAACGGTTCAACAACTTCCACCAGTTCGCTGCATGAGTTGTAACGGCTGCCCGGATTGCCGGATTGGCAGATAAGGTTTTTCTGAAAATATCCGCTGCCATTCGTTTTGTTTCCGGACTTTCGTAAGCCAAGAGACTATTCTGAAATTCATCGGTCCAGTCTGCATTTCTGCGTCGGTCTGTAAGCTCCGGATTTCTCCCGAGAAGCATATACATAAGCAGTGCTCCGAGAGTGTAAATATCGGAGCGTACACCGATATTTTTCGTTTTTTTCTGAACCGTTTCCGGAGCAGACCACTTCTCAGTAAAAGACAGATTTTCCCTGTCCAATTCGTGAATTTCAACTGCACTGTCAAAATCAAAAAGCATTACAAGCTCCGGCGTTTCCGGGTAGAGGATAACATTTTCCGGTTTCAGATCAAGGTATAGGAAGTTGTTTTTGTGGAAGTTATCAATCTGAACTGTAACCGCTTTAAGGACACGGAAAATATCGTAAAGCGACAATTCAGCCTCATCAATACTGATACCGTTCTGACAGCTCATTGCAATATATTTTGTGTTATTCCCCTCAAAAATCCCCTGAATATTGCTGATACTGTTCATGCTTTTGGGATTCTGACGAAATTTCAGCTGCCTGCGATACCCGTCGGTAAACCGTTGTTTATATTTTTCAAATGCGTCATTGAATTTGTCGGGAACAACAAGCTCCATTGCACTGCTTCTTGTGATCTCAAGACCGGCGGGATAGCATTCTTTAAGGCGTACAGTAAAATCATTACCCTCTGAATCAGTATACGATGCAGTATAAACAATACTGCCTGCTCCCATTCCGATAATATTGATAACCCTGAAACAAAACCGTTTATCTGTTCCGGTTTCGCAAAGTGTTATTTCAGTATTTTCCTGCAATGCCTGTTTCATGCTGTTCCTCCTCGTTATGTTATTTTTATTATACTACATTATCAGACCAATTTCAACCAAAGTACATTACCTCCGTCACGGTGATTGCATTCATTAACGAATGTCTTACAACACACGAACCGGAAGAAAAGGTTAATACCAAAAGATCAGAATTGTTTCCGGCTTTCAAAAACTTCTGTTACAAAAATCAGTTTTTCCACAATATGTCATCTGTACAGTTCCTGAGATCATTCAGAAATATTACCGAGGATGAATGTCTGGGAATAGATAAAGTTCATCTTAATATCGTAGATTATATGAAAAACGTATCAATTAAAAAGTAAAAACAATGCCCGATACCGCTGAGTATCGGGCACATTTTTTGTAATACTTTAATAGTGATATTGTTTTTAAATATGATCGAGATAATATCTGTTTATTGCATTTCTGAATTCATCAAGGGGGTATTCCCGGCTTCCACAGTGCATTATAAGCCAGTCAAATGGATTTCTGACATATAAAGAGGGGTATCCGCAGGTCTTTAACAGGTCATTCGTTTCACATACAAAATCTGTAAAATCCTCTTCAAGCGCACAGAATCCCTCATAATCGGCATCCTGAAAAAGCTGTGCATAATATGAATAAAACGAAAGCAGTATCAGGCTTTTTCTCATAGTTTCATATGAAACCTTCTGACCGTTTTTGATTTTTGAAAGATTCATTTTTAAAGGAAAATTGGACTTTATGAGTTCCGGAAATTCAGCTGCCTTTGAAAAGGATCTGTCTTTTTTTAAATCTAAAATATCTTCACCGAAAAGTACATAAATAAGCAAATCAATATTTCCGGATCTGCCAAGCTTGTGATGAAGCTCTTCTCGCGACTGACAGTCATTTTTTGCAAGTTCTGTACATTCATCAATAAGACGCTTTGCATGGTGGCTGGCAGTCTGATTAGTAATAAGAAAATCCATGCTGTTCTGAGAAATGAATTTTAATAATTCGTCATCTGTATGTATATTTTTCAGATCAGTTTCTATACCTGTTGTAAGTTCATATACAGACTGGCTTGCTTTTGAATTTTCCAGAATCACTTTGGCTTTATTGATAAGATTGCATGCTGAGGAATAGCTCTGACCATTATTCAGGCAATAGTAATATATCAGTTCTTCATAAATTCTGAAATTAAAAGGACATTCAAAATAGACTTTAAGAAAAAATTCTGATGTTTCCCTGGCTGTAAAACCAAGTGCAAAGCAGAGCTTATATACATTTTCACGGCTTCTTTCGGAAGATATAGGACGCTTGTCTGTAAACCATGTTTTTACAACCGAAGAATTTAAATCTATATTTTTCTCATTGCATTTATTTTTTATAAAAGCTGTTTTCTCTTCGGCAGAATTAATATCACCATTGTAATCGTGCCTGATTATACTGTCGGTCAGACCGTCTGAAAAGGTTTTGAAATTGTATTCCAGCAGATATTCTTCGGTATAATTATTCTCATCATCGAAGAATGAATAATCACCCTCAAGAATATCGTCAAGGCAGGATCTGGTAAGCTTTCCTGCATTCTCATAAAGAATATCCGTATCAGCCAAAAGAATCACAGCCTTTCATGAAATATTATATCAGAATCATTTTAAGAAAATCAATACAATTGAAAACCGCATCACTTTTATCGCCGAATAAAAATCTATCTACAAACAGAGTGCGCAATGTAATATACTGTATGTGCAATCAAAAAGGCAGTTTTGAGCCTTATCGGATGCTTTTTCTGCAAGCAAAAAGTCATTTTTACAAACCCCCAAAAATGAATGCTATAATTATTTATAGTCAGAGAGAAGGTGATACTTCATAGAAAAAACTGCATGGAGGGATAAAAGCGGCAGCTGCAAATGTGAAAGCTGCGGCAAAACAGTTCCTGAAAACAAGCTGAAATGGGATAAAGGCATGGGGTATTGTACCGAATGTTATACTGAAATTCAAAAGTACAGGAATAAAGAAAATTAATTGCTGTCCTGTGAAGAAACAGGTATTGTATCGTCAATCAGTTCCATAATATCGACTTTCAGAACTTTTGACAGAACAACAAGTTCAATATCAGTTACAAATCTTTCACCATTTTCAATGCGGCGTATAAAGTGATGGTCAACATCATAGCCGGCAAGCTGCATCATTCTGGCAAGCTGACGCTGAGAAATATTCAATTTGTGACGTATGCTGATAAGCCTTTGTCCTGTAATATTATTTGAGCCGTTTTCGGCTTTAAGTTTAAACATAGCATATCCTCTTTTTTTACAAATCGGTAAATAGTGATTGACATTTATTCTATTATATGCTACAATATTCACCAAAGTGGTAAATACTATTCACCACATTTAATTTGAAAGTGAGGAATTTATTATGAACAAAAACAAAATTATTGGAATTGTATCTATTTTGATTGCGGTGATTGGCATAGTTATAATTTTTGCTTATCGTGCCTGGTTGGGCGGTATAATTTATCTCGTCGCTGGAATCATCGCAGATTTTGCACTCAGAGCCAGTCTGAAGGAAAAAAACGGAGCAGAATATCCAAACTATGTGTTAGCAATGCTGTCAGAGAAAAAAATCTCAATGCCAAAGTATGTTAAGGATGGTTTAAAGAGCAAAGATATAATTGAAAAGATTCTTTCATTTATGATTGTTGTGCTGCCTGTAGTGATTATTGCATGTGTGATTCTTTGGATAACATGGGACACCAGCAGACAGGTAGATGATATTTATGACGGCATTTATTAATAAGTTATGAGGTAATTTAGAATGTATTGTAATAATTGCGGAAAAGAACTTCCGGACAGCTCTGCATTCTGTAATTTTTGCGGAACCAGGCTTAATGTAACATCCAATAATGAAAACATTATCAACAATAATTCTGCTTCAAAATCAAATGAAAGCATAAAAGAAAAGCTTGCAAGCGGAAGAGAAGCTAAAAATCGTAAAGACTGGAGAGGTGCAGAACGTTTTTACGGAGCAGTTCTGTTAGAAGATCCTAATCAGTATGAAGCGTTATTTTATGACTCTTATGCAAAAGCAATGGAAACGATGACAGTTCAAGAAGTTTTCAAAAGAAAGGCAGAAATGGATGTTCTGCATAAAATTTTGCTTGACTTGCCAAATCATTATGAACCGAATGACACTGAAAATCTTGAGATGTGTACCGGAATTATTGAGGATTTAAAGAATCTGATTGGCTGTTCCTTTGTATTTTCACAAACAAAAAACGGATATGGAATAGTTATCTCTTCAAACGCTGATGAGACATATGCGGTTTTTGTTGAAACTGTAAGAAACTTAAAAAAGGTAATGGACGATTTATCCCAAAAAGCAGACAAGCTTTCTATACATAGAAAAGCATTGGACTTTTACAGCACAGCTAAAACACTGTCCTGGGATTATTCAAGTAAAGTTGCAATTTCGAATGATATTAACAAGTGGATAGAAGAAGAGGAACAAACAATCGAAACTCTACGAAAAATCCCAATAGAAGCATACTGGAGAGAACACGCTGAAGAAAAAGCTGCTCTTGAAACAGAAAAACAAAATGCACTTACTGAAATCCAAAAACTGCATAAAGAAATCGAGTCTTTAGATGAGTATGTTTCATATAAAGAAGTTGAAACTGAGTTACAAAATATTAATGAACAGCTTGCCGGAACAGGCGTAACAGGAATTTTCAAAGAACTCGGTTCTTCCTCAAAAGAAAAAGGTCTCAAATCCATTCTTGGCTTAAAAGATACAGTTTCTAATAAAATGAATGACAAAAAGAATTTGAAATCGAAAAAATCTGATATTGAAAAGCGTTTAGATGAAGCCAAATCAAGATTAGATACAGCTTCTAAAGATTGTAACGAGAAAATAAATACTTTGCAAAGCAGAATCAATGAAATAGATAACGAATTTAATAAGGATCGTTAATGTAAAGAAACTGTATGTCATCTTTCTTTCGCTGATACAAACGAGGTAACGAGACGTTAACCGCATCAGCCCCAAACCTCAAATATACATTATAATTCCGATAAGGTAAATCATTCAGCCTTATCGGAATTTTTGTTTTTGGCGGTCTTGAAAAGAAAAAAAGAAACAGCTGAAAAGATCTTTGCCTCGCATTCAACCATTTACTTTTATTATACCACATTTTGCAGTGCTGTGCAATAAAAGTAGTCAACATAATTGATGTATTATCAAAACTCATCAGTACTTCTTTTCCTGTTCTTTACAACCAGAAAGAAATAGTGTATAATTATGTACATCTTTAAAAAACGAGGTGTAAGTAAATTGCAGGAATCCAGAATCATAAAGGTAATTGTAAACAGATTAGAAGTCGAGATCAAGGTCAACAAGATCCTTTACGTCCTGATGAGGAGAAAATATGCAGATATACACATTGCAGGAGGCAGGATATACGAAACAAGAACTACTTTCGCAGAGCTTGAACGGGAACTTGATGAGCGCTTTATAAAGGTACGCCGGGGGTGTATTGTGTCAGCTATGGCAATACACGATGTTACCGACAGGATAAACCTCAGCAATGGTGAGTCACTGGATTATACTGTGCGGAAGAAAAGGGCAGTCATCAATGAACTTCGTACAGTGCAAAAGAATATCATCAGCAGTTTTTCCGAAGAAGGTGTTCCCGTAACGGCGGAGGAATACCGCCGGCATTACAGCGGCTTTGACAATATGCCCTTTGCCTTTACGGATATTGAGATGATATTCAGCGAAGAAAGCCACGCTGTGGACTGGATATTCCGCTACGGCAATGAAGCACTTGCAAAGCTTGAAAAGCTGCCGCTGGAGCAGCTTATCGGCAGCACATTCGGCAGTCTGTTTTCCAATATGGATTCCAAGTGGCTGCGCAACTATGAGCGTGCCGCCCTTTACGGCGAAACGCTGGAGATAATCGACTACAGTCCTGAGATAGATACTTATCTGAAAGTGATATGCTTCCCGACTTTTGATGGTCACTGCGGCTGTATTCTGTTCGATATCAATGGCATAGAATTTGCCAGAAACACCGATTCTGAAAATGCACTGTTCCAGTATTTCGGCAGACTGCCGGCAAAGAACGTATGAGAGAAAACCGCATAATGTCGTTTCGTACAACGGCAATATGCGGCTTATTTTTGTCGTTTTGTACCGCTTAAATATAGTTTCGTACCATTAAAATGTCGTTTCGTACCGTTTCACCTTGAAACTGTTGACAATACTTATACAGACGTGGTATAATAAATATGATTAAATTTAATAACAGCTTTGCTTTGATCCGGATATTTCCGGTTATCAATAAATATTCATTCAAGGAGGACATTTTTAATGACGAAGACAATTAAAAAAACAATTGCATTTTTGTCTGCATTTGTCATGGCAACGGCGATGCTGCTGAATTTCCCGAGCGGATTTTTCAGTAACATTGACTGGAAGCTGACGGCAAGTGCAGCGGAGGGAGATGTTGCAATCAACGATGAAAATTTCCCGGACGAAACATTCCGAAAATATGTTCAAAGTTTCGATACTGTTGGTAATGATAACATTCTCTCAGCAGAAGAAATTGCGGCAGTGACATCAATTAACGTTTCCTCAAAGGAAATCTCTGACCTTAAAGGTATTGAGTATTTCACAGCACTGGAAACTCTGGACTGTGGTGCCAACATGCTTACAAGCCTTGATGTAAGCAAAAACACAGCACTGACATATCTGGACTGCTGCGGCAATCAGCTTACAAGCCTTGATGTAAGCAAAAACACAGAGCTGACAAAGCTTTACTGCTACAGCAATCAGCTTACAAGCCTTGATGTAAGCAAGAACACAGCACTGAAAACTCTTTACTGCGCCGACAACAGTCTTACAAGCCTTGATTTAAGCCAAAACACAGAACTGAAAGATCTGTACTGCAATAGCAACAGTCTTACAAGCCTTGATGTAAGCGGATGTACAGCACTGGAAACTCTGTACTGCTCCAGCAATCAGCTAACAAGCCTTGATTTAAGCCAAAACACAGAACTGAAAGATCTGGACTGCAGCTACAACAGTCTTACAAGCCTTGATGTAAGCGGATGTACAGCACTGACATATCTGATGTGCTACTCGAATCAGCTTACAAGCCTTGATGTAAGCGGATGTACAGCACTGGAAACTCTGTACTGCTCCAGCAATCAGCTAACAAGCCTTGATTTAAGCCAAAACACAGAACTGAAAGATCTGGACTGCAGCTACAACAGTCTTACAAGCCTTGATGTAAGCGGATGTACAGCACTGACATATCTGATGTGCTACTCGAATCAGCTTACAAGCCTTGATGTAAGTGGATGCACAGCACTGATAGAGCTTTACTGCTCCGGCAACAGTCTTACAAGCCTTGATTTAAGCGGAGGCACAGCACCGGAAACTCTGGACTGCTCCGGCAACCCATTAATTGCAGTCAATACGTCAGACATTATTTGGGATTTCAATGCTTCACCGCTTTTACCATTCACAGAAAAAACGGCTGTTATCTGCCTTGCAGATTACGGAATAAAAGAGGATATGGTATCTGACCTTACGGGAGGAACTATTGAAAACGGTTATCTTAAGGTTACTGGTGATAAAGCTACATATACATATGATATTGACGGCGACCTCGGTGAAAATACTATCAGCTGTACAATAAATGTGTCGGGCATTGTAATCAGCAAGGAGAATTTCCCGGACGAAACATTCCGTGCTTATGTTCAGACACTCGATACTGTTGGTAATGATAACATTCTCTCAGCAGAAGAAATTGCGGCAGTGACATCAATTGATGTTTCTTATATGGGAATCTCTGACCTTAAAGGTATTGAGTATTTCACAGCACTGGAAACTCTGTACTGCAGCTCCAACAGTCTTGAAAGCCTTGATGTAAGCAAAAACACAGCACTGATAGAGCTTTACTGCTCTGACAACCCATTAATTGCAGTCAATGCGGCAAGCAGTATTTCGAATTTCGACGCTTCATCGCTTTCATCCTTTACAGCAAAATCGCCTGTTATCCGCCTTGCCGATTACGGCATAAAAGAGGATATGGTGTCTGACCTTCAGGGAGGAGAAATAAAATACGGCTGTCTCTTTGTTTCAGATACAGCCACATATACATATGATATTGACGGCGACCTCGGTGAAAATGCTATCAGCTGTACAATAAAAGCCGGCGGTATTGAAATAAATAAAACAAACTTCCCGGACGCAAATTTCCTTGCTTATGTTAAGAGTTTCGATACTGATAATAATAATATTCTCTCGGGAACTGAAATTGCGGCAGTGACATCAATTGATGTTTCTGATATGGGAATCTCTGACCTTAAAGGTATTGAGTATTTCACAGCACTGGAAACTCTGTACTGCAGCTCCAACAGTCTTGAAAGCCTTGATGTAAGCGAAAACACAGCACTGACAGAGCTGACCTGCAGAAACAACAGTCTTACAAGCCTTGATGTAAGCCAAAACACAGCACTGGAATCTCTGTACTGCAATAACAATCAGCTTACAAGCCTTGATGTAAGCCAAAACACAGCGCTGATATATCTGAACTGCATGGACAACAGTCTTACAACCCTTGATGTAAGCCAAA
>JBJEQV010000026.1:0-3956 GCA_051881915.1 Porcipelethomonas sp. | reverse complement strand
TTGCAATACCGCCATACATACAAAAGCTTATTGAAGCTGTACCGCATGAAAAAGACACAGATTTTATTGTGCCTATGGGTTATCAGGAAATCAGAAACAAGTTTAAAAGGGTACTTGCTGAAAATGGTTTGGAAATGACTTTCCATGACCTCAGACACTTATGTGCTTCTGTTATGCTAAAACTTGGCATACCTGACAAATACGCTATGGAGCGTGGTGGTTGGTCTACAAACAGCACTCTGAAAGCTGTTTATCAGCATACTTTTTCAGATGAAAGAAAGCTTGTTGACGAGAAAATTGATAATTACTTTAATGGCATTTTAGGACTATAATTCCACATATTATTCCACATGAAATAAAAAACGGCGTAAAATCAAGGGTTTTCGGCAATTTCATGATTTTCGAATCCCTCTCTTTCCGCCAAAAGCTCCCGAAACTACGTGGTTTCGGGAGTTTCTTTTTGTCACACGTGTGGACTTAAAATAGCAGGAAAAACTGTTCCGTGACGACGTCAGGACGACGTAATAATGGAAAACAACCGAATAAAATATCCAATAAAAGTTAATAGATGTAAAATGGTTATAAAATAATCAGCAGTTTTCCTTTAGAATATCTTGGAAAAATGCACGATAAATATAGCTGTTAAGTTATCCCTGTCAGAAACAATTCTGGCAGGGAGCTTTTTCGTTTTAGAAAGGTAAATCACAATGAACAAACAAATCGCAGGAGCAATTTTCACTTTAATTGTGACTGTTACAGTCAAGTTAGCAGAAGCAAAACTGCCGTACTCTGATCTCAGCGGCTGCACACTGCCAGATCGCAATTACAAAAGAGCAAGTCACAATACTCCGATTTATCACTAAAATCGTTATAAAAATACAGAGCCGCAGACTCAATCTGAGAAAACGCAGGATAGAATTGAATCTACCCTGCGGCTTTTTATTGTTCAATAAGTTTTCTTTTCATAAGGCATAAATCAAATACGTTGATAATATCATCTTTACAAAAATCTCCGGCTTTCCAGTCTGTAAGACTGCCGTTACCAGTCAGCCATTTCTGCATCATAACAATATCAGTTACATTGAATATACCATCGGCATTGACATCACCTGAAACCACTTCTGTATTATCATCAGACAGGAATGTCCACGAGCTGACTGCAATATCCTTTCCGGAGAAAACAAAATAAAGATCGTGTGTTCCGCCTATCGGGGCAACCTCACTGTTTCTGACAGTCGTGAATTTTTCCTTTGAATCAAAGTCGATACTTGTAAGAATTTCGCCGGTGGGAGAATCAAGTCTTACTTCCATTCTTCCGCTTCCCTTTACACTGGCAAGGAAATCAACTGGTCTGTCCAGCAGCGGAGCATCTGAATTTCCGCCTGTACCGCCTGCATTTTCAGCTGCAAAAAACTCAATGGCGTCATCTGACTTTATATATCTGAATTCTGCATAATCGGAATAATAAACCTTGTCTCCGTCAGAGAAACCATTCCAGATATTTCTTAAACCGTCAGCCCATTCCCTTGTGTTGGTAAGCTCAGCAGAAATGTCAATATCATATTTTCCGTTAACAGTAATACTGTCAATGACAAAGGTAATAAGTGCATCATTGTCAACGTTAAAATAGCCCATGTTCATAAGACCGTCAGCACCACCGATATCACAGGTGATAGTATATTTTCCGGTGCCGGTAATTTCTGCGGAACCGGCACAGTCATCACCATCACTGTTAGCAGGATACATAGAAACTGTTGTATCCTTATCAACGCTCGTTACTGTTATATTATAACGTATAGTGTCAACTGCTGTTTTTTCAAGTACCGGTATCTCTTCTTCTGTATCATTTTCACCGGAGGATGTAAATTCAACGTCCTTTACGCTGAACCATGCACCCTCTCCATTGCTGATAACATAAGGATTATTCATGTCTGACGTGTCATAAATAATATCGGCAGTATTGTTCAGTTCAGCGGCATAACTGACAGTAAACGGATTAACATGGCTTATGGACTTTACACCTTTCTTTGTTCCTCCTGTTTTTTCGATGGTAACAGTTTCCTCGTCAACGTTTATCAGATCAACGCCCAAACTTCTGTAG
This sequence comes from Porcipelethomonas sp., assembly GCA_051881915.1. Taxonomy (GTDB): domain Bacteria; phylum Bacillota; class Clostridia; order Oscillospirales; family Ruminococcaceae; genus Porcipelethomonas. The sequence goes on along the minus strand of JBJEQV010000026.1, from coordinate 1,855 downwards.
CTGCCGGTAATGCCCATACCTCTTTTCAGAGACAGGGTATGGTAGAACATATACCAGTTGCCTTTGAATTTTTCCATATGTGTATGGTTATTGGAATAGTCGAATCCGGATACTCCGGGGTTAACAAAACATTCACCTTTCATTTCCCAGCTTGACGAATCAAGGGGTGTTTTTGTTGTCATATATACCATTCCGCATCCTGCCGGAGCATCACAGTCATAAGGCCACTGCTTGGAATGATCCGACCAGTCAGAGCAATATGTGTAAACGTAAGTGCCATTGATATAGTTAAGCTCACTCGCCTCAAAAAAGTACGGCGCAGGTATTTCTGCAAAATCACTTGCAAAGGAAACCATATCCTCCCCAAGCTTTACAATTCTTGACGAACCGGGCATGAAATCTGTTCCACCGCTTGCTTTTCCTCCGCCGAATGAGAGCCAGCCGTCGCCGTTTTCGTCAATCACAACACCGGGGTCAAAGGGATTGGGACAGTTTTTCAGACCAGGTGTACTTGTGCTTATCAGCGGTTTTCCAAGGGGATCGTCCCAGGGACCCAGAGGATCCGTTGCGTGGATAACGCCGACACCGAGGCCGTTATTGGAAAAATACAGGTAGAAGTGAGTTTTTCCGTCTGATTCCACTCTTGATGTGATTGAGGGCGCCCATGAATTGGTTATCCAGGGAGCAATCTCTCCCACATTGATTTCACCGTGATATGTCCAGTTCACCATGTCGTCAGTTGACAGCACCACAAAGGATTTGATTTTCTCATAGGTATTATCAACATCAGGACCAGCCGCCTCAAATTGTTCATGGTCGTTTGTACCAAACAGGTAAAGCCTGCCGTTATACTCAACGGACGTAGGATCGGCACAGAAAAAATCAGAAGAAATCGGATTGTTATATCTTGTATCCTTAAAATTGTTCGTGCTGATCTTATCTGTACTGATAGAAATGCCTCCCGTCGTTTCCACTGCCGCAGACGGCAAAAGTTTAGTATCTGCGGCATTTGTAATCAATGACGCAGAAGTCCCTGCGCATATTACAGCGGACAACATGCAGGTTATAAACCGTGTAATTCTTTTTGCTTTGTGAATCATTTTTTACCTCCTGAATAGCTGTTTATTCTGATTCGTCCCAATAAAAGTAATTATATTCATAAACTACAAATGCAGTTTGCAGTGTTCTGATATCATAAAATGAATTATGCTGTCTGACTGCTTCAAACAACCAGGTCTGACAGGAATTTCCTGTAAGAACCCACTGCTGAACATTTGCACCTGCCGTTCTTCTGATTCTTTGCTGCATATTAATCCCCCTTTTTGATTAATATATAAACACAAAAAACCAATTCTTTCTGTAATAATTTTAGTAAAAATAAATAGGATAGTCAATGCGAAATTATTCCATCAACTGTCCTATTGTTCCATTAAATAATATTATGATGTATTCTTCTGCCGGTCAAGCCATTCCGAGGGAGTAAATCCGGTCAGCTTTTTGAACTGATGCATAAAGTAAACATCTGAACTGTATCCGCAAAGGCCTGCTGTTTCTGCGATACTGTTCCCAAGCAGCAGCAGATCTTTTGCAAGAGTCAGTCTTGCATTGATAAGATCAGAGGCGGCACTGACGCCAAATGTCTGCCGATAAATACGCTGAAAATGTGTGCGGCTCAATGATACGGAACGTGCCATTTCGTCGATCGTCCACCTTTGTTCGGGATGTTTGTAGAACGACTTGCGCAATTCGTGGATATTTTCTATATGAAGCTCTCGTCTGCGATCATTAAGATGTTTTTTATTAAGCTTGATCTCCAGTGTATTCAGGATACTTTCCAGACTGCGGTCACCAGTCT
>JBJEQV010000025.1:0-74106 GCA_051881915.1 Porcipelethomonas sp. | reverse complement strand
ACAACCACGGTACACGGTAACTTTGCGAACCATGCAGACGGCTGTGAGTAGACATAAGACCGAATGCGCACCATCTTTTGTAAACGTCCGGTGATGCTGTTGCTTCAAATCCGCCGATATCGTGGCTGAAGAAACCGAATCCTGAAGCACAGAGTGAAAGTCCTCCTCTGAGTGTTTCAGCCATTGACGAATATTCTGCGGAGCAGTCGCCGCCCCAGTGTACGGGGAACTGCTGTCCGCCTGCTGTTGCACTTCTTGCAAACAGACATGCCTTGTTCTCGCCGTAATAATCCTTCAGAACATTGAATACCGTTTTATTATAAAGATATGTATAATAGTTATGCATTTTGATCGGGTCTTCCCCGCTGAAATACTTGACTTTTGTAGGTATTCTTTCACCAAAGTCTGTTTTGATCGCAGTAACACCCATCTCGCAGAGTCCTCTTACCTTAGATGCAAACCACTTGGCAGCATCAGGATTTGTAAAGTCAACAATTGCCATGCCGGGCTGCCACATATCGCACTGGAATACACTTCCGTCGGGATTTTTTATAAAATATCCGTTTTCAAGCCCTTCATCAAACAGCTTTGAACGCTGTGCGATATAAGGATTGATCCATGCACATATGCCAAGTCCTCTGTCCTTGAGCCTTTTTATCATAGCCTTAGGATCTGGGAACTGTCTTGTATCCCATTCAAATCCACACCATTCGTATTCTTTCATCCAGAAACAGTCAAAATGGAACATCTGAAGCGGAATATCCCTTTCAGCCATTCCGTCGATAAACGATGTAACAGTTTCTTCATCATAATTGGTAGTAAATGAAGTTGAGAGCCAAAGACCGAATGTCTGTGCCGGAGGAAGCGCCGGCTTACCTGTGAGAGTTGTATAATTTGAGAGTACCTCACCCAGATTTTCGCCGCCGATAAGGAAGTATTCAAGCTCCTCTCCCGGAACAGTAATTGAAACCTTTGAAACAGTATCGGACGCAACCTCATAGGAAACCTTGTCAGAGCTGTTTACAAATACTCCGTAGCCGTTGGATGAAATATAGAAAGGAATGCACTTGTAGCTCTGGTCTGAACATGTACCGCCGTCCGAATTCCACATCTCAACATTCTGACCGTTCTTTACAAATGTTGTAAACTTTTCACCGAAACCGTAAATACACTCGCCTATACCCAAAGTAAGCTGCTCTCTTACATAAGTATTATTCTCGTCAGCAGGGTATGACCAGAATGTGTCATCACACATTGAATTTATACGGTTATTGGCGCGGAACTGATTTTCCTGAATATAGGAAGTAGCTCTCCATGCGCCGCCTGTAAGTCTCTTTCCTTTATAGCTGAATTCAACGTCCCAGTCAATAGCCTTTTTGATTTTTACCTTTGTGTCTCCTGAAATCAGTTCGACATAGTCCTTTTCATCATTTATTACAGGAGTATAGCCCTGATCCTCAAAAAGTTCATATTTAGGAGCGTTTTTAAGTGTTCCCTTATAGTGCCGGACTGTTACTTTGATAACGTTTTCCTGAGTTGAGGTATACGTGATCTCAAATGTGACACCGCCGAGCGTCATAGCTCTGTTGTAAATTGCCGAAGAGGTTGCAAAAACAGTTACAGAATTTTTAGTTGTTGTTGTTTCATAAGCCTGAACCGCATAGTTAACATCATAACCGCGCTGATTAAGCCAGAATCCGTCTGAAAACTTCATATTTTAAACTCCTTATATATTTAAATATTATAGTATTTTCATTCTAACACAAACCATCAATTATGTCAATTATTATTTCATAACACTTCATCCTAAAAAGCTTTTTCCGCTTTATTCGACATAAAAAACTATGGTATATTACTCAATTGCTGTGAATATAATGTTTTAGCAGGTACAAGTCCGGACAATTTTCAGGATTTGGCATTAACAGGAGGTATATAAATGGATTTGAAGATCAACCGTGAAGCAATCACCATAAGCGAATGTATTTTCGAAGGTGTTCAGGAACAAAGTGTGGAACTTGACTATATTCTGCCGGATTATTATCCGGATATTTTCAAGCTTGTAAAATGCTGTGTCACTCCGTCAGTTATGTCGAAAAGCATCAACGGCGACAGTATTTCGTATGAACTGCTGGCAGATATTAAGATTCTCTATTGTTCAGAAAAAAGCAATGTTATACAGTGTATATCCCAGAAGCAGAGATATACTAAAACTGTACAGCTGGGTGAATCGCCTGAAAAGCCTGAAATACTCATAATCCCTAAAACGGATCATATCAACTGCCGTGCGGTAAATCAGCGAAGAATTGATATGCAGTGCGCTGTTTCAGTAAAAGTACATGTCTGCGGCGAAAGGACCCAGGATGTTATATGCGATATTTTCGGCATGAACGCTCAGATGAAAAAAATCCCTATTGAATATGCATCAAAGAAAATATCCGTTGACAAATCTGTTACATTAAATGAAGACATTGAGCTGAATGAATCAAAGCCGCCAATTCTCAGCATAATAAGATGTGAAGCACTTACAGAAAACACGGATCAGAAAATAGTATCCGGCAAGCTGGTTGCAAAGGGAGACACATCGGTCAAAGTACTTTATTCCTGTGAAAACGGTATGGAAACAATGCAGTTCAATCTGCCTTACAGTCAGATTATCGACATGGATGGTCTGGACGAGGGTTATATCTGCAATGTAAAAGCCGAAATCGCATACTGCGATGTTACCGCATATTCCGGAAACAACGATGATTCACGAACACTGCGATGCGAACTCAGAATTTCTTTAAACTGTACGGCGGTAAAAAGCCGTCCCGCAATGCTTGTTTCTGACGTATATTCGACCGTATATCCGTGTGAATTTGCATCTTCAAGACTGAAAATAGAGCAGATTCCCAAAAGTATAAATGAATTATTCAGACACAGCTTCCAGATAAGCTGCGACGAGGGAACTGTTGAAGCTGTATACGACGCATGGTGTACTCCTAAAAATCTCAATATAAGAACCAGTCCGTCTGACAAAACCATAGTTATAAGCGGTATGCTCAGCTGCTGTGTAATGGTAAAAAATGAAAACGGAAGACCATCAGTCATAGAAAAAGACGAAGCCTTTGAACAGGCAATACCTGCCGACGCTGTCACCGAAGGAAGCAGCGCTGACATCAATGCGGAAGTGACCGGATGCAGCTATACGATCAACTCCGAAAACAGCATTTCGGTCAAAGCAGAAATCAGGCTGAACGGTTCTCTGTGCACATCGTCATTATGCGAAGCCGTCACAGACGTCCGTTTTGATGAGAGTCTGAAGAAAAGCCGTGACGGTGATTATGCGCTGAAGCTTTATTTCTGTGAGGAAAATGAAGACGTCTGGGACATTGCCAAACGCTACAGTACATCAGTAAATGCAATAATGGAGGAAAATGACCTCGAAAAAGAAAAGATCACAGACAGCAGAATGCTTCTGATACCGATAGTTTAGGAGGAACGCAAATGAAGAATGACATTTATAATGATATTGCCAGAAGAACCGGAGGCGATATTTACATAGGCGTTGTGGGACCTGTAAGAACAGGAAAGTCAACCTTTATAAAGCGATTCATGGAATCGCTGGTGATCCCGAACATTGACAGCGATTTCAAGCGCGAAAGAGCCGTCGATGAGCTTCCGCAGTCTGCTGCCGGAAAAACGATCATGACAACTGAACCTAAATTCATACCTGAAGAGGCAGTCGAGATCACTTTAGGAGACGGAGCGTCATTCAGAGTAAGAATGATCGACTGCGTAGGATACATAGTACCAAGCTCCATAGGATATATTGAAAATGAAGCTCCCAGAATGGTGGTAACGCCATGGTTTGACGAGGAAGTCCCCTTCAACATGGCAGCAGAAGTCGGTACCCAGAAGGTAATTTCCGAGCATTCAACGATAGGGCTTGTGGTCACAACCGACGGCAGTATTTCGGATATTCCCCGTGAAGAATATGAAGAATGCGAAGAAAGGGTAATAAACGAGCTTAAAAGCATAAACAAACCCTTTGTGGTAATAATGAACTGTACAGCTCCCGAAAGTGATACGGCAAAAGCGCTCTGTGCAGAACTTTCGAAAAAATATGAAACATCCGTAATTCCTGTAAACTGTATTTCGCTTGATGAAAATGACATAAAGGACATTATCCGTCAGATCCTTTTTGCTTTTCCTGTCAAAGAGATAAATATAAGCATGGAAAAATGGATCACAGGTCTTGAAAAAGGTCACTGGCTTAAAAATGAGGTCTTCTCAGCTGTAAGAGACGCTGCACAAAATATTTCAAGTATAAAGGATACGGAAGAAACAGCAGAAAAAATCAGGCTCTGCAAATATGTTACAGGAGCATCTGTCAGCGGTATGGATTTGGGATGCGGAAGTGTTACTTTACAGGTAAACCTTGACAGCAGTCTGTTTTACAAAATCCTCGGAGAAGCAACCGGAATTGAAATTGTTAATGAAAGCGACCTGCTTCCCGTACTTACCGAGCTCAACAGGATCAAAAAAGAATACGAGAAAATAAAACCTGCACTTGATGAAGTTGAGGCGACAGGCTATGGGATTGTTATGCCGGACATTGACGAACTTTCTCTTGAAGAGCCTGAAATCATAAAGCAGGGCGGAAAATACGGTGTAAAGCTTAAAGCATCCGCACCGTCAATTCACCTTATGAAAGCCTCGATAAACACCACTGTAAGCCCGATCGTAGGTACAGAAAAACAGAGTGAGGAGCTTATCATGTACCTGCTGTCCGGATTTGAGGAAAATCCGAAAAAAATATGGGAATCAAATATTTTCGGAAAATCACTTCACGAGCTTGTTAATGAAGGTCTTCACAACAAGCTTTACAAAATGCCCGTTGAAGCAAGAATGAAGCTTCAGGAAACCTTGCAGAGAGTTATCAACGAAGGATGCAGCGGACTGATCTGCTTCATATTATAATCTGATTTCCGTTTATGCATATTCCGTCATGTTCTGCGCAGAATATACTGTGTAAAGCTACAAAAGTGCAGAATGGAGTATGATATGAACGACCAACAGCTTTTGAATATGATAATGAAAAACTCGGAAATGGGCTGCATCGGCATCGACGGTGTCATAAAGTACACAGAGGACGCTGACCTTATCAAATCCCTTTCCGTTCAGAGAAAAGAATACGACCGCATATACAAAAAAGCTTTTTCAGAGCTTAATCAAAAAGGCTGCAGACCTGAACACCCCGGAAAGGCAGCTGTTATCTCCTCAGAGATAATGAGTTTTATGAAAACAGCTTCAGATAATTCTCCGTCAAGGATAGCGGAAATGATGATAAAAGGCAGCACAATGGGAGTTACCAAGATCATAAAAGGCATGAGCAGTTACAGCGGGGATAATCATTCCATTACTTCCCTCGCCGATAAGCTTCTGAAAACCGAACAGAACAACATCGAAGAAATGAAAAAGTTTCTTTAACAGAAATATTCAGCCTGAGAGTCCTCTCAGGCTTTTTGCTGTTTTATGCAAAGCAAAACCGCTTTTGAGAATACAAAAGCGGTTTTATTGATTTCCGTAAGGAAGTCATATTTTATCAGTCAAAATCATCCTCACTTGTAGGAAGCTTAGCTCCGCATACGCCGCAGAACAGGAATTTATCCATAACCTCTGCCTGACACTTAGGACATATTCTTACACCCTTTAATGACTGAAGTTCAAAACGCATTTTCTTTATTCTTCTCTTTCTGGTGTCGATATCATCACAAAGAGCTTTCATTTCTTCTGTATCATCGGGGTTTTTGTAGTATGCCTTGCCGATATCAGTAAGAATTTCAACTATTCTTTCTTCCTCATAAAGAATCTTTCTTTTGAGATTTCCTGAATCCGACATGTTTTTTGTTTTCTCGCTGGCAGATCTGCCTGCATCGCTTAATTTGTCTAATAAGCCCATTTTAAATTACCTCACATTTCATATATTTCTTTGCTTGTAACAAGCTTTATACCTGAATCACTCAGTATCTTCGCCGTCTTATCTATGTCGGCAACTCTCAGAATAACATAAGCGTCCTCATCTGCCTTACTTACAAAAGCATACATGTATTCAACGCTTATTCCGTTGCTGTACAGAACATCCATAACTGAGAAAAGTCCGCCCGGTCTGTCCTTTACGCCTACCGCAAGAACTTCTGAAATGGTAACAGTGCATTCCTCTTTTTTCAGAATTTCGCAGGCCTTATCGGGATCGTTGACGATAATTCTGAGAATACCGAAATCCTTTGTATCGGAAATTGAAACAGCCCTTATGTCAATTTCATTTTCTCTGAGAATATCTGTCATAGCTCTGAGTCTTCCCGGTTTATTTTCAACAAAAATTGAAATCTGTTTTATTTTACACATATATTCACCCCCCTGTTTTCACTATACAAACTAAAAATCACAGATTTCTGCCAAGCTCGAATGCTTTTAAATTAAGCTCAAGAAACTTTTCGGGAACACATGCCCTAACAGCATCCTCCCATACCTTAGAATCTATATCCATCTTTGAAGATATAAGCCCCATTAACACAACATTTGAAGCTTTTGCGCTGCCTGCCTGTTCAGCAAGCGCCAAAGCGTCAGCAGCAGTAATATCCACTCCGCATGACTTGATTTTTTCCACTATATTCTCAGGATAGGACGCAGCACCTGTTATTACCGGCATAGGATCAAGCATCTGTGTAGATGTTATGAGATGTCCCCCTTTTTTCAGATATGACATCCACCTTGCAGCCTCAAGAAGCTCAAATGATACAATAATATCTGCTTCGCCCTGGCAGATAACGGGAGAATTAACTTCTTTTCCGTATTTTACATATGTAACGACAGATCCGCCTCTCTGAGACATTCCATGAACCTCGCTGACCTTTACATCATACCCCATCGACATAAAAACATTGCCGAGAATTTTTGAAGCAAGAAGACTTCCCTGTCCGCCTACGCCGACTATCATAATTGATTTTGTTTCCATTTTAAACCGCCTTTCCGTATGCAGAGTTATTCTTCAATGGCATCAAATCTGCACATTTCCTGACATATTCCACAGCCGACACACTGTGTTTTTTCAATTTCCGCCTTTTTATTTCTGAAGGAAATTGCAGGACATCCTATTTTCAGACACATTTTGCATGACTTACATTTATCTGTGTTTACAGAAAGGGCTGGCTTATGCTTTACATATTTAAGAAGCGCACACGGACGTCTTGAAATAATAACAGACGGCTCCTTAGCTGCAAGCTCCTCAAGAACAGCCTCTTCCGTTTCCTTCATATTATACGGATCAACCACTCTTACTCTTTCTATTCCCACTGCACGGCAAAGCGCCTCAAGCGAAACCTTTGAAGCAGGATCGCCTTTAAGATTATATCCCGTCGTAGGATTCTGCTGATGCCCCGTCATGCCTGTAATAGAATTATCAAGAATAATTACAGTTGAATCTGACGCATTGTACGCGATGTTTATAAGACCTGTTATTCCGCTGTGTATGAAAGTTGAATCGCCTATCACAGCAACACTTCTTTTTTCTCCGTCTTCACCCAGGATCTTGTTGAATCCGTGAAGTGCAGATACCGAAGCTCCCATACAGATAGTAGAGTCCATTGCATTCAGCGGAGCAACAGCCCCCAATGTATAACATCCGATGTCACCCGAAACTGTTATCTTATTTTTAGAGAGAACATAAAATATTCCCCTGTGCGGACAGCCTGCACACATAACCGGCGGTCTGCCCGGAACCTGCTGAGTAAATTCCGTAAACTCAGCCTTTGTTCCAAGAATTTTCTCAGCGATAACAGCCTGTGAAAGCTCTCCTGTAAATCCGAACAGCTCCTTGCCCTTTACATTTATACCGATTTTACGGCAATGAGTCTCAATTATATCATCAAGTTCCTCTATAACATAAACCGTATCGAATTTTGCGGCAAAATCCCTGATTATATTAACAGGAAGCGGATTTACGATACCAAGCTTCAGATAAGAAACACTGCTTCCAAGAGCTTCCTTTGCATACTGATATGCAATACCGCTTGTTATAACGCCGATTTTGCCGGCATTTATTTCAACACTGTTGAGCGGAGAATTTTCCGCATATTCAGCAAGCCTTCTTGTTCTTTCCTCAACAACAACATGTCTGCCCTTTGCATACGCCGGCATCATAACATATTTCTGCGGATTTTTTTCATAAGGCTTTATATCGTCGCCTGATCTTTCGCCGAGTTCTACAATACTCTGAGAGTGCGAAACCCTGGTGGAAAGTCTGACTATAACAGGAGTATCAAATTCCTCTGAAAGTTCAAAGGATTTCTTCACAAATTCCTTGCATTCAGCAGAATCGGACGGTTCAACCATAAGCACCTTTGAAGCAATTGCGTGATGACGGCTGTCCTGCTCGTTCTGGGAAGAATGCATTCCCGGATCATCAGCAACAGCAATTACAAGTCCTCCTGTTACGCCTGTATAGGACGCTGTATAAAGAGGGTCTGCTGCAACATTAAGGCCCACATGCTTCATTCCGCAGAAGCTTCTTGCTCCCGCCATTGAAGCACCGATCGCCGTTTCCATAGCAACCTTTTCATTCGGTGCCCATTCTGCATACATTTCATCATATTTGGCTCCGAACTCAGTGATCTCCGTTGACGGAGTTCCCGGATAGCTTGAAATAAGCCGGCATCCTCCCTCATAAAGACCTCTTGCAAAGGCTTCATTACCAAGCATAAGTTTTTTCATATATCAAATTCCTTTCATTTGAATTTCATCTGTAATTGGCGAAAAGCCATTTTGCCACGCCGTCGCAGACATTTGTATCTGCAATAAAGTCAGCCATTTCCTTAACGCGTATATCTGCGTTTCCGACTGCTATTTTACAATCCGATTCAGAAAACATTGGCAGATCATTCTGATTATCTCCGAAAGCTGTAACATATTCAAATCCGTAATTTTCGCGCAGAAATCTCACACCATTTGCTTTTGAAGCCTTTTCCGAAAAAACCTCAAGATACCATTTGCCCGTATATGTATCCCTGTAAAAAGCAAAATCAGCACCATCAATGTGCGAAACCTCCTCCTTAACCGGAAAAAGCCTTTCATACTCATCGGATGCGGTAAAATATACAATTTCCGGATCAGGCTCAAATACAGTGCATTTCACAAACGGTTTACCGTATCTGTTCTTCCTTTCTTCAGCAAACTGCTGCATTACTCCCGGAGTGATCTCAGTAAAATAAGCTGTAAGAACATCCCCGCGGATCTTATACATAAAGCATTTCACATTATGCTTTTCAAAGCTGTTAATAATACACCGGGACACGGATTCCGGAATAAATTCATTTTTTATGTACCTGTTTTCACTGATATCATATACGCTTACACCGTTCATTAAAATACACGGGACATTTATTTTGAGATTACTGGTTATCGGCTTTGCAGAATAGACGGAACGAGCAGTCGCAAATGTAAAAAACATTCCGTCTTCCGCAAGCATGTTCACGATCTTTTCCGTAAAGCTGCTTATCCGTGCATTGTTGTCAAGCAGCGTTCCGTCAAGGTCGGAAACAAATAGTTTTTTTATCATTTATTATTTCTGAGGTCAATGATTCTCTTAGCCTTGCCCTGGAATCTTTCAAGAGATTTGTGTTCAACAAGAGAAACCTTTGTTTCAATTCCGAGTACTGTTTTCAGGTCATGGTGTATTGAATTTCTGAGATTTTCAAGTGCGGAGTAATTTTCAAGAAGTGAACCGTCAGCCAGCTCGACCTTGACTTCAAGAGCATCTGAATAATTTGCCCTTGTCACTACCAGCTGATAGTGAGGCGCAATATTGTCAAAATTCATCAGGACGCTTTCGATCTGCGACGGGAAAACATTGACCCCTCTGATTTTAAGCATATCATCAGTTCTGCCCATGATTTTTGCCATTCTGGCAAAGGTCCTTCCGCACTTGCAGGGTTCATAGTCGATCTGTGTAATATCTTTTGTACGATATCTTAGCATAGGTATTCCCTCTTTTGTGAGAGTTGTTACAACAAGCTCACCCTTTGAACCCTTAGGGAGAACCTCAAGAGTTTCCGGATCAATAACTTCTGCAAGGAAATGATCCTCATTTATATGCATTCCGCATCTAAGCTCACATTCTCCGGAAACGCCGGGACCCATAATCTCGCTCATTCCATAATTGTCGGTCGCAAAAATGCTCAGAGTCTTCTCGATCTGTTTCCTCATTTCTTCGGTACATCCCTCTGAACCGAAAAGTCCGAGTCTCAGATTAAGATTGTCTATAACCCCCATTTCCCTTGCTTTTTCACCTATGTACTGTGCATATGACGGCGTCGCAACAAGAGTTGTTGTCTGAAAATCCTGCATAAGCATAATCTGCTTTTCCGTATTACCGCTTGATGTCGGGACAACAGCTGCACCAAGCTTTTCAAGACCATAATGAAGACCAAGCGCTCCTGTAAAAAGACCGTATCCGAAAGCAATCTGAACTATATCTTCATCGGTAGCTCCTGCAGCGGCACACAGTCTGGCCATACAATCGCTCCAGTTATCTATATCGCTGCGGGTATACCCCACAACGGTCGGCTTGCCGGTCGTACCGCTTGATGCGTGAATTCTTACTATATTTTTCCTGGGCTGTGCAAAAAGCCCGAAGGGATAATTATCACGAATATCAGCCTTTGTTGTATACGGAATGTACTTAATATCATCAAGACATTTAATTTTTTCAGCCGTAACGCCCGCTTTTTCAAGTCTGTCATGATAAAACGGAACATTTCTGCTGCAATAATCGACCAGCCATTTCAGCCTTTCCAGCTGAAGCTCCTCGATCTGTTTTCTTGGCATTGTTTCTGCATCTTTCTGATAAAACATTTCATACATCCTTTCCCGAATATATCTTAATATATTCATTAACAATTTATTATACCATTTTTTTTAACAAAAGTATATACTTTTCTCTTTCAAAAGATTTTATTTGTGAAAAACACTTATTTTAGCTGTGACATTTTGTCTATTTTGACAAAACAATAACATTTTTTTATCGCATTTTTGTTTTTTTATAACTATAACATTGATTATATTTGCAGAATATAGTATAATATAAAACGGCAGGGCATCAGAAAACCGATGCATGCTCTGCTCAAAAACCAATTCAAGCGAGGACTTTTTATGAAATACGTAAAAACGGATATTCTCAACAATTCTGTATCGGAAAATTCTTTGCAGCTTATCGCTGATTCCGAAAAACAATATCATACTCAGGTTGAAGAACTGTGCGACCTTATACGCCAGCGCCGTTCAACTCACCCCATTGTGCTCATCTCCGGACCATCCGGCTCCGGAAAAACAACAACCGCTTTTGAAGTTTCAAAGATGATGAAGAAAAAATACAATAAAAAATGCAACGTCATTTCACTCGACAACTATTTCCGGTCAAATTCATCGCCGGATATGCCGAGGGACGAAAAAGGGAACCTGGATCTTGAATCGCCGCTTTGTACTGATCTGGAACTCCTTCAGAAGCATCTCATTCTTATGAAACAGAAAAAAGAATTCCAGATGCCTGTGTTTGACTTTAAAACTCAGTCCCGCAGTCATTACGTACCATTCTGCCGTGAAAAAGGTTCAGTCGTAATAATGGAGGGAATTCATGCTCTGAATCCGCTCGTTACAGGTGAGACAGAGGATTTTGCCACATGCGCTTACATAAGCGTAAGAACACGAATCAAGTCCGAAAACGGAAAGCTTCTCCACCCAAGACTTATAAGACTCCTCAGGCGTCTTTGCCGTGACAGCCTTTTCCGGGGCCGAAGGATCGAGGATATTTTCAGGTATTTTGACAGTGTTTCAGCTGGTGAAGACAAATACATTATTCCATTCAAGCACAGAGCAGATTATCAGTTTGACACTTTTATCGGATATGAAGTACCGGTTTACAGAAAACTGCTTGACGAAAGACTCAGGGCATGTTCAGAAAGCTTTGAAGGAAACGAACGCTATAATAATATTATAGATTTTTTCAATGAACTATTACCTCTTGATAAGGAAAACGTTCCCGAATCATCGCTGATCAGAGAGTTTATCGGATAAATGCAGGGTGTTATCAGAAAAAAAGCTGTTGTTTTATCAGCTGCCATAATTGCTTCTGCCATATCCGCTGCACTTTATCTGTATCTCAGCGGAACGATTATTCTGAACAATCCGGATAAAGACAAATATCCTGTAAGAGGTGTAGACGTTTCCTCATATCAGGGAAAAATAGACTGGGATATTCTGGCGTCACAGGATATTTCATTTGCGTATATCAAAGCAACAGAAGGCAGTTCTTATCAGGATGAGAATTTTTTATTCAACTATGAAAATGCTCAGAAAACCATGCTTCGTACAGGTGCATACCATTTTTTCAGTTATGACAGTCCCGGAAAAACACAGGCTGAAAATTTCATGTCCGCAGTATATAAATGTGAAAACATGCTTCCGCCTGTCGTCGATATAGAATTTTACGGGGACAAGGGGAAAAATCCGCCTGAGGCGGATACAGTCAGAAAAGAATTAAGTACAATGCTGAATATGCTTGAAGAAAATTACGAAGTCAAACCCGTTATCTATGCAACAAATAAATCCTATGATCTCTATATTAAAGATCATTTCGGCGAATATGACATATGGATAAGAAATGTTTTTTCAGAACCAGAGCTTTCCGGCAAACGGGAATGGAAATTCTGGCAGTACACAGACAAAGAACGTCTTGATGGGTACATCGGAAAGGAAAAGTTTATCGATATGAATGTATTTAACGGCAGCAGATCAGATTTTGAAAAATACGCTGAATAAAAAAACGCCGGAAGAATCCGATTCCGGCGTTTCTGATTATTTATTTTAAAAAGCATATATATGTTGTCTGCAATTTCACTAAAATTCTCTTTAAAAAGCCAAACAATATTATTTTTATTGTCATTGACATTTTTTCTTCAAGTTATTATAATAATAAAGGCAAATTCAAATTGTGAATTTTCCGGATGAAAATTTATGCTTTGGATTTTCCGGATTAAATCAACGGCGATTTACGAACAGGTTTTCTGTTTCAAGTAAATCGCTTTTAAACTGTAAAGGGGAAATAAAAAATGGACGCTATCAAAGAAGCCATGGGTGAATACAGCTTTCTGCTGTCAATTGCACTTATCCTGCTGAGCACTAAGGTTTTTGGTCTTGTCACGAGAAAATTCAAGCTCCCGCAGGTTGTAGGTGCATTGCTTGCAGGACTGCTGCTCGGTCCGGCATGTATCGGTATTCTCAAGGAAACAGATTTTCTGGAAAAAATTTCAGAGCTCGGCGTTATTATACTTATGTTCTGTGCCGGTCTTGAGACAGATATAAAGGAGCTCAAGAAAACCGGAAAAGCGTCGGCCATTATTGCTATACTCGGCGTTGCCGTTCCTCTGCTTGCCGGCTGGGGAATCGCATCTCTGTTTAACAATGAAACATCTGATAACCTTGCAAGCCCTATGCTCCAGAATATTTTCATAGGTATTATTCTGACTGCAACTTCGGTTAGTATTACAGTTGAGACGCTCAAGGAACTCGGCAAGCTTTCTACAAAATCAGGAAACGCTATTTTAGGAGCTGCACTGATCGATGATATCCTGGGTATCATTGCTCTGACGGTTATTACTTCTGCTGCCGACACCTCGGTTAATATCTGGTTCGTACTTCTCAAAATCGTTCTTTTCTTTATTTTTGCGATTGTTGTATGCATTGTATTCAACATTCTGTTCAACAAGTGGTCCGGTCATTCCAAAAAGGATCTGAGACGTTATGTAATCATCGGTTTTGCATTCTGTATATTAATGTCATTCAGTGCTGAGGTATTCTTTGGCGTTGCAGATATTACCGGTGCATTCGTTGCAGGACTTGCTCTTTCAAACGGTCCCAGAGCTACATATCTTACAAACAGATTTGACACACTTTCCTACATGCTTCTTTCTCCGGTATTCTTTGCAAGTATCGGTCTGAAAGTTGTACTTCCGAAAATGAGCATAAGCATAATAATATTCTCAGTCGTTTTATGTATCGTTGCCGTACTCACCAAAATTATAGGCTGCGGAGTCGGTGCAAAAATCTGCAAATATAAAAATAAGGATTGCCTGAGAATAGGCGTCGGTATGATCTCACGAGGCGAAGTTGCGCTTATTGTTGCAAGCAAGGGTGCGGCTGTCGGACTTATGAGCGATAAATATTTCGGTCCTATCGTTATAATGGTCGTGTTTACGACTATAATAACTCCTATTCTGCTTAAATTAGTTTATAAGAGCAAAAACGCAGGCGATGACGACTCAGCCGGAAATCTTAATGTTGAAAAATTCCAGAAGAGCGACAAGCTTGAAGACAGAGTTCAGGATATGATCCAGTCTTACAACGAAAAAACGAATTCATAATATACTATTCAAAAAAAGCGGCTGATAAACAGCCGCTTTTTTATGTTCACATACAGATCAATTTAAGATGCAGGTTTTATGCCTTTTCGCTGAAAACAGATACCGCAGCTTCCGACCCGCTGTTGTCAGAAGTGATCACATAACTTTTTTTCGCTTTTGAACGTTTTAATTTTTTAGCTTCCGGAGTCTGCTCAGCTTCTGTCCTGCTCTTGGGCTTTTCAACATTTTTCACATCCGAAGCTTCATTTTCATATTCAGTAATCTCAACATTCTCAGACTTTTCCTGTAATGACTCATTATCAGCATTTTCCGGGATATCAGCTTCTCTATTGATTGTTTCAATCTTCTCATTTTTCTCTGCAATGCTGATTTCCTGTTCGGCTTTGCGCTTTTCAGATTCAGTGGGAAGATTTTTATACTCTTCGCTGTTTACAAACTTGTTTGTTATTTTTGCAAGCGATGACATCCTCCGCTGTTCCTCGATACAAACTTCAAGTTTTTTACCTTTCGGAATATTAGGATTGTTTTTTACAGAACTGATAGCAGACAGGGATGAACTGATCTTTGACATTTTAAGCTTTTCCACATCCTCTTTGGTTTTACACTTTTTCAGGTCCTTTTCATACTGCACCTTTTCAGTCTCAAGATTCTTGATCTTCTGATAAGCGGCAGGATTCTTAGTCTGAAGATACTTCATTTCTTCAGAGGTCAGTTTTGAACCCATTTCTATCTTTGTGTAAATCGCGGATAATGTGCTGTCGTTTTCATTATCCTTCTGCTGCTCCATATAGGATTGCTTGAACTGCTCGTTTTTGCGCTGCAGCGGAGTCTTATATTCATCGTTTTCAAAATTGCCTGTGGCTTTTTTATGTTCCCATTTAGCCTGAAGCTTAAAATTTTTCATATACTTATTTACTGAACCCATTACGGTAAAATCCATTCAGCATCACCCCTTATAAAATATTTATCGGGACAAAGCCGGCAAATTCAATATGCAGAATTATTGAAAAAAGCTCCTGAATCAAAACTCTCAACACTTGACATATAAATATATCTGTGATATACTTTTCTCACGGGGAGCTTGCAAAAGCAGGCTGAGAGTAGGTTGTATCACCTTGACCCATAACCTGATTTGGATAATGCCAACGTAGGGACGACGGAATAGCTGTATACCGGAGAAGTAACCGACTGGCTGCTTCTCCTTTTTTGTTTTATGCGTGCCTTACGAAATGAGCTTTACCGGAATATGAAAGAAGGCGGAAAAATGGTAAAAGTCAACGGAGTTTATCTCGATATTGCAGGAAAGACAATTAAAGAATATCTTGGTTCTGCAAATTTTGACACCCGGCGTATAGTAGTGGAACGCAACATGGAAATAGTTCCCAAAGCAGAATATGATGTGACCGTAATAAAGGATAACGACGAAATTGAAGTTGTCAGTTTTGTGGGAGGCGGCTGATATGTCTGTACCATCAAAAGAAGAAATGACGAAAGCACTTGAAGAACGTCACGGCAAAGAAATTCAGAACAGGATTTCACGCGGTTCTGCCGCAATCTGCGGACTGGGCGGTCTTGGTTCAAACATTGCTGTATCACTGGCAAGAGCAGGAATAGGAAGGCTTCATCTTATAGATTTTGATTGTGTCGATATATCAAATCTGAACAGACAGCAGTATCTTGCATCGCAGATCGGAATGCCTAAAACAGAAGCGCTCAGACAAAATATTCACAAAATTGCACCATATGTTGAAATAGACACGGATCATGTCCGTATTACTCCGGATAATGCAGGGGAGCTTTTGAAAAACGAAACAATAATCTGCGAAGCATTTGATAAGGCTGATCAGAAAGCTATGCTTGTAAACTGTATTCTGGAGATGTTTCCCGATAAATACCTTATATCCGGTTCCGGCATGGCGGGTATAAACTCGGCAAATTCAATTCATACGCGGAAAATAACAGAACATTTTTATCTGTGCGGTGATGAAATCAGTGATATTTCGGATGGTCAAGGACTGTTTCCTTCCCGTGTCGCAGTATGTGCGGCTCACCAGGCACATATGGTTCTCAGGATTCTCGCCGGAGAATCCACCCCATAATGAAAGAAGGTTTTTTATGCACAAAGACGATAAACTGATTATCGGCGGACACGAATTCAGCTCAAGGTTCATACTGGGTTCCGGAAAATATTCCCTGAATCTTATTGAAGCTGCTGTTAAAGACGCAGGGGCTGAAATCATTACTCTTGCGGTTCGCCGCGCCAATACCAAAGACCAGGAAAATATTCTCGATTATATTCCCGAAGGTGTAACCCTCCTGCCAAACACTTCGGGAGCCAGAAACGCAGATGAAGCTGTCCGTATCGCACGAATGGCAAGGGAACTTGGATGCGGTGATTTTGTAAAAATTGAAATTATGAAGGATTCAAAATATCTGCTTCCGGATAATTACGAAACAATTAAGGCAACCGAGACCCTTGCAAACGAGGGATTTGTGGTAATGCCATACATGTACCCTGATCTGTATGCAGCAAGGGATCTTGTTAATGCAGGTGCGGCGGCAGTAATGCCTCTTGCGTCTCCAATTGGTTCAAACAAGGGGCTTTCAACAAAGGATTTCATTCAGATCCTTATTCAGGAGATCGACCTGCCGATCATTGTTGACGCAGGTATAGGACGCCCATCGCAGGCGTGCGAAGCTATGGAAATGGGCGCCGCTGCGATCATGGCAAATACAGCTCTTGCAACAGCAGGTGATCTTCCTCTTATGGCTTCTGCTTTCCGCAAGGCTATCGAAGCCGGAAGAATGGCTTATCTCTCAGGTCTTGGCAGAGTGCTGTCAAGGGGAGCTTCAGCATCTGATCCTCTGACAGGATTTTTGCATGATTGATTAAGGAGAAACAGAATGGAAAATCAGTACTATATAGATTCCAAATTTCTTTCCAGAGAAGCGCTTGAAAAAAAGCATACGCTTGAAAATGATCCTCTTTCAAGGACAGACCACATGGAATTCAGACCGGATATGGAACAGATAAGCTCCGACATCTGTGAAAAGGTTCTGAGTCAGATGGATTCCTATGACGCCTCCGTTTACACGGAAAAGGACGTAAAAGCAGCTCTTGAACATGAAGTCTGCTCCATAGAAGATCTGAAAGCTCTCCTCTCCCCTGCCGCAGAGCCCTTTCTTGAACAGATTGCTCAGAAAGCGCGTTCTGAAACAGGAAAACACTTCGGAAATACGGTTTATCTGTTTACTCCCCTTTACATTGCAAACTACTGCGAAAATTACTGTGTATACTGCGGCTTCAACTGCTATAATCATATAAGGCGTATGAAGCTGAGCTATGAACAGATCGAGCATGAAATGAAAATTATTGCAGATTCGGGTATGGAGGAAATTCTGATACTTACCGGTGAAAGCAGAGCTAAAAGCGACGTAAAATACATAGGTGAAGCTTGCAGACTTGCAAGAAAATATTTCAGAATGGTGGGACTGGAAATTTATCCGCTTAATACTGAAGAATACCGTTATCTGCATGAATGCGGAGCTGATTATGTAACAGTTTTTCAGGAAACCTATGATACGGACAGGTACGAAACGCTTCATCTTGCAGGACACAAGAGGGTGTGGCCTTATCGCTTTGAAGCGCAGGAGCGTGCACTTATGGGAGGAATGCGCGGAGTTGCTTTCGCTGCTTTGCTGGGACTTTCGGATTTCAGAAAGGATGCACTTGCTACCGCTCTGCACGCCTATTATTTGCAGAGAAAATATCCCCATGCTGAAATTTCCCTTTCATGTCCGAGACTCAGACCAATTGTCAACAATGATAAAATAAATCCTCGGGATGTGCATGAGAAACAGCTCTGTCAGATAATCTGTGCATACCGTATTTTCCTGCCCTATGCAGGAATAACCGTTTCATCCAGAGAAAGCGAATCGTTCAGAAACGGTATTGTTAAAATTGCC
This sequence comes from Porcipelethomonas sp., assembly GCA_051881915.1. Classification (GTDB taxonomy): domain Bacteria; phylum Bacillota; class Clostridia; order Oscillospirales; family Ruminococcaceae; genus Porcipelethomonas. The sequence continues at coordinate 55,684 of JBJEQV010000025.1, read as the reverse complement.
GCGACCAAGGTTTCAGCAGGAGTTTCAACCGGTATTGGAGACCATGAAAGCAAATATACCGGAAAAGAAAACTGCTCAGCTGAGGGTGACGAGCAGTTTGAAATCAACGACGATCGAAATCTTGAAAGTATGTACCGGGATATTTCCGACGAGGGACTTCAGCCGGTCATGAACGATTATCTTTATGTGTAAGATAATCTGTATTACAAACAGAAAGCTGTGCAGAGAGGATTTTCTGAGCCGTATCACATCAATCGCAAAAGCCTCTCCTGACGGAATAATTCTGCGCGAAAAGGATATGCCGCCGCAGGAGTACCGAAAGCTTGCAGAACAGGTTATGCATATATGCAGTAGCTATAATGTACCCTGCATTCTGCACAGCTTTACAGATATTGCATCAGAGCTTGATTCAGAAGCTGTACATCTTCCCATGCACCTTCTGCGTCAGATTTCAGAAAACCAAAAAAATAAATTTTCCGTTATAGGAGCCTCATGCCACTCACTGAAGGAAGCAAAAGAAGCATTACATCTTGGCTGTACATACATAACCGCAAGCCACATATTCCCGACAGACTGCAAAAAGGGACTTGAGCCCCGTGGACTTGATTTTCTGAACGAAATATGCCGCAAAGTACCGGTTCCTGTATATGCTCTCGGAGGAATAACAGAAAAAAACGCCCATCTTGCTTTTAATGCAGGAGCAGACGGCATCTGTATTATGAGTGAGCTGATGCGCTGTGAAGATCCCGGAAACCTGATGGATAAAATCAGACAAATATATAAGAAAAAATTTACAGATATTAAAAGGGAGCAGCTATGATCAGAAGAGAACAGTTACTGCTGTATGCTGTGACAGACCGAAAATGGACAGGCAAACTCAGCCTGTATGAGCAGATCGAACAGGCTCTGAAAGGCGGTGTGACCTGCGTACAGCTCCGTGAAAAGAATATGGCTGAGGATGTGCTTATAAGAAATGCCGTTGAGATCCGCAGGCTTTGCCACAGATACGGCGTTCCCCTTATTATAAATGACAATGTACAGACGGCACTTAAAAGCGGCGCCGACGGAGTTCACGTGGGACAGGAGGACTGCCCGGTCAGTGAAGTACGCAAAATGACAGGAGAGAACTTTATTATAGGCGTGACCGCAAAGACTGTGCATCAGGCACAAAAAGCCGAAGCTGACGGCGCTGATTACCTTGGTGTGGGCGCAGTTTTCCCCTCACCCACCAAAAAGAATGCCATTCGCATTACTAAAAAAGAATTATCCGAAATCTGTAAATCTGTCGCAATTCCGGCTGTTGCGATCGGCGGGATCACTGCTGAAAATATCTGCTGGCTCAAAGACTGCGGAATATGTGGAACAGCGCTTGTATCAGCTGTTTTCGGTGCGGATGATATATACAGTGCAGTACGTAAACTGAAGAAAACAGCCTATGACATTTCAGTTTTGTCGGCGGAAAAAGAGGTGCAGCTATGAAAACCGTACTTACAATAGCAGGAAGTGATTCAAGCGGCGGCGCCGGGATTCAGGCAGACATAAAGACCATGATTACAAACGGCGTTTACGCCATGAGCGCTGTTACCGCCCTCACCGCTCAGAACACAACAGGCGTTGCCGGTATAGTTACAGTTACCCCCGAATTTCTGTCACAGCAGCTTGACTGCATATTCACCGATATTTTTCCCGATGCCGTTAAGATCGGTATGATGCCATCCAAAGAGCTGATCACCGTAACAGCGGAAAAGCTCTGCCGGTACAGAGCAAAAAACATCGTTGTCGATCCGGTTATGGTTTCTACAAGCGGAACAAGGCTTATAGACGAAGATGCCGTCCGATCTCTTAAAGAGCGGCTTTTTCCTGTTGCAGACATTATTACGCCGAATATTCCCGAAGCGGAACTGATTGCTCAGATGAAGATCACCACAGCTGATGATATGATTTCAGCTGCTGAAAAAATCAGTTCTGCTTATGAATGTGCGGTACTTTGCAAGGGCGGCCACATGATAAATGACGCAAATGACCTGCTTTATCAAAACGGAGAATACAGATGGTTTTTCGGAAAAAAAGTAAATACAGAAAATACCCACGGAACAGGCTGTACACTCTCCTCTGCCATTGCATCAAACCTTGCTAAGGGATATGACACAGCAAAGGCAATTGAAAGGGCAAAAGAATATATTTCGGGGGCATTGTCCGCAGGGCTTGAACTTGGACACGGAAGCGGTCCCATGGATCACGGATTTGACATAGCGAAAAGCTATTTCTGTAATTAAATCAAAAGGAGAATATTTATGAATTATACAACGCAGATGGATGCGGCAAGAAAAGGTATCGTTACCAGGGAACTTGAGATCGTTGCAAAAAAGGAAAAAATGCCGGCTGACAAGCTTATGAAGCTTGTTGCCGAGGGAAAAGCCGTAATCTGTGCAAATAAGAATCATACTTGTCTTGACCCTGAGGGTGTTGGCAGCATGCTGCGCACCAAAATCAATGTCAATCTGGGAATCTCGCGTGACTGCAAGGATTATGAAGTTGAAATGAAAAAGGTCATGAGCGCAGTCGATCTGGGAGCAGAAGCTATCATGGACCTGTCAAGTCATGGAAACACTCAGCCGTTTCGCCAAAAGCTTACGCAGGAATGTCCTGCAATGATCGGCACCGTTCCTGTTTATGACAGTGTTATTCATTATCAGAGGGACCTTGCAACGCTTACAGCAAAGGATTTTATCGACGTTGTCCGCATGCACGCTGAGGACGGCGTGGATTTTGTGACCCTGCACTGCGGCATAACCCGCAAGACAATCCAGCAGATAAAAAACAACAAGAGAAAAATGAATATTGTAAGCCGCGGAGGAAGTCTTGTTTTTGCGTGGATGTCCATGACCGGCGAGGAAAACCCGTTTTATGAATACTTTGACGAGATCCTGGACATTTGCGAAGAATATGACGTTACCGTTTCTCTCGGTGACGCATGCCGGCCGGGATGTCTTGCTGACGCTACCGATGTTTGTCAGATAGAGGAGCTTGTACGTCTGGGCGAGCTTACCCAGAGAGCATGGGATCACAACGTTCAGGTAATGGTGGAGGGACCGGGTCACGTTCCGCTCAATCAGGTGGCGGCTAATATGGAAGTCCAGAAAAGTATCTGCAAAGGCGCGCCTTTCTATGTTTTAGGTCCTCTTGTAACAGACATTGCTCCGGGATATGACCACATTACCGGTGCGATCGGCGGCGCAGTTGCGGCTATGAACGGCGCTGCATTCCTCTGCTATGTAACTCCGGCTGAACACTTAGCTCTGCCGAACGTTGACGATGTAAAACAGGGAATCATCTCTTCAAAAATTGCGGCACACGCCGCAGATATTGCAAAGGGGATTCCCGGTGCAAGAGATATTGACGACAAAATGGCTGACGCACGAAGAAATCTCGACTGGGATGCTCAGTACGCATGCGCTCTCGACCCCGAAACTGCAAAGAAGATACGAAGCAGCAGGCTTCCCGAGGACGATCACAGCGATACATGCAGCATGTGTGGAAAATTCTGCGCTGTACGAAGCATGAACAAGGCTCTTGCGGGAGAATATATCGACATTCTGTAAAACCAAAAGTGAACGCAACAAAAAAGATGCACTCATAAAGAAGTTTTAATAATTTGAATGAAAGGCTGCGTATGCTATTCTACACAGCCTTTCTCTTTTTGTCATATATTCTGCTGTCAGCAACAGCAATAAAGACGGAAACGTCAAAGCGGAAGTAAATGTCAATCCGCCGAGTTATGTGACCGCTTGATTTATCCGGAGCATGAACAACGGGTTTGATAGATACCTTTGAAGCATTTTCACAAAAGAAAAAATATTCTTTAAAAATTAAGAACAGAAAAAGCATTATGCTGATTTTAAATTTCAGCATAATGCTAATCAGGAATTATCATGTTGATATTTATCTAAGTCCACTCTGCAATTTTCAACGATGATACCTTCTTCCTCTAATTTCTTTTTTTGACTTTCAATACCGCCAAAGGCAAAATGTTTTGATAAATTACCATTCCTGTCTACCACCTTATAACAAGGATATTTGTATTCATCAGGATTATTGTGAAGTATATTACCAACAACTCTGGATAATTTTTTATTGCCTAAATATTCTGCTATTTGACCATATGTTACTACTTTTCCTTTGGGAATGGTTCTTAAATAATCATATACTTTTTGCTTCATTGCTTCTCCTGTATTTTTTCGTGTTATCATAAACATCTTTTTATATAATTATACTTTTATGTTCTGCAAATGTCAATTACCTACGCAAGGTATTTCCACAAAACTGCCGCACTCCAATCTCAGCAACTGCGCACTGCCATATTACAATTATAAAATAGCAAGTCGCAGGATAAATTCGTTGGTAAAAAAGGCTCCGGAACAGTTCCGAAGCCTTTATATGTATATTCACTTGTCTGCGATTTCCGGAATAATCATTCAACTACCAGTTCTCTGACTGCAACCTTCTTTATCCTTCGTGAAACAAGATAAGCAAATACAAAGAAACTCAGACTTATAGCACCGATCGGTACAAGCATAGCTGCCGCCGTAAATTCCAGCATGACTCTGGACATACCCATCAATCTGAACAGCTGGGACAGTATTCTTTCCGACAGAAATACGCTCAGCACCGCTCCGAAAACAGAACCAATAACGGCAATTATCAGAAATCTTATGGCGAAACCAAGGCGAAGCCTGTTTGAAGTAAATCCCATAGCCTTGTAAATGCCTATGTCGGTACGCTCCTGTATAAAGGTTTTTGAGCAGACCATTCTTACCACAACGAAAGCGAAAATGATCGAGAACGCATATATAACTATTTTCAGAACAGATATTATCATATTATACATCTGCATTTCTGAATCAGCCGCTTCGTCATAAACATCGACGATAACGTCATCGCCGTATTTTTCCGTTATCTTGTCAGCAATGGCGTTTGCCTTGGACTTATCCTCAATGATGTAATACCTGTAACTTGTATTTGTATCTATACCAAGCCTTTCAGCGGCATCAAATCCCATTGCAAAGCTCATACCGGCGTCATAGCTTGACTGATATATTCCCGATATCACATAGCTTTCGTCTTTCTCAGAAGAAGATACTGTTACTTCGTCACCCATTTTTATATCGAGAGAATCCGCAACCATTTCAGTAATGAGTATTTCGTTGTCGTATATCGGCTCTCTGCCCTTTAAAATTCCGTTGATACCCTGCGGGTTTTCATACATTGTGCAAATCACCTGTTCGCCGTTTATACTTAAATAATTTCCGATAGTACAGTTTTCATCTTCTATTTCCGTATAACCTTTTATTATTTCGTCAATGTCATCAAGACTGCCGGCAGATTCATCTAAATACACATACATATCAGCAATAGTAAGTCCCATTAAGCGCAGTGCATTTCGTGAGGAAAACATATTTCCCACAAGATTTATAGTTATCATGCAAAAAGTAAGTATTGCCGTTATGAAAACAGCGCCAATATACCTCTTTTTTGCAGAGGTAAACTGTCTCAGCGAAAGGCTTGCGGAAAGAAGCTTTTTGCATATGGGAACATTCAGACGGCTGCTGAAATATATTTCCTCACGTCCTCCGGAAATTGCTCTGACGGGGGATATTTTTGTGATTTTTCCCGTTTTGATGAAAATGAGTATTACCGAAGCTATCAGTATGACTATGGTAAACAGCAGCGTCTTGAAAACCGAAATGCCGCTGTCAGGCAGAACGGCTGTAACAAATCTGAAAATGCTGCTTATCAGTCTCTCCAGCGGTATCGCCGCAAAACTGCCGGAAATTATGCCTATTATCTCTGCTATAATATACTGTAACATTATTACCGCTCTGATTTTACCTTTGGTAAATCCCTGTGATTTCAGTACTCCGAGAGTTGTATAGTCTATCTCAATTTCCGTACCGATACTGTGGCTCATGACTATGAGAACAGTGACAAAAAGCAGTATCGCAAACACAAGTACAACGTCCAGAAGCATGTCGGGCAGAAGAGTGGTGTAGTTAAGGGTTTGTGCCTTATTCAGCGTGAATGTGGAATAGTCAACTATCTTTGTTTCCATGTTCAACTGACGCTGTAATTTTGCAGGTGAAAGATCTGAACCAGCTGCCTGATGAATACGCATTACGGTGAAGTCACAATGCATATCCCCGGTTTCAAGGGGTTTGCACAGGTCATAGTATCTCTGAAAATCCTCATGACTGATAAACACATATTTTATGCCCATCATCATAGTGCCGCATGTTGGCTCCTGTACAAAGCCTTTTATCTTAAACTCTGCTGATTTACCGCCTATAAGATCCATTATAACGGTGTCACCCGCATTACATTCCATCTTGTATTTCAAACCCAGCGGCAGATAGATTTCACCGCTTTTCAGCTTCGGAACGCTTTCTTCAAAATCATCAGCACCGGAATTAAACGGTTTTATTTTATCCGTCATTTCCATCATAAAATATGGATTGCCGTAATAGTTTTCACCGATAGTTGTGCCATTTGCTGCAATGCCGTCAAAATACTCGACTTTTTCCACAAGTTCGCTGTTTTCCACAGACTGGCGCAGTTCATCAGTAAGAGTATCTGTTTTAATGTATGCGTTTATCTCGCCCCCGTCAGCATACTCAAGGGCGCTGTCAAGTGCATTGTCATAATTGTCACGGACGCTGAAAACCGCTGTGATAATAGTTACGATAATCATGGTCAGCAGCATAATGCTTATGAACGTTCCTTTTTTGCGGCGGATATTTGCTTTAAGCAAGGTCAGAATTTCCATGTCAGCACCTCACCATTCCAAAGAGGTAAGCCATGCGTTTACCTGGGTTTCACGGCTCTTTTCCTCATCAGGGTCATAAGGCGGCAGAGGCAGTTCGCCGATTATTTTGCCGTCCTCAAGATAGAGTATTCTCGTTGCCCTGAGCGCCGCTTTCATATCGTGAGTTACCATTAAAATGCTCTGTCCGGACTGATTAAGCTCCGTCAGAAGATTGAGCACCTCCGTGGTATTCTTTCGGTTCAGCGCACCGGTGGGCTCGTCTGCAAACAGAAGCTTTGGACTGTTTATGACCGCCCTTGCAATAGCGCACCTCTGCTGTTCACCGCCCGAAACCTGTGACGGCAGGTGAGTTTTTATATGAGAAATGCTCATCTGCTCCATAAGCTTTTCCGCACGGTCTTTTACCTCTGCGGCGGATTTGTCTTTGTTCAGATATCCCGGCACAGCAATATTCTCAAACAGTGTCAGATTGCTGACAAGGTGCATCTGCTGAAAGATAAAGCCGAAATCTGTGTGTCTGAGTCTGGCAATACCTTTTTCGTTCATTGTTACAAGGTCTGAGCTCCCGTACATGACCTGCCCCGCGGTGGCTCTGTCCATACCGCTGAGAGAGTAAAGCAGAGTTGATTTTCCCGAACCGGAGGCTCCCATAATAACTGTGAAATCTCCCTCGTAAAGCTCAAAATCAACGTGGGAGAGAATGTGAATCTGACCGCCGTTGTGAGCGAAGCTCTTGCAAAGTCCCTTTGCCGACAGAATTGTATTTTTCATAAATCTGATCCTTTCATTTCGTGATATAGCCATTCTATCAGAAAAGATATTAAGAAGTCATTAAGAACTCTGAGAAATTATCGGCAGACTGATAATCGCCTCCAGACCGTCCGAATGATTGTGAAGCATGACCCTGCCGTGCATCTGCTCTGTAATGTATTTTACGATATAAAGTCCCAGCCCCGAACCCTGCTCGTTTCCGCAGTTTCTGCCCCGATAGAATTTGTCAAAGATAAAGGGCATGTCTTCGTCGGGTATTCCCCTGCCGAAGTCACGGAAATGAATTTCTGCATTGCCGTCCGACTGCACAATAAACACATCAATATCTGATTTTGCATACTTTCTTGCATTGTTAATTAAATTTTCCGTGATTTGCGTCAGCCTGTTTTTGTCTGCTGAAACCTGTGCTGTAAAGTTCGGCTTTGCAAAACGCACGTCGTTCTGCTCTGCCGCAATTTCTCCTACTGCATTTTCAATAAATCCGCAAATCTCAAATTTTTCGGAATTGATCTTCAGCTTGTCAAGGTCGGAAAGAGAGTGCAGGAACAGATCGTTTGTAAGCTTTGAAACCTCGTCGCACTTTTTCATGATAACAGAAAGATATTTCTCCCGCTTTTCGGGAGTACTGTCCATATTTGCCTCCAGACCCTCGGCGTAGGCACGGACAGAGGATATCGGAGTTTTGATGTCGTGGGACAGCGTTGCAATAACCGTCTTGTTGTTTTCGATAGCCTCACGCTCGCAGGCACGGGATTTTGTTATCTCACGGCGCATACTGTCGAACGCCCATGTAAACGCTCCGAAATAGTTGGAACGCTCGTAATCAAGCGGCACGTCGAAATTCCCCTGCGCTATCTTTTGCGCAAAAGCTTTCATCTTGTCAAACGGGCGAAGTATCGCAAAGTAGACATAACCGAACACCACAAGCACGAATGCAAGAGAAATTCCGCACATTATGACTGTTCTGCTGTCACTGTGATAGCCTGCATCAGATTTTCGCAGACTTTCCTGCAATAGTTCCGCTTTTTCGGCGGCTTGTTCAGTTTCTCCTGAACGTATAAGCTGTTCTATTTCATTCGCCGCTATGATCTGCCCGGACTTTACGTCCTGTGGGTCAACGGCTCTGTCTGAAATCAGAAAGCAGGCGGTTATTGCAATAATCACCGCTGCAAACGCCGCCGCTGCGCCTATAAGCTTATTTTTCATTCTGATACCTCCAACATATATCCCACTTTAAATACAGTTTTTATAAACTGCGGTTTTGCCGGCTCGTCCTCAAGCTTTTCCCTGAGCCAGCGGATATGGACCGTCAGCGTGGACGGCTCAACCATTGAAAAAGCTCCCCATACTTCTGCAAGCAGCTTTTCTTTGGGTACTGCCGTATTTTTGTTCTCACAAAGATATGCAAGCAGGTCAAATTCGCGCAGAGAAAGTGAAACAGGCTCACCGTTTTTTGTGACAGTTCTTGCTGTGATATTCACAGTTACATTGCCGAATATCAGGATTTTTTCTTCATCATTGAAGCCGTAGGTGCGGCGTATAAGGGCATTTACTCTCGACAGCAGTTCCTTCATAGAATAGGGCTTTGGAAGGTAATCATCACCGCCGATGTCAAAACCGGTAATGCGGTCTGTCTCGCTGGTGCGTGCGCTTGCGAAAATTACAGGAACAGTGGATATCCGGCGAAGCTCTCTGCATAGCTCAAAGCCTGTTGTATCGGGCAGATTAATGTCAAGCAGTATAAGATGATATGTATTTTCTGCAAGCAGTTCAAACGCCTTTTCGCTGTCGGTGGCACAGGTCACCTCGTAACCATAGCCTTCGAGCATTTCGGATATGATAAAGGACAGGTCCTCATCGTCATCTATTATCAGTATTTGTCTGGACATGGATTTCCTCCTGTGAATTTATTTCATTTTATACCGATTTGTTATGTCTATTATATCACCTCATGATTAATCGGTCAATTGTTGGTATTGCAGTCCTCTTGCTAAATAGCAACACCATATACGCAGTATCTGTAGAAGTATTCATGTTTCTAAAAAAGTAAAACATCAAAAAGCACAGTAATTTTGGTAAATAATACACAATATCCAATCAATTTTGTTGACTTTCTACATTTATTATGATACAATTAAGTTAAAATTCGTTACGATATTTATATTTAAAGGAGAAATTTATGAAAAAACATATAACAAAAATATTTTCCTTAGCTCTTGCTGCTTCATTATTTACTTCTGTTTCCTTGAATAGCGCAAGCAGAATCTTAAATACAGACAAGTCGATTTTTATATCTGTTGAAGCTGTGGATAGTGATCTGGGAGAAGATGTTCAGGAAGGAAAAACCGAAGAAGGACTGACTTATCTGTATAACAGCGAAAAGGTTGTTATCACAGGTTATGAGGGAACATCTTCTGATCTGGTGATACCGAAAGAGATTGACGGGAAACCGGTAACGGATATTACAGAGAAAGCGTTTTTTATGAATAGCATACTGAAAAATGTTGTTATTAATGCAGAAATCACAGTAATTCCTTTGCAGTGCTTCTATGGCTGTAATTTAGAGTCAGTGGCTTTGCCTGAAACACTGAAAGTAATCGAATCACAAGCCTTTACCTATTGTCGGTTCAAAGCTATTGATCTGCCGGATAAACTTGAAGAAATACAGGACTATGCTTTTTCAGAATCTGATCTTGAATATGTCGATATACCGGATAGTGTTACGGATCTTAAAAATGGATCATTTTTTTCTTGTGTAAATCTGAAATCAGCAAAACTTCCGGATAATCTGTCCACTGTTCCTTATGAGCTGTTTGAGAACTGTATTGCTCTGGAGGAAGTTATCCTGCCGGAAAATGCGACAGTAATTGAAGATAATGTTTTTACGATGTGCCGGGCACTGCGCTCCATTGTATTTCCAGACCGGATCAATACTGTTAATTCAAATGCGTTTGAAGACTGTATCTCATTGTCCGCTGTTTACATTCCTGCAAGCGTGACTTTTCTGGCTGAAAATTTGTTTTCAGACTGCTATTTCCTTACAATATACGGAGAAAATAACAGCTATGCACAACAGTATGCTTCAGATCTACAATATGAGTTTGTTGCCGGAAAAGAAAATTTGAATGAAAAAACAATTCTTTCTGGCACAGCAGATGACTTTGATTATGTAAACTCTGATGAAAGTGCCGTAGTAACCGGATATCATGGAAGTGATCCGGATGTTATAATACCCGAATTTCTTAATGAATTAAAAGTAATAAGATTGTCAGACAGTCTTTTTTATCAGAATCAAAGCATAGAAAATGTAAAGATCGAAGCCAAAATCAAAACACTGCCAAAAAACTGTTTTGCTGATTGTGAAACATTGAAATCTGTTGAATTGCCGGAAGGTTTATTAAAATCAGAGCGTTATGCATTCAGATATTGCACAACATTAAATAAAGTTACACTTCCTGATTCACTGGAAACAATCGCTGATGAGTCTTTCCAAGGCTGTTCTTCACTTGAATCCATCGTTTTGCCAGACAATTTAAAAACTATAGGCGCATGTGCGTTTGAAGGATCCGGTCTTAAAAATGTAAGCGTACCTGAAGGCATTACAGATATTGATGTTGAAGTATTTGCAAACTGCGAAGATCTGGAAAGCGTTGAGATTCCGAATACAGTTACACGTATATATACAAAAGCTTTTTGCAATTGCAATTCTCTTAAACAAATCATAATACCGGATTCAGTCGTTGAGATATATAATCAGGCTTTTGAGTCATGTGATTCGCTGTCAGAAGTTTATATTTCTGACAATACACTTTATATACAGGATGATGCGTTTGCTGCTTGTCCAATATTAACGATTTATGGCGAAGAAAACAGCACTGCACAGGAATATGCTGATAAAAATGGTATTCCTTTTGTTATCGGGAAAGAAAATATGTCTGATGTTAACCTTGCATCAGGAGAAAACGAATTGTGGAGATATCTTTACACCGAAGACCATATGATGCTAACAGAATACTTAGGAAGTGACACTGAAATCATTGTTCCGGCAGAAGTTGACGGACATCATGTTACAGCTATGGCATCAGAAGTTTTCGGAAATAACCGAAATATGATCCGCATCACCATAGAAGCTGAACTAAAAAAACTGGAAAACAATACTTTCAGTTCTTGTGAAGAGCTTCAGGAATGCAATTTGCCGGATAGTCTGCAAATAATAGGTTACAAGGCATTCAGCGGCTGCAGATCACTAAAAACCATAAGAATACCCGATTCAGTTATAACGATGCAGAATGGTGCCTTCACTAACTGCACCAATCTTAAAGAAGTATTCCTTTCCTCATCTTTGAAAGAAATAGGGACGGATATGTTTATGACATGCAGATCACTCGAAAATATAGAAATCCCATCAGACATTACAGTAATTGGTATTAATGCATTCAGAGAATGTATCTCACTGCAAGAGGCAGATTTGCCGGATGGACTGCTTTCAATTGAAGATGGTGCATTTGCAGAATGCGTTTCACTGAAAAAATTTGTAATTCCGGATTCGGTTGAATATCTTGGTCCATGTATACTGTCCGGTTGTCCTCTTATTGATCATATTGATATTCCAACCGGTATTGATAATCTGTCTTACACTTTTTCAAACTGCACCGGATTAAAAAATATCATGATCCCGGATAATGTGACAATAATAGGAGATTATTCATTTGAAAACTGCGAAAAAATGACGGGAATTTATATTCCTGAAACAGTAAACAGTATAGAAGAATATGCTTTTGAAAACTGCTATTTTCTTGTAATAAGTGCCCCTAAGGACAGTTATGCGATAAACTATGCAAAAGAGAATAACATCAAGTATATTGAAATTTCAGAAAATACCGGCAATGAAGGGTTTGAGGCAGGATTAGGAGCAGATGTTATAGAAAATCTTGATGATTCTCAGGAACTTCCTATTTTTTCAAATAACGGTTCAGCAATATTTGACGCTGATTCAGTAATTGAGATCAAGCATCGTCACGGTAATAAGGATATCAGTTTCAGCTATAATGTTGTTAAAAATTCAAAAGATGAAACAATGAGCGAAGCAGCAAATGAAGTTATAGAAAACGGCGGAAAACTGCTTGATTTTGATCTGACTGACACTGACGGAAATAAAATTGAATTTAATTCTCAGGAAAACGATGGTACGGTCACAATTACTGTTCCATACACGAAGCCTGTATCTGCGAATGAAGTGTGGGTATACTACATAGCGCCTGACGGAACAAAAACCGATATGAATGGGGTTTATAATCCATCAACAAAAACAATTACTTTTACAACAACGCATTTTTCATATTACTCAATTGAAAGTGATGGAGATGTCAGGCCGGAAAATATTTATGATGTAAATAAAGACGGATTTGTAAATGTATATGATGTAGTTGCATTGCAACAATTTCTTTTAAAGAAATCAGATGATTGTGTTGATTTGGCAGATATTAACGGCGATGGGTTTATAAATGTTTTTGATTTGATCATGTTAAAGCATAAAATTTTAAGCATGTAATTTTATAAATCACATTATAAAAAAGACGTGTTGCTCTCAGAGCAACACGTCTTTTTTAGCTATCCTTATTCAATTTTGTTTCGCCTTAATTTCCATTATACAAATTATCGTCAGTTCTTTCGTCTGAATTCAGGGGAAGTATATATTTCTGTACAGGTCTTTTATAACAGTTCCTTTGAAAAACTTTGTATAAGGGGTGACCTAAACCGTTCATTTTTTTATCCGTTATTATATTTTGTTATAATATCTTCTTTGACATAGGTGTCATAACTGTCTGTTGAGGGATATATTCCCACATAATTATCTGATTCAGACTCAGAATAATAGACAGCTGTGATCTTGTAATTTTCAATTTTCACCGCCCATGCGCACCTGTCAGCTTCCTTATAATATCCCTTGATCTTCTTATACAACTCCGAATTTGCATCGTCTGTAAATGTCACTCCGGTAAGATTTCCGCAGGTATGCGTTCCCGAAAGCTGCTTAGAAGACGAATCTTTTACAGAACGGTCAATTGTATCATATTTCTGGACAATCGTCTGGACGGAATTATAAATAAGCTCTGCCTGATCGCAGGCGGTTTTATATTTTGACTTGCTTATCCAGTAGATCATATTGGGGACGGCAACAGTTGCAAGAATCCCGATAATTGCTATGACGATTACAAGTTCAAACAGAGTAAACCCCTTTAGTTTCTGTTTTTTCATAATGTCCCCTCTTTCTACTAAAATAAGGCTCCTTTTAAAGGAACCTTATTTTCATTTTTAGTTTAGGATAAATTTGGTGTTAAACTGTCTGCTCTATTTTTCATGCAGGAGGATTTATTTTTTTAGCAAGTTTAACATAAGAACTTTCTTTAGAATCCGGAGCATAATCTCCGCCATCACTTAAATCATCCAATGTTACAGGATCAGGATAAGCACCTACATACTTCGCATCATCACTCTCTGCATAAGCAACAGCTTTAACCTGACCTGTCGTCTCATCAAAAACAATTGTAACTTTACTATCAGCATCAAGAGAAGGAACAGCTTTACTTAGCTTTTCGGTAAAAGCATCTGCACTACTATCACCACTTAATGAAAATGAATCAGTATCTGCGGTATATGCACCACTAAGTGTTTTGCCTTCCATTTCCATTTCAGCAGCAATCAGATTAGCCTGTTCAGCGATCTTTGAAGCTGCATCATTTGCCTTTGAAAGACTTGCATTCTTTACATACTTCATCATATTTGGAACAAGAACAACTGCAAGAATACCGATAATAGCGATTACAACGATAAGTTCAACAAGGGTGAAACCTTTAACATTCTTCTTTTTTGCAAGCTTTGCATTCTTTAATGAATACATTGTTATCTTTTTACTGTTCTTTTTCATAATAACCTCCTAAAAATCAAGAAAATTTGTTGATAAATCATTTCAATAAAGGAAACAAATAAATGACGTCAATTTTGTATGTTCCTGCTTTTCATGTATTTATAATATCACATTCAATTCCTGTTGTCAACCGATTTTAGAATCTTCTATGTTTTGGAAATGTTAAACGTTTTAAATTGACATTTTTTCGTCAAAATACACAATAATTTTCAACGTTGTGATTTTTACCACACTATCTTGCATTAAGAAATCGGTAGAATTCCTCTTTATCATGACATTTTTCCAGTGCTGATGCTTCGGAAATCTTTCCGATTTTTGTAAGCCTTGCAAGATCCTGGTCGAGCGTCTGCATTCCGCTCTGCTTTCCTGTCTGGATCGCAGACTGGATAAGATGTACCTTATTGTCACGGATCATTGCGGCGCAGGCGTCAGTTACATTGAGGATTTCCTCCGATGCAACACGTCCCTTTCCGTCAGCCGTGGGGACAAGAGTCTGCGAAATTACGCCTACAAGAACATTGGCAAGCTGTGCTCTTATCTGCTGCTGCTGATGCTCAGGATAAACGTCGATGATACGGTTTATCGTGTCGGAAGCGCTTGTGGTATGCAGAGTCGAGAACACAAGGTGTCCCGTTTCAGCCGCAGTTACCGCCGCTGAAATAGTTTCAAAGTCACGCATTTCTCCGACAAGGATAACGTCCGGGTCCTCACGGAGAGCGGCTCTGAGTGCCGCAGCAAAGTTCGGAACATCCATTCCCACCTCACGCTGATTTATCATACAGCACTTATGCTCATGCATATACTCGATAGGATCCTCTACTGTTATTATATGCGCGCTTCTGTGAACGTTGATATAATCCATCATTGCGGCAAGTGTTGTTGATTTACCGGAACCTGTCGGACCTGTTACAAGTACAAGTCCTCTTGGCCGCTTGCAGAATTCTTCAAGGACATGAGGGAGATTCAAGTCCTCAAGAGTCGGAATATCGTTTCTGAGAAGACGGATAGCAATAGCCGTATTGCCTCTCTGGAAATAGACATTTACTCTGTGACGGAAACCGCTTGCTGTAACATAAGAAAAGTCTGTATCGATAGTCTTGCTGATACTTTCCTTCTGAGTCTCATTCGTCATCTGATCAACAACGTCCAGAATCATCTCATTAGTAAGAACCGGATAGTCTGTCATCTGCTTTAAAGAGCCGTGCAGACGGACGATAGGACTTATATCAGTTGTGAAATGAAGGTCAGAACATCCCAGCGCTCTTGCCTCGTCAAGAATTTTGTTAATGTCAATAATCATTTATGTAATCCTCCTGTTTTAAATTGCGTATGTTACTCTTACAAGCTCATCGATCGAGGTTTTGCCCTCCATTACAAGCTGTGCTACGTTGTCACGAAGAAGCTTTGTGCCGTTTTTCTTAGCTTCCCTTTCAAGCTGATCCTTGTTTGCGCCGTTCACGATCATTTCTGATATCCCGCCTGTACAATGTATGATCTCATGTATGGCAGTTCTTCCTTTATAGCCTGTATTGCTGCACTCATTGCATCCGCAAGGCTCGTATATCTCGACAGGCTTGTCAATATTCATAAGTTCGTTTTCTTCTTCATTGGACATTCTTGCCTTCCTGCACTTGGGACAAAGCACCTTTACAAGTCGCTGTGCCACAACGCCGATAAGAGACGAGGCAACCATATAGGACGGCACTCCCATATCCACAAGTCGGGTAATTGTGGAAGCAGCGTCATTTGTATGAAGCGTGGAAAGCACAAGGTGTCCCGTAATAGCGGCTCTTACACCGATCTCAGCAGTTTCAGCGTCACGCATCTCACCGATCATAACAATATCCGGATCCTGACGGAGTATCGAGCGGAGAGCCGCAGCAAAGGTCATACCTGCCTTTGAATTTACCTGCACCTGATTGATCCCGTCAATATTCTTTTCGACAGGGTCCTCAACCGTAATAACGTTAACGTTCGGCTTGGCGATCTCGCCCAGCGCCGCATAAAGAGTAGTTGTTTTACCTGAACCCGTAGGTCCTGTTACAAGAATTACGCCGTGAGGACAGCGGAGCATCTTCTCAAACATGTCGTAATTGTAATCAGTCATACCCAGGTCCGTGATCTTACGCAGGGCGATTGCGCCTGTTGAAAGAATACGGATAACTATCTTTTCACCATTTACCGTCGGGAGCGAAGAAACACGGACGTCAAGCTGAACGCCGTCAACTGTCTGGGAAAAGCGTCCGTCCTGCGGAATTCTCTTTTCGGCGATATTCATATCGCTTATAAGCTTCAGACGGGTCGCAAGTGAATTATGTACGACGTTTGAAATGTTCATAAGCTCGATCAGGTCACCGTTTACACGGATCCTTATTCTTGTATACTTTTTGAACGGTTCGATATGAATATCCGTAGCGTCTGCACGAAAAGCATTCTCAACGATAGTTGTAGCGAGTTTTACGATAGGAGCGCTTTCTATTCTCTCCTTGGCAGCGTCATCCTCCTTTTCCTCTGCACCCATCTGCTGGTTTACACTTTCAACAACGCCCTCAACCTTCTGCTTCTGATATGTTTTGCCGATAGCCTTGTTTATGGCTGTACGGGTAGCTAAAACCGGAACTATTTCCATACCGGTCGAAATCTTTATATCCTCAAGTATGTTAAAATTTATCGGGTCATCCGTTGCAACAATGAGACGCTTTCCCTGTATGCTTATACCGATTACTGTATATTTTTTTGCAAGAGCCTCCGGGATTTTTTTTGCTGCCTCCTCATTTATTTCCATATTGGAAATATCCATAAACGGAACCTTCAGCTTTTTTGAAAGTGCCTGAGCAAACCTTACCTCAGAAAGAATTCCAAGCTCTATTATCATCTCACCGAATCTTTTTGTACCGTTTGATTCTTTCTGTGCTTTCAGAACACTCATAAGCTGTTCTTCAGTAATAAGACCAACTGATACAAGATAATCTCCGATTCGAATATTATTTCCCATTTATAGCCTCCGATTTTTTATTCTTGTAATTAATCAAAATATATGCTAAAATATCAGTATAAAATCTTTTTATGGAGGAAACTCAAATGCCAGACACACTTTTAGGACTCGACAATCTTGACATAGGGTTCTACATTTCATTTTATACCATTATTTTTATTTTCGGAATTTGTATAGGAAGCTTTCTGAATGTACTTATCTGCCGGCTTCCCAATAATGAATCAATCATCAAACGTTCGTCACACTGCGTAAAATGCGGTCAGAAGATCAGACAGCGTGACCTTATACCAATAGTAAGCTGGCTTCTTCTCAAAGGAAAATGCCGAAGCTGCGGAGAAAAAATTTCTCCGAGATACCCTATTGTCGAAGCAATGAACGCCATTATATATATTATAACCTTTACGGTTATGGATTTCAATACTAAATCAATAATTACCTGCCTTTTCTTCTCGATTCTCATTGTGATCGGATTTATGGACTGGGACACTCTGGAAATTGATATACGTCTGCTGATCGCTATCGTGATCCTTGCGGCAGTATCAGTCTTCATAACTGACGATCTTACAATTTTTCAGCGCATCATCGGCGGATTCATTATAAGTGCACCTTTTTTCATGATCGGTGAAATTTCCGCAATCATAATTGAAAAGAATACCGGTGAAAGAATACGCGGAATTGAGCTCGGCGACACGTTCCTTATGGGTGCTGCAGGATTGCTCATAGGCTACAAGGCGGTTGTGATTTCAGCATTTGCCGGAATTGTAATTGCCGCCATTGCAGGACTTATTATAAAAAAAGCAAGCGGTGAATCAAAATTTGCTTTCGGTCCGTTTCTTTCGATCGGACTGTTCATAGGAACATTATGGGGCGAGACACTCGTTGACCGCTGGCTTTCTCTATTTATATGAAATACAGTAATTTATGCAGCCGTTTTCACGGCTGCATTTTTTCTGTATTTTTAGAAGCGAACGAAGTCAAGACACCGGATATCAGAAAAGAATTTCAGGAGTCGTATAGATAAAATAAATATTATCAGACGGCGTACCGCTGTCAAAAAATTTATATCTCATTGCTTTCCTGACGATTTTGTTATCTGTGTTCTTAATTTCATCATCTTCCGCAATAGAACCTATAAGAGTTGTATCAACACTGATCTCAGGCGATACTGCAATATTCACAAACGAAAATGAAGCTGTTGTATCTGAATGAGACGTATTATCGCTCCTCAGCATCTCAGTAAAATACTTTCCGTCATTATCAGAATCACTGAAATCATTTTTGAAAACATCAATGCTCATAACAGCATTATTATAGTCAAATCCCGTATATGAACCGGGAGATGCGGAATCAGGTTTTCCAAGATGAAAATTATATGAATACTTTTTATAATATTCTTCGTTTGCCTCTGAAATCAAGTTATATGAGCTGTCTGAAAGATCCAGTTTATAGATATTTACTTTTCCCATGCTTCCACTCGGATTACTGAGAGCGTCTGTCGCTGACGGCGCATTTGAGATCTCCATAATAAAAATGTTTTTATTATTATCATTTATAACATTATCATAATAATATTTTTTGAAAAAGGTCAAAGGATCTACTGGCTTACTCACCTTTTCGTACTCATCCGTAGTTCCCGGTTTTAACTGAACCTCAGGCAGCTGCGCAGCATCCGGTGAACTTATAAGCTCAGAAACAGAATTATAACCAGTGTAAACATTGACCTTGTCAGCATATTTAATATTATCCTCAATATATCGTCTCACATTGTCAAGATCAGCATTTATATCCTCAAATTCAGCTGTCGTGTTATACAGCTTCTGAACCGGTCTTAAAATAGCCATTGCCCCAACCATAAGTCCGGAAAATATCGCCATAACGATTATAAGCTCCAGCAAAGTAAAACCCTTTAATTTATTTTTTTTCATCACGGCACCTCCGCAACAGAAGAGCCCTCAAAATAACGGAAATTGCCGCCCTCTTCATAGTTATTTTCATCATCCGCAGCTATATGTTCTTTACCGGATACCTGATAATTCTTTCCGTCTATGCTGAGTATCATTGCTGCCTCACTTTCAGAGCCGTCTGATTCAGTAGGAACAGGACAAGCCGTATTATCCCTGACTTCTGCATTTGGCGCTTCATTGGATATTTTTTTATTCAGCCTGTCAGTTTTTCTCATTATAATGCATATACCTGCGCCGGCAGAAGCAAGGAGAGCGGATATGATCGTAAATACGGCAAGCGCCACGATAACTTCTACAAGCGTCATACCCTTAGCTTTTTTTGTCCGCTTTTTCATATTCCATTCTCCTTTCCTTTAATAGCACTGATAGTACAGAACTGTGAATTTTCCGAGTCCTCCCAATGTCGGTGTTGAGTCTGATGATGCGCCGGGGTTGATGTAAACACATCCAAATGGGTTTGATACAGAAATGTCTTTAAATACAGCTGCACCAATAAGACCCAATTTCACAGAGGTATATTCAACCTCATCATACTCTATATTAAATTCTTCTGGAGTCCCATCTTTATCAAAATTGGCTGTTGGTGCCATAACATATCCTGTTATTACAGATTTAGCCATAAGATTAAAACTTCCATTATCTTCGGCATCCATATAGAGATATATGTTAGGGATCATTTTCCTTGCATTTTCATCACTTATGTCGGGGTTCTGTACAAGCTTTATTGAGTTTTCATCGTTAAACCAATCCTCATAAGATTGTGTGACAATTCTTGAACTTTCAACAGTAAAATTCCCATCTGTTGTGATAGGATCACACCATGCCGTTTCCGGACTGACTACAACCCTGTCGCCAGACGCCTTATATACATTTATTATTTCCCCGGATTTAGGAACAAAGAAATTGACCTTTCCTGTACCGGAATCATCCACAATTATCTTAAAATTGGCCTGGCCATGAAAATTAACCAGTCTCACCCATATAACCTTATCTCCGGGGTTAATATATAAAGTTTGTGCAGTCTGGAAGCTTCCTATAATGGTACAGCTTTCTGTAATTGCTCTGGATTCATCATTCATTGGTACCTTTTCACATATTGTCTCATTTGATGCATTTACATATGTTGTACGCAATGTTCCGTTATCAAGATAGTAAACAGGTTTATCATTGAAATTAACAGATGAATATAAATCAGTTGAGGTCTTGGCATTATTGAGCATAGTGACTGAAATATTTTCATCGAGAAAGCTGTTATCCACTGTTTTATTTGCAGCAAGATTCTCCCTGGACATCGAAGAAGGGAAAAAATTACTGTAATTATGAACAAGATCTTTCAAAAACTGTCCGTATTCATTTTCATAACTATAAGTTTTATCTGGCACATAGCTTACAGCTGTTTCATTTTCATATGGAAGAATAACGGAACTAACTCTGATCTGACTGAACTGAGCCGGATCCGCTGTTACCTTATCAGATGCGTCAAGCATTTCTATTTTGACCGACTGATCAATGTTATCAATATAGATAGTTCCACCGTTATTTGCAAATGCTACATCATTTATTGCTTTAATATATTCAACTGAATCTATATAGTACACAATTGTATTTACAGTACAAGTTACAGAATTAATAGTGATTTCATTTGATGTTTCATCTGCTGAAGATTTAACAGCACTGTTAAAATTGATTTTAAAATCACTCCAATTTTCAATCAAAAAATCACTTGGCATAATAAATTCCATTATACCTGAATAACTGTCATTTAAATTAACGTCATATTCATATTTTTTTGAACCAATCTCTATTACACTCTTAATGCTTTTTAACTTTGCCTTGGAATTCCAAGCCACTTTTATATTGTTAATATTTGAACCATTTACACCGAAATACGCAGAGTTAATTTTAACTTCATTCCTAGAGGTACAATTATCAAAATTTGCACTGCAGTCCCACTTAGTATCATAAATTTCTCCAACTTTGCTTTTCAAATATTCACTGCTGTTTTTTCCATTAATAACTGTATTTGAAGCAGACATCGTGAATTTATCCGGATCAACAAAAAGGCCTTCTTTAAATTCGTATTTTTGGCCGGAAGTAATCGACAGTTCATCTTGAATAACCGCTGAGCCATTAATAGTTGTACCTTTAGGAACAGAAAGCTCTAATTCACTTGCAACAACATCATTTGCAAAAATATGATTGTCGGCTGTATCAGAACCGCTTACACAAACTTTTCCTTTGGAATAAAGATTTCCTCCCAGATACTCCACCTGATGTTTTGTATTATTTTCAATTTCAGTAATTTCAACTTTTTTTACAAGGTTTCCTGTCCAGGAATACAAACTTCCTGCTTTACCATTTTTAGAAGTGTAAAATGTTGACACCCCTTGTTCAATTCCGTTTTCAAATTTATGCTCATCCAGAAGATAAACATCACCGTAAATGCCGGAGCTTCCGCCGCCGTAATTGTGTATCGCACCTGCATATATCAGTATGGGCGCAGTCTCACTTCCGAATTTTATCCCATCAATGCCGCAAAAATCAATAACATCCTCAACATAAACATACGGCAGTTCCTTATAAAGAACCGATCCGGAGATTTCAGAAGCAATTTTTTGTCCGCTATTTTTAAAAGAAAGATTTCCATTAACATAAAAACCTATTCCAGGTGCAGTAAAATTCATTTTAGCAGTATCCATAGTGATGTTTCCATTACATCCAAAAAAGCCATTTAACTCAACAGCGTTTGTTAATTCAATGTCATGCGGACTTCCTACACCTGTATTTATTCCTCCAAAGATTTGAGTATTATCGGTAATTTCTGATGAATCCAGTGAAACAAGCGAGTAATTAAAAGGCGATGTGTGCTTTTCATAATCCGCAAGAACATACATTGCAACGGTATTTTCCTGCCCGAGCATCTGTACAGCCGCAGAAATCTTATAAACCGGCTTTGATGAATCAAACCCGAATTCATTTCCATTTCCGATATTAGTTACAGTCGCCTTTACAACCTTACCCATTGCGTCATCAGGCAGATTGATTGAAACATCCTTGGATGAGCCTTTTGAAAGACTTGAAAAAGAAGATGAAAAATCAGTATTTGTTTCAAGCGCCTTGCAGATACTGTCAACAACAGAACGGGCGGTATACTGTGTCTGATTATTTGCATATGTGTTAAAAGCCCGTTTATTGGCAGCTGACGCCATAGTAAGCGCAGCAAAAATAAACACCGTCATTATCATCATTACTGATACAACAGTATAAAGTACAGAACCTTCAACTTTTTTCTTTTTCATAAAATCACCACCCATTTTCAGTTTATTTAGTCCAATCAATCTACTGCTGCTTCTGTACCGCTTTCAGTCGGCTCAGGTTCAAGAGAGGAAATCGGCTCAACGTAATAAACTGTTATCTGCATATTTCCTGTACAGTACTGAGGATTTGTGTAAATAGGTCCGAGATCAACTGAATTTATCTCTATTGTCTTTCCCGAATCCTTTATTTCCTGCATAAATGCAATAAGCTGATCCTTTGTTGTAGTATAATCCAGGTTTACTGTACCGAAAGCTACGGTTTCGGATGCCTCTGCTGAATCCTCATTCTTAGCCGAATTACCTTCATTGCTGCTATCTGCAGCCGGTGTGCCGGAAATATCAGCATACTCTTTGAGGGGATACGTAATCTCCTCTTTGGTGGAACTGTAAGGATCCAATGTTGTTACACCTGCTCCGGTCACGCTCAGGTTGTTAATATAAATCCCGTAGCGGTCAAAGTAATCCTGCATAAACTGGTCAAGAGTATATGCAGCTTTTTCGTCAACAAACCACCCCGAAAATTCAACGGATTCATTATATTTTGTGTCCACTCGCTTTTGCATATCATCGATCTGGGAGATCATATTCTGAGCTTCACTCCACTTTTTTTCAGCCTGCTCATAATCCGATCTGGCACGGCTGATATTTTCAAATGCCGGTTTGATAACCAGATATATCCCTGCAAATATGATCATGAAAACAAGGGCGATAAGAACAATAATTCTGTCACGATAGCTTAATTTTTTCATTATTGTACAGCTCCTTCCGTTTCAGCCTCAGTAGGAAGCTCAAGTTCATTCAGTACAATGCTTATTTCATACTGAACAGATTTCTGTCCCATATCTTCAGCAGAGCTGATCGTATATCCCGAATACGAAACATCTGTAAACTTATCACAGGCAGACAATTTTTCCACTATCAGCGCCGGAAGCGTCTGAGAAGGATCTGAATCCGCACCTACGATAAGTGAAATAGAAAAGCTGTAATTGCTGTAACTGAACATTGATACATCTGCCCAGAGTCCGAGTTCATTAGAAGCCTCTGTAAAAGCCGTATCTATAATATCAATATATTCCGAGGAGACCTGAGGGTGAGTCCTGAAAGCATTCAGTGCCTTTTCTATCGCATTACGGTAATTGTTTATGCTCGCCTCTTTTTTAACAAGCTCCGCATATTCCTGCTGCTGCTCAATTGTTGCGGCAGAATTTATTTTTGCTCTGAGCTCATTAGTTTTAGTCTCAATGGAATTGCATCTCATCTGAAGCGCAAACCATATCCCCCCGATAAGTGCAGCCGAACCAAGAAGTGTACCCAAAAGAAGGATTGTAAAGGACGAATCCGATTTAACTGCATTTTTATTAGCCGAATCTGTTTCAAGCAGATTCACCTTTTCGGTATTTTTGTTGCGCTTGAACATTGCGCCTATTGCATTGGCATACGCTGAAAAATCCAGTTTTTCACATCCGCTTATCTGGGGCGGAACAGAAATCACGCTTACATTCAGGTCCTGCGATTCCACCTCAACCTTAAGCTTTTCATACTCGCTGAGGTCACCGTAAAACATTACATTTTCAATAGGGCTTGATGAATTTCTGGTTTTCTGGAACTGAACCATACGGAAAATATTTTCATTAACCGCATCGATCACGTAATTCTGTGCATAGGCATAGTCATTGGGATCAATCGTTACAAATCTTGAAAAAACGAGTTTTCCGTCATCATAGATATTGGTACTCAGGAAATGTTTGTCAACCTGCACTGTAAGAAGGGGCATTCTTATACGGGTTTTGACATCAGACAAAATAACCTTGGAAATGCTGTTGCAGCCGACCATTACAGATTTAAGCGACAGATTCATAGCGGAAAAAAGCTTTTTATAGCTTTCCACAACCTCATATGGACATGCTGTTGCAAGAACCTTTTCAACAACAACACCCTTTTCATCCTTTTCGATATCCTCACCGACTATAACATAGGAATAGCTGTATGAATCGTCAACTCCCAGAGTTGTCTGCATTTCAGTTTTGACCATTTTAAGAAACTGCTGTCCCTTCGCTTTTGGAATATGCAGTTCTTTGAAAATAGTCAGATCCGAGGAAATGCTTACGATCGCTTCTCTTTCCTTCATCCCGTTATTTTTGATAACTTCGGAAAGCATTCCGGCAAGTTTGGGAACATCCTTTATATGTCCGTTTACAATTATATCATTTTCGATTTCAAGAGCTGCAGCCGCATTTATCCTGATCTTACCGCCGCTTTCATACCCCTTTACAATCTTTATACTATTATCGGTTATATCAAATGAAAGCATTAAAAATTCCGCCTTTCAGTTTTTTAAGCCTGCGCCACCTGATCAAATGATGAATAGAGTGCAGGAAGTACAGAAGCTATAATAAGTCCTACCATTATGCCGAGAACAATAATCATGATCGGCTCTATCATGGCAACCAGTCTCTGCACAGCCGAATCAGCTTCTTCTTCATAATAATCAGAAGTTTTGGAAAGAATATCATCCAGAGCACCTGATTCCTCACCGACATAAATGATCGAGCAGAACATTGAGTCAAAGATCTCGGTACGCTGGATCGATGAAGAAAGTGGTTCGCCCTGCTTTACCTCATCAACAACTTTTTCAAATTTCTCGTCTATATAGCTGTTTCCGAGGATCGAGGACGCTCTTTCAAGACACTCGACCATCGGTATACCGCTTGAATAAAGAGAAGAAAGAGTTCTGGCAAATCTTGCGGTATAAATCGTTACGACCAGCTTTCCGAATCCCGGACCTGTAATTTTAAGCTTATCGAATTTAAGCCGCATTGAAGGAACCTTCAGCAGATAACGTATCAGAAATACTATAAGGACAACCAGAACAACAAGGATATACCATTTCGTCCTGAAAAAATCGCTTATGGCAAGCATTCCTCTTGTCAGTGCCGGCATTGAAGACGGATCATCAAACATTGAAACAAATGTAGGCATAATGAAAGTAAACATACCGATCACTATAACAACCGAAAGCACAAGAAGAATGATCGGGTACATCATTGCGCTTTTAACAGTATTATTCATCTTGTTTTCCTTTGCATAATGATCAGACATTCTCTGCATTATAACGTCTATGGAACCGCTTGATTCACCGGCGCTCACCATTGAAATAAGAAACTGCGGAAATGTTCCCGCATGCATATTAAGCGCCGCAGAGAACGATTCACCCTTCTGAACGTTTTCGTATATATCACGCCATACAGCTTTAGCACCTTCTGTTGGCTGTTCTCTTGAAAGAATATCAAGTGCCTTTACAAGTGTAAGTCCTGAGGAAAGCATTGCGCTCAGCTGACGGCAGTTAAATGCAAGTTCGCTGGTTTTAAACTTCTTTACCGATTTTTTTCCTTTAGCTGCTGCTTCACTGTAATTTGTGCAATAATAGCCCTTGCTGTGCATTTTATTCAGAAAATCTTTCTCGTTTTCCGCCTCAATGCTCCCCTTTATGGTCTTGCCGGCGGAGTCTTTGGCAACATATGAATAATTGGGCATATTCTGACCCCCTGTTATTTTATTTTATGTTTTTTATATTATAGCATTTTCCGACATTTAAATCAACATTTCAACTGAATAAATAAAAACAAAATGCAGATAATTATTCAGTAAAGACCGCTGATTAATCAAAAGAAAGGAAAAATCATGAACCGTGATTATATCAACTGCGGAGAAATGCCGCTTGGCCTTGGAATGGCACTTGCCCGTAATCTGAAAGCAATGGAGAAATTTTCTCTTATGACTCCTGAAGAAAAAAAACGGGTCATAATCGGGTGCCATAATGTTTCTTCAAAGGACGAAATGCAGCAGTATGTTCAGAACATAGCTGACCGTCCTGAAATAAACTAAAGGGATGGATAAAACCCATCCCTTTTTTCATGCGCTGTATGCAGGATTAAACAAGCGTTCAAAATCATCAAGAGAAACGGGTTTTGAGTAATAATATCCCTGTGCAGTATAGCATCCGCATTCAAGCAGATAATCTGCCTGTTCCTTTGTTTCCACACCCTCGGCAACAATGCCCATTCCAATATCATTGGAAAGACGTATTGTATGATTTATTATCTTTTTACCCTTATCCGTTATCATTGTTTCGTTAAGAAAATTCCTGTCGATCTTCAGAACGTCAAACGGCGTATTTTTCAGCATATTCAAGGAAGAAAAGCCCGAGCCGAAATCGTCCATAAGAAGCGTATATCCCGAATCCTTCAGCTTTTCAAGCGTAAGCATAAGAATTTTCTGGTTATCGTAATAAACGGTTTCCGTTATTTCAAGCTCAAGATATTTCTTTTCAATATGATATTTTTCAATCAGATCATCAAAAATGTTCACAAGGTCAGGATTCCCGACGTTTATTCTTGAAACATTTACTGAAATCGGCACTGGCTCCAGCCCTTCGTCCATCCATTTTCTGATTTGTATGCATGCCTGCTCCCACATATATCTATCAAGCTTCACAACAAATCCATTTTTCTCAAACAGATCAATAAACTTATTCGGCATTACCATGCCTTTCTCAGGATGAATCCACCTTACCAGCGCTTCCGCTCCGATAATATCAGATGTCTTGATATTATACTTGGGCTGTAAATACATGGAAAACTGTCCTTCGTTAAGCGCCTGGTCCATATCGTTTTCAATATGCTGTTCCTCAAGCATCTTGTTGAGCATACTCTCCTCATAAAATGCAAAACGTTTAACGTTGTTTCCTTTAATAGTGCTTTTCGCCATATTTGCATAGTCAATGATCTTGCGTCTCATAATATTCCTGTCTTTTACTATATAGACCCCGAAAACCACTGTAAGAGCAGCACCCTTATAAAATGAAAGACACTTGCTGATCTTTTCGATAAAATCAACGATTCTGTCATTATCCTTATACTCTGTGAATATACCGAAATAATCCCCGGAAAATCTTACAGTCAGATCACCCGGTTCAACAATTCCTTTTATCGTATTTGCAATATATCTCAGAAGATTATCAGCAAACTCCATTCCGTAAATTTCATTGATAGCCTTGAATTTTTCAACGTCAAGAACTATCATAGCATAATCCTTTTTGCTTTCCGTAATAAGAGCATCCATATCTTCGGTGAACTTATACATATTGGAAAGACCTGTAAGTTCATCGACTTCAGCGCGGTATTTAAGCTTCAGCAGATAATTCGTAGCCTCATCAACATCAAGGATCGTACCTACTACCATTATAAGTTTTCCGTTTTCATCTGTGACAGGTGAAACAGATATCTTGTACCATATGTATTTTCCCTCAAGATTTCTTAATCTGACCTTTATATCTTCATCATGAGGAGCAGTGTCTAAGTTTGCAACAACTTCCTGTAAATAGTCCGAATCATCTTTATAAATAATACCTGAATCCAGAATCGCCTTAAAACTGAACGCTGAATCCGTCTGGATATCAAAATGCTTTGTAGCATTATCCGAAAAAATCATAGCATCATTGTCAGGATACCATTCATAAAGCACAACATTTGTCTGCTCAATTATAAGTCTGTATTTATGGGAATTTTTCTTATACTGCATGCGCTGCATGTTTTCAATTTCTATGTATTTGTTCTTAGCGCTTACCCTGTCATTTCTGCTGCCTGTAAGATCCAGGAACATGAATATATATTCGTTTCTTCCAGCCTGAATTATTTCGCAGTAGCACCACTTGAAAGATCCGTCAGATCTCTTTCTCCGAATTTCAGCATTCAGCCTGCCGGAACTTCTGATGCTGTCAAAAATCTCACGATCATCTTCAAAAATCATGTTATCTCTGAAATAATTAAAAAAATCTTCCGAATCCATTTTTTCGTAATTGAAATTACAGAAAATATTATTGTTTTTTATTTCAGAAATAATATTATTTCTGATATCCAGATAAAAAGCATGATCAAATGAGTTGAACATTTCTTCAATCGCAATATTGACATCAAAATTCAAGTCATAATATCCTATTTCTTTCACAACCGTAACCCCCGGTTTAATCAATTTCAATAAAATTATACTAATATAATACACCAAAACCAGCAATTTGTCAATAAAATAAATATATTTAAATCAACACACAATTGATTTTTGGTTATTTTGTATATCGTAAACGTTTAAGATCCTTTAATCCAAAACAAATCTTTTTGCAACATCACTATTAATATAATCTTTTGTGTCCCCAAAAAAAAGCTGCTTTTTATTTATATGAAGTATTTTTGATGCATATCTGCATGCGCTTTTTATATCATGTGAAATCATAATTATTGTTATTCCGTATTTTTTATTTATTCCGGAAATAAGCTGATACATTTCATAAGTAACTGCAGGATCAAGACCCGTTACCGGTTCATCCAGAAGCAGAAGCTTTTCAGTAGCGCACAGTGCCCTGGCAAGCAGAACCCTCTGCTGCTGACCGCCGGACAGCTCACGATAACACTTTCTACCCAGATCTGAGATACCCAGCCTTTCCATACTGTCAAGCGCCCTTTTTTTGTTTTCAGCACTGTAAAACATACCCACTTTACGTCTGTTAAGACAGCCCGAGATAACCACTTCAAAAACACTTGCCGGAAAATCTCTCTGCGCAGTTGTCTGCTGAGGAAGATAACCTATTTCATTCTGTTTCAGATCTCCCTCCATTGATATTTTGCCTACACATGGACTTTTAAGTCCGAGTATTCCTTTCATAAGAGTGCTCTTTCCGGCACCGTTTTCACCGACAATGCACAAATAATCTCCGGAATTTACAGTGAATTCAATCTCTTCAGCCACAATAACATTTTCATAAGAAAATGATACGTTCCTGCAGGTTATAAGCGATTCCACATCACTTCCCCCCTTAAAAATCAAAAAATCACTATTATTTTATCACTATAAACAGAAAAAGTCAAGCAATCGAAAAAAGCAGTATCCTTTTAAAGAATACTGCTTTTAAGACATATTATAGCTTTACAATACTTTCTATATTGCCGGACAGATCAGAATAATACCCTGCATTTCCGCTGTAAAGCATGTCGCTGTCTGCCGCATCGGAATCAATAATAAATTCCACGACATTTCCTGAACCGTCATATCTCGGAACATAGCAGCAGGTACTGTCAGTATCACAATCCGCTTTGACATCTGATACAATAACCGTAAAACTGCTTCCGCTGTCAAGAGTTATAAGAAACCTTTCCCCGCAGCCATCTGTTATACCTGTGCCGAGTGCAGCGCAGTAATCGTCACCGATTCTTCGGAATCCCCTTTCATCGGTATACGCCTGCTGCTGTAATTCATACTGCACGCTTGATGTATCTGTAATGCAGCGATAATCCATATACGCCTTGAAGGATGTGTCAATACCTCCGAAAAGACCGGCAGATGATACGGATTCATCCGTTTCCGTATATTCTTCTTCACATTCTTCACATTCTTCACGATCTTCAATAAGCTCTTCGGTACATTCCTCAAAAACTTCCTGTTCGTCTTCTGTCTGTTCGGCTTCGGTCTCCTCTGAAGCCTCACATGTCTCTTTTTCACTGTCTTTGCTTTCTGCATCATTTTCAGAAATTGTATATACCGGAATTTCCTTTTCAACCGGTTCGTATTCTTCATTTGCAGAAAGCATAATCAGTGAAGTCATTACCAATGCATGTAAAAAAATAGAAACCGCCTCCAGTTTTTTGGTATACGCTTTCTATTTTATTCATAATCCATGATATATATTCATTTTTCGGAAATAAAATTAATTGCCCGGAAACAGCAGTAAAAAATTCAGCATATATCCATAGAATACATGCTGAATTGACAGAAAATCATGCAGTTTTGACTGCACCTCTCATACGGTACTCTTTATCCTCATCGATCATTTCGAGCATAATATCTGCAAAATGAGGATCAAACTGCTTGCCTTTTCCCTTTTCAATTTCGCTTCGTACAAATTCCTGCGTGCAGATTTTACGATAGCTCCTGTTAGATGTCATAGCGTCATAAGCATCGGCAACGCTGAGGATTCTTGCAATTTCAGGAATATTACTGCCTTTGAGATGATCAGGATAGCCAAGTCCGTCATATCTTTCATGATGCCATCGGGCGCCGATGGCAATTCCGGGGATCTCAGAAATATTCTGAAGGATCTGTGAGCCCGACGCCGCATGATTTTTAATAATTTTATGTTCTTCATCGGAAAGCTTTTCCGTTTTATTTATGATCTCATCGGAAATACCGATCTTACCAATATCATGAAGCAGCCCGATATAATAGATCTCGTCCTGCTCTTTTTCGGACTTACCGCATCTTCTTGCGATTTCCCTTGAATATTCCGCAACCCTGACAGAATGACCGCTTGTGAACTTATCCTTTGCATCTACTGTTTCAGCAAGTGTTTTCAGAACCTGTACAGAAAGACGTTCAAATGCTTTCTGACTTTCAACAGCGGTTTTAGTCTGTCTGTCAACTTCATCGATGAGCTGTTTCTGAAGAAGATCGAGCTCAATAATACGATTAACACGCTGAATAAGAATATCAGCAATAAACGGTTTGGTAATAAAGTCCATTGCCCCTTCGTTAAAGCAGCGGGACTCGATATTTTTATCATCGTCCGCAGTAAGAACAATTACCGGTATTTTCTTATAATCCGGACTGGCTCTTAGAATTCTCAGGACGCTGAACCCATCCATGGATGGCATATGAATATCCAGAAGAATAAGATCAGGAGTACATCTTCCTATAAATCCCAGAGCTTCCTCACCCGAATTCGCCGTGCTCACCTTGAATTTATTATTCAGCATTCTGGAGGCAATATACAGGCACATAGAATCATCATCTACTATCAGAATATGAGTATTCTCAGAAATACTGCTGTTTTTGCCCGTATCAGCAGATGATATCTGGGTTTCACACCTGCCGTTCAGAGCATCATCGATCTTTCCGAGAACATCCTTGTACTCCTCAAGTACTGTGCTGTGGTTCTCATCTATATATCCGATATTTCCATCCTTTGCAGCCATTTCCAGATTTTTAGCATCCTCTGAAAGCTGATTCGCACCGATTGAAAGAGAGGTACTTTTCAAAGCATGCACAGTAATGCGATAATTCTCGTAATCCTTTTCGTCATAAAACTTCTGCATATCGCCGGATTTATCGCCGCTGAGATATGAGCCAAGAATTTCCTTGTAAAAATCCTCACTGTCACAGCAGTATGCAAGGGCGGATTTCACATCAAGAAATGACCTGAGCTGTTCCATAGTGCTCTTGCCCGGGACTGAAGCGGCTGCCGGGCTATGTATCTCAGTCTGCCTGTTTTCAGACTCCTTCTCTCCTTCACCCTTCTTTACAAGTCCCTTTGGCAGGTATTTTAGCAAAGTATCCCTGAGCTTTACACTTTCCACAGGCTTTGAAAGATAATCGTCAAACCCTGCTTCCAGATACTTTTCCTTTTCACCAATTACTGCATTTGCCGTCACCACAATTATCGGGACACCGGCGCACAGATTTCTTTCCTTTATAATTTTAATCGTTTCAAGTCCATCCATTACAGGCATCATATGATCAAGGAAAATCACATCATATTTTTTCTTTTCTAAAAGTGCAAGTGCTTCCAGCCCATTAACAGCAGTATCGATCACCATTTCCGTTTCGCTCAGACAGATACGGAACAAATCAAGGTTCATCTGATTATCGTCAACATAAAGCACTTTTGCATTCGGAGACGTAAATTTATTCTCATCGTCATTCCTGCCCCTGACACTGCCGGCTCTGTTATTTGCTGCCATATCCCCGACAGGAGCATTGTCTGAAACCTTCTGAAGAACGCTGAATGATACAGTAGTTCCTTTTTCATATTCACTTTCGATTTCAAGATGACTGTCCATCATTTCAAGAAGCCTTGTAACGATTGAAAGACCGATGCCTACGCCCTGTATGTTATATGTGCGCTTTTTGTCAACGCGCTGGAACATAGAAGTGATAAGCGCAATATCCTCTTTGGTCATTCCTATTCCGCTGTCTTTTATAAGTGCCGAAAGATATCCCTGTCCTTCATCCTGAGGCTTCCAGCTTACATCTATTTCCACACATCCCTCATTGGTATATTTCACCGCATTGGAAATAAGATTGCTGAATATCTGAATAAGTTTATTCATATCTCCGTGCAGTCCGACCGGGATATTTTCATCAATTTTTATTTTCAGTTCAAGCTTCTTTTTGCCGGCATTATACTCAGCATACGAAATAACATCCTCAAGCATCATAACAGATGAATAGTCCGCATTTTCTATTTTAAGCTTGTTGTTTTCTATATCAATAAAATCAAGAATATTTGTTATAGTTGAAAGCAGAGATTTACCTGCCGCCTGAACGTTTAATGAATATTCCGTAATACGTGCTTCGTGGGTTTTCTTCATGATCATGTCATTAAAGCCCAGAATAGCATTGATAGGCGTTCTTATTTCATGCGACATGCTTGAAAGAAAATCTGTTTTAGCTTTACTTGCCGACTGTGCAAGCTTCATTGCCTCCTCGGCATCATCCCTTGTATGATTCAGGTCATCCATGGTTTTTGACATTTCCTTATAATCGGGAACCTGTATCGAAAACATAAGAAGCATAAATCCAACTGATATGGAAAATAATATAAAAAGTATATCGCTGAATACAATCTGTACAACAGGACCTGAAAAAATAACAACTGTATATGCCACTATTGATATCTTCTGCTTTTTATTGAAATTATTAATATGACTCAGCATAAGAATACAGTTAAGCATGGTAAAGAAAATCGGCATTATATACACTAAATAATATAACGGACCATGAACATATCCATTAGTACTGCTGAAAGAGAACACCCATCCTGTTTTGAAATTAACAAGTAAAACCACCATTGATATAACACAGGCAATTCTTGTAAAATACAGTACAAATCCTTTTTTTACCTCTTTATATGTACACATCAGACAGTATATAGTAAACATATATTCCAGAAGTACATCGAGAGAAAAATAAATAAAATTCAGAAGTGTATTCAGCCATACCGGTATGACAGAAGCATAGCTTATTGTTATGGCTGTTCCGACATCAAGTGTAACAACTGCAAACAGGCATACCGCCAGTTTAAGGAAAAATCTGTTCATCCTTTTTGTATCATAATGCAGAATTATATGTGCTATGAGAACACATAAAAACACCATAGCGGCAACTTCAAAATAAATATTATACGAAAGCGTCATTGACAGTACTCCCTCTGCGGTCAGGCTTCGCCTATAATCTCACTTACCCTTTTCAGAAGATCCTGCGGCAAAAACGGTTTTTTAACATATGACACAACTCCCATACCGACAGCCTTTTTTACATCATATCCGTCTGAAGAAGCTGTCAGGAACATAACAGGGATATCATTTATGCTGTCATCCTCCTTTATGATTTCCAGCGTTTTAAATCCGTCAATGATCGGCATCTGAATATCAAGCATTATAAGATCCACCTTAGGATATGAATCATCTCTGAGAATATTCAGACATGTCATTCCCGAATTTGCCTGAATAACATTATAATTCTCTTTGCTGAGAATAAATTCAGCCATTCTTAGGTTCATCATATCATCATCTACCACTAAAATTGTCTTTCTCATATTTTTTCTCCTTATCGTTTACTTTCCAGAAAAGCTTTAAGCTCATCAAGAAGAATATTATAATCCGTCATAAGCTCGGCATGATGTTCTTTTATGTACACAACATCACCGTTCTTGTATGCATTTTCAAACTTTTTTGTCAGCGAGGCAAATTCATCAGCCCCGATATTAACAGAATTGCTTGTCAGTGCATGAATCTTAACAATATATTTTTCCCAGTCTTCCTTCTCAAAGTACTCACACAAAACATCTGACTTTGAATTATTTACATATACCTCAATAATCTCCCTGTAAAATTCCCTGTCATTACAGCAGTAGAACATTCCAAGATCAGTATTAAGAAATCCGATATCATCTGAATCGTTCTTTTCAATCCTGTACTGTTCCTCCGGCATCTGTTCAACCAGATTCTCGGGAAGCAGCTTCAAAAGCATATCCTCAAGCTGCTCACCCTTTACAGGTTTTGAAAGATAATCAGCAAACCCCATAGAAATATACTGATTCTCCACCCCGTCCATTGTATTGGCGGTAAGTGCAACAACAGGCGTGGATTTATTCGGTGTATCAGCCATTTTCCTTATATGCGAAAGAGTTTCAACCCCGTTCATTTCCGGCATCATATGATCCATGAAGATAACGTCATAATGATATGTCTTTACAAGCTCAAGACATCGCTTTCCGCTGTATGCTTCATCAATCTGAACCTTTGTATTTTTTACAAGTCCCTTCATGACATCGATATTCATCTTTACATCATCAACAATGAGGATCCTTGCATCCGGGGCATGAAATTTCTCATGATATATTTTGTTTTTCCTCATCTGGATCCCGTGTTTTTCATTAAAATCACCCATTGGTGTTCCTGAAACGATTTTCTGAGGGATTTCGACAAAAAATGTTGTTCCCTTTCCATACTCACTTTTCACATCAATACTGCCGTTCATAATTGTGACGAGCTGTTTTGTAATCGCAAGACCCAGACCGGTCCCCTCTATTTTCCTTGTACGCATTTCATCCACACGCTGAAATGAATTAAACAGTTTTTTCTGATTTTCCTCAGTAATCCCGATCCCTGTATCCTCAACTGAAATGAGAAGTTTTATATTCTCGCTGTCAATTTCAGTATAGGAAACACGAAGAATAATATATCCCTTCATGGTATATTTTACTGCATTCGTCATCATATTGGTTATGATCTGACGTATTCTGATTTCATCGCCGCTGAGAACACTTGGAATACTGCTGTTATTTTCGATATAAATTTTCAGATTTTTCTCAGTAGCCTGAAGCGCCACCATATTATAGCAGTCGCTGATAAGAGAAGAGAGATGATAGTTAACCGGGATAACTTCCATTTTACCCGATTCTATTTTTGAAAAATCGAGGACATCATTTACAATTGACAGAAGCGACTGCCCGGCACTCTGGATATTATATGCATATTCCTTTATTCCTCCGGCTTCGCATTCTCTTATTATCATCTCATCCATACCGAGAATTGCATTTATAGGAGTTCTTATTTCATGGGATATATTGGCAAGAAAAGTACTTTTCGCCTGATTTGCAACCTGAGCCTCCTCCATGGCTTTTCTCATCTTGCTTTCCTGTTCTGCCAGCAGTTTACTCTGCTGTTCATACGCATAAGCCTGAAATTTGAAAATAATGCCAACAAGTGTTGATACAATTACTATTGACTGAATTATGTCCAGTATTATCTCTGTTTTGTTTGACAGATATGTTACATTTCCGGGGAATTTAAGCTGATAAACTATACAGCCGATAAGAGACAGTATGCTTACAGCCAGCATTATGTGAAAATGCCTGCCTTTGGCAATGAGCCACGGCAAAACAAGTCCGAAAACGATCCACAAAGACATCCCGCCGTTTATTCCGCCTGAACATATAAATATTGCAGGAAACAGAATAACGTTTATAAAAATCACAATTATATATGAAGCAATTATCGGTTTTTTTCTGACCACGAAAAAATACAGTGATGTCGCAGCGATTATAGCTGATGCCAGAGCAAAAAATTCCTTTACACTCATTACACCGATTAAAAGTGAGATCAGAAATGAGGCAACTCCTCCGGCAATAGTCACAGCAATCCATATATTCTGCAATCTGTGCCGGATTTCAAGCTCTTCACTAAAAAAATAAATATGTAAAAACTTTTTTATTTTATTTGCGTTTATTTTTTTCAAAATGCCCTCCATCCCATTAAAATAAAACAATCCTGTAATTACATGATTATTCTATCATAAAACGACAAATTTGGCAATAAAAAAACATATTTTTTTTGGCGATTTATTATTAATTTTCTATAACCCTTTGAATTTATCCGAATAATAAAAAAACTCCCTGCTAAAAAGCAGGGAGCAAATATATCGGACAGAAATAAAAATTAGTATTTATCATCTCCGAGGTCTATCTGTATAGGCTGATCAGAAACCGATTCTGAAAAACTGTTATCAAAAGCTGAACCGGAAACTGCATTCATGGCATTTCTGAGCGTAAACTGTGCAATTTCACTCTGAAGCATCTGAGCCTGACCGGAAAGTTCTTCGCTTGCCGCAGCACTTTCCTGAGATGTAGCCGAATTTGTCTGAACAACGGACGAAATCTGTTCAAGTCCGATTGTAATCTGGTTGATAGCCTCAGCCTGCTCATTTGAAGCATCCTGAATTTTCTTGATCGTCTCAACAACCATTTCTGACTGCTCCTTGACATTTTCAAGAGCCTTTGCTGTTTCACGCGCAATTTCGGTACCCTTTTCAACACTTGAGATCGAGCCTTCAATAAGAGCTGTTGTCTGCTTAACAGCATCAGCACTCTTGGATGCAAGATTTCTTACCTCGTCAGCAACTACGGAGAATCCCTTTCCTGCTGCACCTGCTCTTGCCGCTTCAACAGCTGCATTAAGCGCAAGAATATTTGTCTGGAATGCAATATCGTCAATAACCTTGATGATCTTGCTGATCTGGCTTGAGGATTCGTTGATCTCATTCATGGCACTTACCATGTTCTGCATATGCTCATTGCTGTTCTGAATACCGTTCTGGGATTCCTGAACATAACCGCTGGCAACTGTAACATTCTTCGCGTTCTGACTTACCTGATCCGAAACGGACATGATTGAAGAAGAAAGCTGCTGAATCGAGCTTGCCTGTTCCGTTGCGCCCTGCGAGAGCGACTGAGCAGCAGTTGCAACCTGTTCTGCACCTGAATTAACCTGTTCAGCGGCAATATTGATAGTTGACAGAGTATTATTAAGAGAATTTGTAATATTAACGATAGAATCCTTGATAGCCGAGAAATTACCTACATAATCAATTGTAACATCCTTGGTCATATCGCCTGATGCGATACTTTCCATATGTTCCGATATATCCTTGATATAAACTCTGATATTTTCAGTAGTTTCTTTCAGAGCCTCCGCAAGAGTTCCTATTTCATTGTTTGAGCTGGTCTTTACTTCTACATTGAGATTACCCTGTGATATTTCGTGTGCAACATCGCAAAGGCTGACAACAGGCTTGACAATTGATTTTCCTGTATACAGGCTCATAATTATTATAATGAAAACAGCTACTACTACGGCAATGACAATACCTGTTACAGTAGAGCTCTGTCTCTGTGCAACGATGTCATGCATATTCATGCCGGAGAAAATCGCACCAATGGCATTTCCGTCCGCATCAAGAATCGGGGCATATGCAGCCATATATTCCTCACCCAGGATCTCTGTTTCATGGACATATTCTTTTTTATCCTCAAGAACTATTTTGGCAACATCCTTGCTCATTTTTGTTCCGATTGCCCTCTGGCTGCCGTCCATAATAGTTGTATTGATTCTTTCATCATTCATGAATATTGTATATTCATTATTTGTGTCGCCTTTAAGCTGGTCAAGAATCGCTTCATGGTCAAGAGGATATGTAACAGAAACCATACCTACTACCTTTCCCGAGGAATCCTTAACCGGTGCTCCGGTTCTTGCGCCCATTTTAATATTGTTTCCAAGAGCAACAGATGTTGTCGTTTCACCGGCAAGAGCTTTTGAAACATATTCAAGATTTGCAATGGAATCATCTTTTTTGTCACTGTAATAACGAAGCAGAACAGTTCCCTGGTCATCTGTAAGTGTAATACAGTTTGTAGTCATTTTTGCAAGGGCATAAAAAGTATCAACAGCATTATACATTGCATCAGCATCATTTGATTCATACGCTTCGGCAAGCTGAGTGAATTCCGCAAGACTTGTAGCAGATTCTTCCGCCTGACTGCTTAAAAAAGCAATTTCATTTTTAAGGACCTGCAGTGTATTGGATGCATGATCTTCAAGTACATTGTCAGTTATGCGGAGTGCAGGCACAAATGTTGATACAAATACTGTTGCGGCGGTAACTAAAATTCCTAAAACAGTTATTATCGCCAGACTTGTACTGATTTTTCGTTTTTGCATAAGAAACAACTCCTGTTAATTAATATATTTTATTGCTAATAGTATAACATATATTTTTTTTAAAGTCAACATTTTGCGTCAAAAAAACTAAAAAATTATATTTTTTTTGAATAAGTTTGTGTATTTCAGCATATTGTTAACCATATTATTATTTTAATAGTTATACTGAAACAGGATTTTATTAAATTGTTTCAATAAAAAAAACTTGTATTTGTTCAAAGTGCATAAAATATAACAAAACAACATTTTACTATGGAATTTTCCGAAAATTTGTGATATAATTAAAAATATTCTACTAATTAAATTTAAAGTAATTTTGCGGACAAACTCCTTTTTAAGCTATAAAAAGGTTTTGCCCTGTTCTTCTGTGAGGTGAAAAAATTGGCTGACGTTCTTTCGCAAAGCCAGATTGACGAACTTCTTAAAAATCTGAATAACGCAGGCACACAGGAACTGGAAGACGTAAGTGAAAAGCTTTCCGAAAAAAAAGTCGTCCCCTATAACTTCAAGGCTCCGAAAAAATTCACAAAGGAGCATATGAAGTCTATAAACAAAATGTACGAAACATATGCAAGACTTTTTTCTTCTTATCTCATTAGTCTGACAAGATTTTTCTGCAAGGTTGAAATCCTTCAGATTGAAGAACAGCGGTACTATGAATTCAGCAATGCACTCCCTGAGCACACTCTTATGGGGAATATCGAACTTACATTTGACGAAAAGGATGACATAATGGACACTATGTGCATTATCCAGATCTCAAATGCAGTTTCCTTTTCTTTGCTTGAAAGACTTATGGGAGGTCCGGGGCATGCTCAGGATCTGTCCAGAAACTTTACAGATATTGAAATACGGCTTATGGAAGACGTATTCAAAAAAATGGGCAGTCAGCTCAAGGAAGTTTTTGCACCATATTTAAATTTATATCCTAATCTTCAGTCAATCGAAACAAATGCCCGTGTGAATCAGCCTATCTCAGCCGATGAAAGCATTATCCTGGCAACGCTTGAGGTTGAATACAATGATGTAAAAAGCATTATAACGATTGCGGTTCCGTCAATGACAATGGAATCCATGATCTCAAAGGTCGATTCAAAAAACACGACTACCGCCCCCAGGGACAGTGAAAGAGAGCTTGCGCATCGTGAGGGAATCATCAGGAAAATTTCACGTTCCAATTTCAAGCTTGAAGCTGTTCTGGCTGAAACCGGTGTAAGCCTTGATGAGATCCTGTCCATCAGAAAGGGAGACGTTCTCATGCTTAATACGCCCATAGAGCAGAATGTTCTGCTGAAGGTTAACAACGAAACACTGTTTGACGGAAAACTCGGCACCGTCCGGCGTAGAAAAGCGATCAAAATCTGTAATGTTTATAAGGTAAGGAGATAAGTATGGGCGAGCCAGTATTAGATGAATTAAAAACCGACGCCATTGGTGAAATACATAATATAACCATGGGCTCGGCCGCTATCGCTGTTTCGGGTATGATCGACGCTGCTGTATCTATTACAACACCTCAGGTCAGTGTGTGCAAGGCAAGCGAAATTGTACGCTCCAAGCTGAAACAGTCCGTAAAAGGCATCCTTTTCAATAAGGACGAGGATGCAGTTTATGTAAAAATAAATTATATAAAAGGAATCAAGGGAACCTCAGTACTTGTACTGAATGCAAACGACGTCCAGATGATCGTTAACAAGCTCATGGGAATGCCTATGGAGCTCAGGGATGATTTCGAGTTTGATGAAATGAGCATTTCAGCAATAAGCGAAGTCATGAATCAGATGATGGGTGCTTCAGCAACTTCACTTTCCCAGCTGCTGAATATTCCGGTTGATATTTCACCTCCGGAAACCAAGGTATCTTCAGATACAAAAACTCTGTACAGAATGCAGGAAATTGCCGCAAGCGATATAGTATGCGCTGTTTCCTTTGATCTTACTATTGATGATAAGATCAACAGCAAATTCATTACCCTGCTTTCTCCGGAGCTTGCCGAGGAAATGGCAAAAAGACTCTATGATGTAAATATGGACGGGATGCCGGATTCAGATGATGACGCCGCGATTCAGGTGCTCAGCACAGAAAAAATCGACGCTATCGGAGAAATCCAGAACATTATGATGGGTTCTGCGGCTACTGCGCTTTCCAAGTTTATGGACGCCAAGGTTCTTATCACAACGCCTAAAGTCAGCGTTAACAAGGCCGGAAAATATGATTTCGGAGATCTCGATCCTTCCATTTGCATAAGGATAAAATACATAAAAGGCGTTAAGGGCGCTTCAGTTATGGTTCTCAGGCAAAATGACGTACAGATGATGGTAAATCATCTTATGGGAATGCCGCCTGAGGTGTCAGATGACTTTGAGTTCAATGAAATGAGCATCTCAGCTGTCTGTGAGATCATGAACCAGATGATGGGTGCTTCCGCAACGACACTTTCAGAAATTATAAATATGCCCACTGACATTTCCACACCTGAACCGATTATTATTGATTCCATAAACGATATTCTGAAAGTAAACAACGTTAATGAATCCGATGATGTATGTACAATTTCATTCAATCTCAGTATAGACGGAATGATGAACAGCCATTTTGTTACTATGCTCTCAATTGATCTTGCGAATGAAATGGCTGATAAGATGATTCAGAGCTATTCATCGGATCTTGATGAATATTCCAGCGAAAACGCACCGTCTGAGCCGGCATCTTCACCGGCACATGAGCCTGTTTCTATGCCCGAACCGCCAAAGCCTGCTGAAACGAAGCCTTCTCCGCAGCCAAAAGCTGTTCCGAAGCCGGATACACCGGCAGCACCGGCGCCAAAGGTCGAGGCATACCGTGGAAGTTCATTTGACGATGACGATGATGACGCTGTCGACGGACGTTCATTCCTGACGGAAAAACAGTATAAAAACCTGAAATCACTGCTTGATGTTCCGATGACTGTTTCTGTTGTGATCGGTTCGACTCAGAAAAGCATCGATGAAGTCGGAAACTTTACAAAGGGTACGGTTATAGAACTGGATACCCTGGCTGATGAACCGGTCGACGTTCTTGTAAACGGAAACCTTATAGCAAAAGGAGATGTCGTGGTTGTTGACGATAATTTTGCTATAAGAATAACGGAAATTGTAAAATAATATATCTGAAAATGTAATCTTATCAAAAAGGAGTTTATGTTATGAGTAAAATTTTAGTTGTTGATGATGCCGCTTTCATGAGAATGATGGTTAAGGATTCACTTACCAAAAACGGATATACTGATATCGTTGAGGCTGCTGACGGCGAAATCGCATGCCAGCTTTATCAGTCCGAAAAGCCTGATCTTGTAATCATGGACATTACAATGCCGAATAAAACAGGTATTGAGGCTCTCAGAGATATGAAGGCAGCTGATCCTTCCGCAAAAATAATCATGTGTTCCGCTATGGGACAGGAGGCTATGGTTGTTGAAGCAATCAAGCTCGGAGCCCTGGACTTCATTGTAAAGCCTTTTAAGCCTGACAGAATTATTCAGGCAGTAAAAAAAGTATTAGGTTAAAAATCTTTAACTGCTGTTTATATGGCAAGAATGGAGTACATATATGACCATAAATAATATTGATGAATTAAATGACATGCACGTTGATGTACTCAGAGAGCTTGGTAATATAGGATCAGGCAATGCCGCTACATCTCTTGCGTCATTTATGGGCAAGGAAATAAATATTAATGTGCCGAATGTACGTATTCTGGGATTCAATGAGGTTGCTGAATATGTAGGCGGACCCGAAAATGTTGTTATGGGTATGCTCATAAAGCTTGACGGAGATATTAACGGAATGATTCTCTATATTTTCGATCAGGATTTTATTGAAAACGTTATGAATGTGTTTTTCGGCAAGGATTTTACTTCATTTGCTGATTTGAGTGAAATGGAACAGTCTGCTTTCTGTGAGATTGGTAATATTATGGCAAGTTCATATGTTAATGCACTTGCCAGCATGACCGGTCTTTTCATTAATATATCTACACCATCTATGTGTATCGATATGGCAGGCGCAATTCTGAGTGTTCCTTCAATTGAATTTGCTAAAGTCGGAAATAAAGTAATGTTTGTTGATGATTCTTTCGGTATCGGAAGTTTAAATGATGAAATCAAAAGCAATATGATACTTGTTCCAGAAATGGAATCACTAAATAAACTTTTTAAAATGCTTGGGGTAATGTAAAATGTCCAATCTAATTAATATCGGTATATCTGACTTGAATGTAACAAAAGCGCCCGGAATTCTCGCTACATACGCTTTGGGTTCATGTGTCGGTATCTGTCTGATGGACAAGACTCATAATATTGGCGGGCTTGCTCATATTATGCTTCCAAGCAGTAAAGAAACTTCAAAGGCATCTGACAATTTAAGGCGATATGCAGATACCGGCATTGCTGAGCTTATCAACACTATGACCCGACAGGGTGCAGGCATATCTCATATAACAGCTAAAATTGCCGGCGGAGCACAGATGTTTCAGACGCAGCTTCAGACGTTCAATATAGGAGAAAGAAATGTCGCATCTGTAAAAAAGGTTCTTGCATCCTACAATATCAGAATTATTGCCGAAGATACAGGTTCCAATTATGGACGTACTGTTTTTTTTGACGTAAGCACAGGTATCATGCAGGTAAAATCGGTTACAAAAGGTATTATAAACCTGTAAAACAGAAAATCAGACGGTGTTACTGCAAAATGTATGTTATAAAAAATAAAAAGCTTCCGGAATCCGGAAGCTTTTTATTTAAACATCGATTTCAAGGCTCTGAATTTCCTCATCATTCAGCATTTTCTGGGCATTCAGTATCATTACAATCTTTTTAGGTGTATTTCCTACACCGTCAATAAATCGCCTTGTACTCAGATCAGACAATTTCGGAACGGCTGTAATACATTCCTTACCAATATCAAGAACTTCATCA
The DNA here is from genome assembly GCA_051881915.1 of Porcipelethomonas sp. Lineage (GTDB taxonomy): Bacteria > Bacillota > Clostridia > Oscillospirales > Ruminococcaceae > Porcipelethomonas. The sequence continues at coordinate 11,829 of JBJEQV010000025.1, read as the reverse complement.
ACTGTATCAACAATAAATCCGACCTCGATTTCCTTCAGATTAAGAATTATAATGCAGGTTCTTTCATTGTAATCCATCTCATTTTTACAAAAACGCAGGCGAACATCAATTACCGGGATAAGTGTCCCCCTCAGATTAATTATACCTTTAGCATAATCAGGAAATTCCGGCACAGGAGTAATATCCTGCATTTCAATAATTTCACGTACATCATTAATATGAAAAGCATAAAACTGCTTGTCGATCAAAAAAGTCAGATATTTTTCAAGGGACTCGTCAATTTCATTCTGCTCCGATTCATCATGATTAAATCTGTTTAAGATATTGCTCATTATTCAACTCCTCCAACCTTATAGGTGTTTGCATATTGTTTCAGCAATTTTATCCAACGGCACCTGCACCATACATGCACCTTTCATATAAGCAGCCATCGGCATACCATAAACCACACAGGACTCCTTATCCTGTCCAATCGTATAAGCACCTGCCTGACGCATCTGAAGAAGTCCCTCAGCACCGTCAGAACCCATACCGGTCATAATAGCTCCGATAGCATTTTTACCGGCATTTTTTGCAACACTTTTAAAAAGCCAGTCTACCGAAGGTCTGTGTCCGGACATTTTCTCACCGCTCTCGATCTTTACATAATACCCCCTTGCATCCTTCTGAAGGCTCATCTGAAAATCCCCGGGCGCCAGAAGTGCACATCCGTTTCTGAGTCTGTCACCATTTTCAGCTTCCTTTATCTCAATTGAGCACAGCTTATTAAGTCTCTCAGCAAACATTTTTGTGAATACCGGCGGCATATGCTGAACTATCACAATCGGAGGACATTTCGGAGGCATTGAAGTCAGAACGACCTGAAGAGCGTCTGTACCGCCTGTTGATGCCCCGAGTGCAATAACAGTATTTGAGCTTCTTGCAAGCACTGCATCACTGATATTATTAGAAACACTTCCGACTGACGGTCTTTTTTGGATAACCTTTGCCTGTGAAGCTGTTATAACCTTGTTTCTGAGATCTGCCGCAAAGCTTTTCATTTCCGCAGGATTTTTTATCATTGGTTTTTTAACATAATCAACTGCGCCTGCGTCCAGTGCGTCAAAAGCCTTTATAGGAGCAGAAGAAACAATAACGGTTGGAACAGGATACTGTGGCATAAGCTTTCTGATAAACTGGATCCCGCTCATTCTTGGCATTTCAACATCGCAGGTAAGAACATCAGGGCGAAGCTGAATGATCTTATCCCTTGCCTCAAAAGGATCACTTGCTTTCCCTACGACCTCAATTATTTTATCATCTGCAAAGAACTTAGCAAGCGTTTCCCGGAACAAAATTGAATCATCTATAATTAAAAGCTTGATTTTTTTTTCGATCATTGCGCAATCACCTCGGTTTATTTTTTCTGATAAATTGCCGGCTGAATAAACTTGTATCGCGACGATTTGGAGACAGATTCAGCGTGTCCGATAAAAAGATACCCGCCGTCCCTTGTAACATCATAAAATCTTTCAACCAGATTATTTTTAGTTTCTGTATCAAAATAGATCATTACATTTCTGCATGAGATAAGATGATAAGGCTTTTTATAAACGATCGGTTCCATAAGGTTAAACTGCCTGAATATAACCTCTTTCCGTATTCTGTCCACAACCTTATATGTACCGTCAGCATTGCGGGTAAAGTATTTTTCCTTCCATCCGTGCGGAAGTGCATTCAGGGCTTCCGCAGGATATATGGCCCTCTGAGCTTTCTGCAGCACATCAGTTGAAATATCCGTTGCAAGGATCCTGAGATCCCATCCTTTTTTTCTGCTGCCGAAATAGTCATCAATCGTCATAGCAATTGTATATGGTTCCTCTCCCGACGATGATGCTGCACACCATATTCTTACATCCCTGTCATGCACGGTTTTCTCAACCTGAGGCAGAAAAACCTGTTTCATAAATTCAAAATGCTGTGCCTCACGCATGAAGTACGTATGATTTGTTGTAAGCTTGTTTACCAGAGTTACTGTTTCCTTACCGGTTTCATCGGCAAAAACCATATTCAAATAATCAGTAAAGTTTGTACAGCCTTTTTCTATGATAATATTTGAGAGTCTTCCTTCGATCAGAATGCGTTTTCTGCTGAGGTCGATTCCATAAGTGGATTTCATGAATTTAACAAGCCTGTTAAATTCGCTGTCTGTGATTTTTAGTGCCATAGAAAATCACTCCAAAATCAATTTATTTATATCAAGGAGCTGTTTTATTTCACCGTTTGAATCAATAATACTCTGTATATACTGATTCTGATTAACATTTCTGAAATCCGGAGCCGAACATGTATCAGTCGGCAGAACAGTAGAAATTTCACGTACACGATCAACAATAAGACCAACCGTAAGCTCATTAAGCTCAACCACGATTATACATGTCTTGTCGTCATACGGCACTTCCGGCTCATTGATTTTACGTCTTACACTGATTACAGGCACGACCTTTCCTCTGATATTAATAACTCCTTTTATAAAATCCGGAACCTTAGGAACAGCTGTTATAGGCTGAATGCTTATTATTTCTGTGACATATTGTATTTCAATCCCGTAAAGAACCTCATTTATGTAATACAGAAGAATTTCTCCGCCATTTGTATTGAAATCATTTTTTGCTGTCTGAGTATATACTTCATTTGCCATTTTTATCACCCCGTTCAGTTATCAGTTATTTATAATATTGCCGATGTCAAGAATAATCGTAATACTTCCGTCTCCGAGAATAGTACAGCCCGACATACCCTGCTGCTTTATATTATACCGGTTAAACATAGGAGAAAACGGTTTTACAACGACCTGCTGTTCACCTATCAGCTCATCTATAAGCAGGCAGGCACTTTTCCCCTCGGACTCTACAAGTACTGCAACTCCGTCAAAAATGTTATGCGAAGCAGGTTCAATATCATAAAATTCATGAAGTCTTATAAGCGGATAGCATTTTTCCCTTATCTTTACGATTTCCCTTTTATTTGTATCATAAAACAGCTGATTTTCCTTGAGTTTAATAAATTCCTTTATCGAATTTATCGGAATAGTAAATATGGAGGATCCGACTGAAACCTCAATACCATCAACAATTGCAAGTGAAAGCGGGATCTTGATGATAAAGTTTGTACCCTCGCCCCATTTACTGTCAACAGAAACGGTACCTCCGATTTTTTCTATACTCTGCCTTACAACGTCCATTCCGACGCCTCGTCCCGAATACTCAGTAACCTCAGTATTGGTCGAAAATCCCGGAAGCATTACCATATTAAAGATTTCCTTATCGGTATATTCTTCCTCCGGTTTTGTAAGAAGTCCGTTCGCTTTTGCCTTTTCCATGACTCTTGCACAGTCAATTCCCGCTCCGTCATCAGAAACAACGATTATAACTTCACCTGATGAATTATATGCAGAAAGCGTAATTGTTCCCTTAGCAGGCTTTCCCTTAGCGATCCTTTCTTCCTGAGTCGCCTCAATACCGTGGTCCATCGAATTTCTGACCATATGCATAAGCGGATCATTGAGATTATCAATAACGCTTTTGTCTACTTCTGTTTCCTCACCCTCAAATACAAGGTCAACATCCTTATTGAGCTTTACCTTCATATCACGGACAATTCTTGTCATTTTATTGAATACTCCCGACAGAGGTACCATTCGTATCGACATTACAATATCCTGAAGCTCACCTGTAAGCTTTCGCAGTTCTCTGGACGCTTTCTGGAAGCTCTCAAGTTTAAGACCTTTCAGGTCAGGATTTGAAGTGACCATTGCCTCGGCAATAACGATTTCACCAACCATGTCAAGAAGCTGATCAAGCTTGTTTAAGTTAACGCTGATAAGGCTTTGTTTGCCTTTGGATGCATGATTGTTTTTCTGCGCAAGCTGATTATTTATCTGCTCAGCAGTCTTTGCAGCAGGCGTGGTATTTGGAGCTGCCGCTGCCGGAGCCGGATTTACTGTCTCAGGCTTTTTCTCTGCTTCTTCGGAAGACTCCGGTTCGGATTCCTTGACCTGAGCAGCAGGCTCCTCCACAATTTCATAGGACTTTACGTTTATAGCATCCTCAATTTCTCTGATTACGTGCTGATAATCCTTTTCAGACGATTTGAACATGATAAGAAAACCGTTTTCACTTATAAGTTTTGCCGTTGAAGTATCTGTTTCGATCTCAGAAGGCTCATATTTCAGCTCACTGCAGTACTCACCGATTTTGTTTACAAGAAGCAGCGCTCTGAGGTTTTCCATTTCGCAGTTATCCTCAAAGAAAACTCTGATCTTAATCATATCGGATGTTTCCTGACTGCTGCTCTGAACAGCATCGTCCGCAGTATCAGCAGCGATTTCCTTATCTCCTGCAGCAGGAACGGACATTCCTGAGCCGTCAGGCATGCTGCCTGTTTTAAGGTAAACAACAAAATCCTCGATTTTTTTCATCTGTCCGCTGAAATCTGTAGGAACAGAATCTTCATCCTGCAGCAGATCGATTTCCGCCTTCAGCAGATCGGAAGAAGCAAATACTATATCATACAGAACATCAATGGATTCTATTACAGGCTTTTCCTCACGGATTATGTAAAACATATCCTCAATGCTGTGCGCAAGGGTCGACATGTTTTCAAGTCCCATCATAGCGGAGCTGCCCTTTATTGTATGCATGATACGGAATATTGCATTAATATCTTCGTCATCAAATTTATTGTTGCTTTCGGTTTTCATCATAATCTGGTCAAGTTCTTCAAGCAGTGAGGTAGTTTCGTAAATATACATATCTACCATGCTTTCCATGCCTGATTCAAATCTGCTCATAAATTTACACCTGCCTGTTTTTTATCTTTTAATTTTTATGGAATTATTTCATCCATGCCGCCCTTGGACATAACAATTTCGCCTGACTCCTCAAGTTTTCTGATAACGGCAATAATTCTGCTCTGAGCCTCTTCAACATCGCGCATACGAACATTGTGAAGATACTGCAGATCTGTTTTGATCGTTTCCTGCTGACGCTGTGACATATTGTTGAAAATAACCTTTTTGACTTCGCTTTCCGCGCCTTTGAGAGCAACCGTAATATCCTTGCTGTCGCATTCCTTGAGGAAAATCTGAATCTCACGGTTATCAAGAGAAACAATATCGTCAAATACAAACATTCTTTTCTGGATTTCTCCCGCAAGCTCAGGATCAGATTCGTTAAGCCCCTCAATAATGCTCTTTTCGGTTCTGATGTCAAGATTGTTCATAACGTCTGCAAGATAATTTACGCCGCCGAACGCAACAGTGTCAACCGAAGCAACAGAGCTTATCTTTTCTGCGATCATAGCTTCAACATTTTTGATAACATCAGGAGAAATACTGTCAAGCTCGGCGATCCTCTTGAATATATCGACCTGAAGCTCCGGAGGAAATTCTGAAAGTATCTGTGCTGATTTCTTTGAGCTGATATGGGAAAGTACCAGTGCAATCGTCTGAGGCATTTCATTCTGGAGCAGTGTAAGAATACTTCTGTAATCTACATTCTTCAGAAAATCGAATGCACGGTTTGCACTCTGGATTCTCTCCATAAGCTCTTTCGCTTTTTCCTTGCCGAACGCGTTCGTAAGAACATTCATGGAATACTCCGTACCGCCTTCTGCAATTGCTTTCTGCGTTATGAAAAGCTCATAGAATTCATTCATAACTTCATCTATTTCCGCCTGGTCAAGCAGTTCGATATTACTGATTTCAACTGAAATTGTTTCAATTTCATCATCGCTCAGGTGCTTGTATACCTCTGCCGCAGCGTCTTCTCCTATTGCAACAAGGAAAGCCGCCGCTTTTTTCAGCGATGTAAAGGATTTTTCCTTTGCCGGTGCTTTTGGCATTTATCTTCTCCCCCTTGAGAAATCTTGCAACCATATATTCTTTAAACTATATTATAGCATATTTATTTCGTATTGGCAATAGTATATTTAATAAATTTGATAATATCATCTATTAATCGACATACATTTTTATTGAATTATAATAATTATACGCAATTTTTTTCAAAAAAAGCTGTTGATATTAATAATAATTTTTATTCAATCTATTGACAAATCAATGGAAATAACATAAAATAATAAATATCACTAAAAAATAATAAATACAAAAAAAATGATACTTATTTAAATTATGCGGTATCAGCTTTCGGAGGGAAATACAAATAATGAAAGCCATATAAATTTACAGACGCAAGATATGAAATGTTACCGGTATAAAACAAGATCCGGAACAACTGTTTTTTGAACATATATAACCGTATTCCAGCTGTTTTATTAAAGTATACGCTGAACATAAAGCCGGATAAAAAACTAAAAAAAGGGACATGATATTTATGAGTAACAACAAAAAGAAAAAAGGACTGATCCACGCTGTCATAACTTCTTCTGTCATTGCAACATCCGTTATGCTTTTTCTGCTTGCAATCGTAGGATTTTATGCTTCATATACGCGCGTTCAGGAAGGAATTACAGACAAGACAAAACAGACGCTTCTTACTTATTCCGAGCAGGTAGACTCCTGGCTTGAGCAGCAGGCAGTATTCACAGAGTCGCAGGCCAATGCAGCAGGAACACTTGTTGCTTCCACAGGCGACCGCACTCACAATGATGACTTTTTAGACAGCGTTGTTGAAATGAATGATGCACTTCTTGACTGCTATACCGCATACGAAGATTCGGATCTTTATATGGCGGTGACAGACGTTAATACCCTGCCTTCTGATTTTGATGCAACAACACGTTCATGGTACCAGGACGCAGCGCAGGGCGGAACAATTTTCACTGCGCCTTATATGGATACGGCAACAGGTGCAATGATCATTACCATTGCTTCTCCTATATATGAAAACGACAGGCTTGCCGGAGTTTTCGGATGCGATATAACAATGGATTACATAATGAATCTTGTCAGCAAAATGCAGCTTACGGATAACGGTTATCCGATTCTTATTGACAGCAACGGAAACTTTATGATTCACAAGGAAGAATCGTATGTACCGCATACTGACGGATCGGAGGCTGTCATTTTTTCCGCAAATGACGCAAAGGGTGATTATTCAGAAGTAATCTCATCTCTTGATGACAAGCTGTTTTTTGAAATCCGAGAAGATTATGACGGCACCGAAAAATATTTTGCACTTAACCGTCTCCCCTCTTCCGGATGGACTATCGGATATATTCTTCCTCAGAGCGATATAAACGAAACTCTGATCGGACTTGCAGTAACCTATATTATTCTTCTTTTTGTTTTAATCACAATAGGAACGATTATCGTTGTCGGCGTAAGCAAAGCACAGCTGAAACCCCTTGTTAAAATCAACAATGTTGCAAAGGAAATTGTTGCCGGTAATCTTTCCGCTGAGTTTGATTACAGTTCCTCCGATGAAATCGGTACGCTGTGCAGTAATTTTGCACTCTGCACTGAAATTACGCGGAAATATATTTCGGATATTTCTCTTAAACTGGAACAGCTGGCTTCAGGAGATTTCACAGTTGAGGTAATAGACGAATATATCGGGGATTATGCGCCGATAAAGGAATCTCTTACAAATATCATCACTTCCATGAGAAATATTCTTAACAATATTGAACTTGCATCAGGACAGGTAAATCTCGGTGCGGCGCATGTTGCAGAATCCTCAACTCAGCTCGCATCAGGTGTAAACAGCCAGACTGAGAACCTGAACAATCTCAGCAAGGATATGTCAGTAATTATTGAAAAAGTCAGAAAGAGTGATGAGAACGCTCAGAATGCCCGCAAGCTGGCAGTAAGCGCAAAGGAAAAGCTTGAAGAAAGCAACAGTGAAATGAAGCGTCTTCTCACAGCAATGCAGAACATTTCGGAAATGTCAGCCGAAACCGAAAAAATTGTAAAAACCATTGACGATATAGCATTCCAGACAAATATCCTTGCACTTAACGCTTCCATTGAAGCAGCAAGAGCCGGAAAAGCCGGAAAAGGATTTACAGTCGTTGCAGATGAGGTCCGCAACCTTGCTGGAAAATCTTCTGAAGCTGCAAGCCGTACCGCAAAAATGATCCGTGAAACTGCTGAAGCAGTTGCTTCAGGCTCCGCACTTGCAGTATCAACTGCGGAATCTCTTGCAGATGCAGTAAATGACACTATACAGGTTGACGAAAATATCGAAAGAATTTCAGAGACCTCACGTCAGCAAAGTGAATACATGGATAATGTATTCAACAATATAAATTCCATTTCAAAAATTGTTGACAACACCGCAAGCTCAGCACAGTCAGGAGCAGCATCAAGTGAAGAGCTCAGCGGTCAGGCAGAAATTCTTAAAGGAATGATTTCTGAATTCAAGCTTAAATAATCTGAATTGCAATGATAAAAAAGCTGCTTTTGACATTACCCATCAAAAGCAGCTTTTTTTACTTATTTTTGGCTGGCTGTATTACAGCCCGTTTCATGTTATTAAATTCATTTCGGAAAAACCGGAAGCTTTTCCAGAAAAATAATGTCCGTTCTGTCTGCCGCTTCCCCTTCAGCAAGAACTGCCGCTTTTGCAGCAATATTTCCGCCGGCAGCTTCGGTCAGCTTTTCAAGAGCAATAAGCGATTCTCCCGTGCTTATTACATCATCAGCTATAAGAACTCTTTTCCCTTTAAGCATAGCAGCTTTATCCTCGGAAAGATACAAAGTCTGAACGCTTTCGGTTGTGATTGATTTAACATTGACAGATACAGGATTTGACATATAAAGCTTTACGGACTTTCTCGCAACAACATAAGGTATACCAAGCTGTCTTGCAAGTTCATATGCAAGCGGTATCCCCTTTGATTCGGCAGTCAGGATAACATCACATTCAGGAAGTTTTTTTATAAGCTCCCGGGCACAGGAAACAGTAATTTCAACATCCGAAAACATAACAAATGCAGCAATATCCAGCTTCTCGTTTATTGGACATATGGGAAGCTCCCTTGTATGTCCAGCGATCTTTAATGTATAGGTTTTATTCATTTTTTCCTCTCCGATACTGATATTTTTTCGTAAAAACATATATTTCTCTATTATTATACAGCCATTTTTGATTCATGTCAATAAAAACTGAAATATTGCGGTAACTATTATTTTATGCTATAATAAGCTGAAGGCAGCTTATTATAGCCCCTGCAGATATGCAAAACGAACTTCCCCCTGCATACCTGGTAGTTATATCAAAAATCTTCTTAAATGAACGGAGCAGAATCTGATGATGAACTGGAAAAACAAGTACAAAAAAGCTTTCACTCTCAGCTATGATGACGGAAATGAACAGGATCTGCATCTTCTGGAAATTATAAATCGTTACGGGATTAAATGTACATTTAATCTGAATACATCTGCCGACTGTACAGGCAGCACATGGAAATACATGGACAAATGGGTTCGCAGACTTGATCCTGAGAATTTCAGTGAAATATACAAGGGTCATGAAACAGCTGTACACGGCAGACGACACCTGAATCTTACAGAGTGCAGTGACCACGAACTCCGGGAGGAAATCAACGGTAATATTGAGGATCTTAAAAAGATCATCGGAAAACGCCCCTGCGGAATGGCATATGCATACGGAGCATATAACGAAGAAATAATAAGTAAAATTTCAGCAATGGGGATAAAATATTCCAGAGGAACTGACAGCAGCCGCAGTTTCTGCATGCCCGAAAATCTTATGTGTCTGCGTCCAACATGTCACCATGATGATGAACAGCTTTTTGAGCTTGCAGAAAAATTTCTGAAGCTCAGACCGGATACACCCAAAATATTTTATGTATGGGGTCACAGCTATGAATTTGACGGCAAAAGAAACTGGGATAAGTTTGAGCGTTTCTGTGATCTTATTGCAGGAAAAGATGATATTTTCTATGGTACAAACGAAGAGGTGTTACTTTAAGTTAAATAAAAACTACAATATTGGTATATTGCGGTATAAAAATCTATAATAATAAAAAATGCTGCTGAAAGCTTTTGATTCAGCAGCATTTTTATTTACTTATTAAACCTTGAAAATATCTCTTTGATTTTACTTGCCGAGCTGATCTTCGGTAATGATCTTAGCAAGATAGTTTATGATTTTTGACGAATCAGCCATATTGATCAATTCATCAAATTCACAATTGGCATTTATAAGTCCCTGTTCCGAAATAAATGTCGTTTCATCAAGAAGATATTTATTAAGCGTTACAACATCAGCAATTTCAATTTTATCATTACAGTCAACATCTCCGAAAAATGCATTTGAAACGTCAATAGTTTCAGAAGGGTCTGTATTGCTTGCAGATTCGGTCGGCTTTTCTGTTGTAGGTGCTTCTGTTGGTTTTTCAGTAGAATCAGTAGGATTTTCGGTAACATCTTCAGTAGGATCTGTTGGTTTTTCCGGTTTATCCCCATCTAAAATTGTTCCGCCGTCAATATTGCTTCCCTCTTCATAGGCATATGAGTCATAAAAATCGGAAAGTGATATTCCGTTGCTTCCAAGAGCAGTTTTATGGTCAAGACCGATATATTTTCCTGTTTCCTGGGTCTGCCACAGGGAAATCTCAAACATGCCGTATTTTTCATCGTCCCATGTGGCAAAATCGTATCCGAGAAGTCCGCCTGTATCTCCGGAGTTCGGATTAAGTCCCCAGAATGTGTGGCTGATGTGATTTTCAATCATATAATCACGCAGCAGTGTCATCCACTTTTCATTTTTACCGCCATCCATGTGACCGCCCCATTCTCCGATGAGAAGAGGAGCTATATCCTGATCATTGATATATGCCCATGTGTCATACCAGTAATCGTCAAGGAGAGTCTGAGTAGTAAAGTCCTTGTCAAACCATGTCTGATTAAAAACAGACGGACCGTAATCGTGCGGAGAATATACGATCTGGCTTGTACCGGAATCCGGAGTGATCGGATAGTCCTTTACACCCCTGAGATTGCCTCCCCACCATGCACCGTACCACGGGGAAGCATCAGCAGAAGCACCCCAGATATCGGGTGTGTCATATGTATATCCCTTTTCTGTTTTAGGATACTGTTCTACGCCCTCAATAAAAATAAGTGCATTAGGATTTACACTGAGAACAGAATTCGCACACTCCGTTGCAGAATAAGCCCAGTTATTGAGATCTTCGGAATTGTCCCACTTTGCAATGTTTGCAGGACAGCTGCTGCTGTATTCACGTTTGCCGTGCGGTTCATTTTTAAGATCATATCCTATTATCGTGTCGTCATTGCTGTATTTTTCCGCCAGCCATGTAATGGAATCCTTCCACATATCCCATGTGATCTCTTCACCGGAATATGCACCGACAGCCATATTATCAGCGTCCGCAGCACTTGCATCATAATACCAGAGATTATAGTTATGCCCTGAATTATGGGAAGCGGGACTGTGAACGTCAACCATTACTTTAAGACCGTATTTTTTCATTTTCTGCATGATGACATCGAAAATCTCCATGCTGTTCTTGAGAGTCTTGCCGTCTGAATAAACAAGATCCTTATTGATATTTCCGTATGTACCGGCTTTAGTAATGGTGCCGTCCTCCCCGACTACATCCTCCGGCGGCTCATATGAAGCAGTAACGCTTTTTACCGCATCCGGTGCACCATTCATCCATGAAACAAGAAGCTCTGTTGAAATCGGCATTCGAACGATGTTTATACCGTGGTCTGAAATATTGCTCAGAAAATTATCAATATCTGCTGCATACAGACCATGAGCACAGTTTTCTGTACAGTTAAATCCAAACCAGTTAGCACCTGTGAGCCATACCTCGTTTCCGTCCTTATCA
>JBJEQV010000024.1:0-21148 GCA_051881915.1 Porcipelethomonas sp. | reverse complement strand
GGTTGGCTTGGTGCTTGCTTTCGCCCATGGGTAAACATCGCTTGCAGGCATGCTCTCCGGAAAATCCGCTATGTCTGATATGGTGTGATCATGTACAGAATCCGCCTTACCGGAAAGAGCAGAAGAAATTATGTTCCAGAGTTTTTTGAAACCTCTTTCATTCAGATATCCCACGCCTTATTCCTCCCCTGCTATAATTGCGTCAATCTCCTCATCGGTAATGGCTGTTACATCGGCTGAGTTAAGCTTTTTTTCCAGCTCTGCATAAATAACCTTATTCTGCACGGGATTTGTACTTGTACCTGAAAGTTTGGTATCGACCGTGATTTCCGAAAGCCCGTCAAGCTTCTGTTTGTCCTCGTTCGTATAATCGTTTGTACTGAGCCCTTTTCCCTCAGCCTTGTCTACTTTTGTTGAAACAAGAGCCTTTATTTTGCTCCAGAGATGTCCCAGCCCGTTTTCATCTAAAAAAGCCATATGCCCCTCCTTGTAATTTAAATACATATATTGTCTATTTCTTCGGCCGTCATAGCTTCTGCACTGCCTTCCGGCTCCTCGTAAGGATAAAAGTCAATCTCCGTTTCTTTCGGAAAGCCCGAATCGTAATACACGCAGCTGTGCGATATTGTGACCTTTGTAAGCTTCGGATTCCCCTCAAATGCCGACTCTCTGATTTTTTCAACAGTCGGGGGTATGATCAGATTTGCAAGGTTCATGTTTTTGAATGCTCCTCCGGAGATCTCCCTGACTGACGGCGGAAGTTCTATACCCGTAATCGTGATCCCGCTTGCACCCGAAACGCAGCAGATATTTTCTATATACAGCCATATCTTTACTGTATGAGCACCCAGGTTAAAATAAGTGTGCTTTGCGCCTGTCAAGTTATTGTATTCTTCTTCCGCGCCGTCTCCCCAGTCTATTATGCCAGCGCAATAACTGTAATCTGCGTCCGTTACAGACGGAACAGTGATGCTGTATTCATCAGCATTGAACTCAATTTTCATGACATTACGATTACGGTCCGAAAACGCTGCATTTGAAATACCCTGTCCGGAAACTGCAAAAATGCTTTCCGACAACGGCACCTCCATATTTATTTCAGCCAAAGTATTACTGTTCCTTTCTTACATTTCGATCTTGATCGTAACCCTGAATCCTTCCCCGGCTTTAAGATCAAGAGGAGTTTCAAGTACATCACGCACTACAAGGATATTTTTATATTTGGAAGATGAATCAACAGTTGAGTATGATGTAGTAGTGAGCACCGATTTGACAATTCCCACTTCACGTATGACCATATCATTTGATGCTTTTCCGTAATATGTGATAATATATTCAAATTTATTTGTTTCCTCGTTGTAATCTGTCATAACATTTCTTTCGATTTTGGTTATTCCTTCGGATATAGGCAGTTTGATTTTATAGTCTGACGGCAGGGCTTCTGTCCCGTCACTTCCGAATATTATTTTTGAACATCCGCCTGCGTATAATCCTGTTGAATAATAAAAATTAATTTCCGTCTGATTCAGATTATCGCTCCATCGGTTAAATATGGTTTCATTTCCAAAACATATACTCCGAGTATTATAAACATATGGTGAATTTGAACTGGAATTATCAGGACCTACCGTAATATGATCAACAGCATCTCCATTTACATCAAATACATTCTCCACATACTGATAATATACACATTCGCTGGACTGAATTCCTTTTCTTGCTTCTGCCGTTCCTTTTACTATCTTCCAGTTTCTCGTTACCATATTTTTCACTCCGTAATTTCAATTTCACCGCATGCATCGCTCTGAATATTCATGCTGTTTATCTGAACAGGACTCAGCTCGGATTCAAGGCTTACAAGGCTGCTGTAAATACCGATATCATTGGGAGCTGATTCCTGACCTGTGCCGGCGCTTCCTTTCCCTGTCCCTATGCTTATTCCATATCCCTTATCGCAGTATACAAAAACTTCAACAGTATGCTTTCCTGCGTCCATAACGACAGGAAGAAACAAGTCAATGGTATTCATTCCCTTCTGACAATGCTGTTTCACTTTTTCCGAAAGCATTTTGCCGTCAAGCTCATATTCAGCGAAAACCGTTCCCGACTCTTTCATTTCAAATACAATCTGTCCCGAAATATCCGGCGAAGCTGTTAATGAAGATACACTTATCTCGGCTTTAAATATGCTGCACCGCTCAGGCGTTATGTATATAATTAACGGAACATGAGTAAATGTTTTAGTATTTGCCTCAGCAACTACTCTGGCAAGCATTTCATTTTGATTGTCAGCTGAGGTTTTGGCAGATACCAGCTGCTGTACCTGCATTTCTGTGCCTGCGCTTACTAATCTGTATGCTCCCCTGTAAATCCAGTCTGCCGAGGTTATCAGAGAAAATGTGCCATCTCCTGCCGCTTTGCCGGTATATCTGATCATGTCCCCCGGTTCTATGCAGGGAGGCAGAAAGACATCAGCTTCGCCGGGAACATACGAAATCGCTGTTAACACGTCTGCAATTTCCGAAACATATTCTTCAAGAACGCTCTTATCACGAAAACGGAAAAATGGACTGTCTCTGAGAGAGATCACGCTGCCGTCTGAGGAAATGCCGGGTGATTCGACTGTAATGCTTCCCGAGAGCGAACCGACCGAAGATATTTCAAGCCTTACTCCCGAGATACGTTTTACATAATCGGAAATACTTGTGCTTTTCCGGCAGTCGTCAGATATGGTGCAGACAGAAGAACGATCCTGAAATGATCTTATCCTGAGCTTTCCCTCTCCGTCCATGTACGCAAAACCGCCCAGAAGCTGGGCAATATCGGCTATAACATCCCGGAAAGTACCAATGTCAGAATTGAATGCTGCACCGTAAACGAAACCTATGCGCTTTGTCCCGTTCGGCATTGCAGCGATCTCTTTCGGGGTGTTTCCGAATCCCGCACCGCAAAGTGTACACAGATGCGAAAGCATGTTGTATGGCTCAAGCTCATACATTTTCATGTGCCACTCATCCGGCAGTTCAAATTTCTTATCAAATTTCGTCATGTTGTCATAACAGGTGAGCTTTATTGTGTCAGGCGCAGGTCTTACAGGCTCATATACATTATAGACGCCAAGAGGAATATTCTCCTGCGTACCTTCTTCATCCACACTGATACAGTAAAAAAGCTTTACTTGCGCACCGGCAAATATGTTTCTTTTCGATGTACTGTTATAAATGACAACGCCCAGTTCCGATATACTCGCTGTGCCGATCGAAAAATCGTTGTTTACGGAGATATCTTTTGTAATATACAGGCTTCCCTGCTTTATAGTATCATTGCTGACTGCCATTTCCTCTCCGCCGGCAAGAACAACAGTTCCGGTAATTGTTGAACTGTTTCCGTTCTGTATTGCCTGTTTTGCAGCTTCGCTTATGCTGTACATATCAATACTGCACCAGCGAACAGCTGGTCTCCCACAGAGATTTGCCCATATCATCCTTTATAAGCGTCATGGTAGTCGTTATATCTCCTGCATACATCTGCGCGGAAGAATAGTAGCCGTCAGGATTATACGGATCGTAAAAGGTCACATTGAACCTGTCAGGTGACAGCGCATCAACTATTGCCTGTATTTCGCTATGGGCTTTGATCCAGCTCACTTGTATTTTTCTCACCCCGAATCGGATCCTCTCACGATTAAGTATACCTGATTCGGAACGGCTTGTATTTTCGCTGTCAAGGTCTGATCTCTGGACAGAATATGATCTGGGATTAGGCAGGGCAATACCGTTTACTTCTAAAAAAATCATAAAATCTCCTAACAACAAAAGCGCCGGCTGATTTTACTCAACCGGCACTGTGGCACTCTTCATTTTTATAATTTTATTGTATATAACCGTTATGGGAAAGTCAAGAGAGATATTGAAATTTTAAATGATAACCTCATTCGGAACAAAATTCTTAATACCCGACAGAAGCGGCACCATATTCAGCCTGTTCCTGTGTAAATCCTTCATAGATCAGCTGGTCTATAAGTTCCTGTCGTGAGTAAGACGAGTATTTCACATATGATTGTGCTGTTAAAGCAGCCTGTTCATACCAGTCAGCGCCACAGTTGTCAGCTCCGTATACTGCTTCATCATAGGTGAACTTTTCATATTCGAGTTGTTCAATTAAACCTAAATATGAAAAAGAAGAATATCTAAGATAATCTTTTGCTTCATTGACAGCCTGTTCGTTCCAGTCAGCACCGCAGTTATCAACTCCATAAACCGCTTCATCATAGGTGAACTTTTCATATTCGAGCTGTTCAATTAAACCTAAATATGAAAAAGAAGAATATCTAAGATAATCTTTTGCTTCATTGACAGCCTGTTCGTTCCAGTCAGCACCGCAGTTATCAACTCCATAAACCGCTTCATCATGAGTATACTTTTCTTCATATTCAAGCTGATCTATTAAGTCTAAATATGAAAAAGAAGAGTATTTAAGATATTTTTTTGCTTCATTGACGGCCTGTTCATACCAGTCAGCGCCGCAGTAGTCAGCTCCGTATACTGCTTCATCATGAGTATAGCCCTCATATTCGAGCTGTCTTATTAAACCTAAATATGAAAAAGAAGAATATTTAAGATAATCTTTTGCTTCAGATAATACATTTTTCTCGTCAGCGGCAATGTTATAATCCGGATAATATTCCTGTACGCCATTTTCGGATACAGAATTCGTGTTCGTAGTTACAATTGAATTACCGACATTTCCGGAACCAAAGATTGAATCCGGATATGCCGTTGCAGCAGTATTACCGGCATTTTCAGTGCCAAATACTGAATCTGTCCTTTCAGTAATTTTATTTGTTTCTGTCTGAACCGAATTATTAACGGACGCTCTGCTATAATAAGAATTTTCATTGAGTTCAACAGATTTATTTGTTTCAGCTTTATTTATACAATACACGACAATATATGTAATTATCAAAAATACAAATATTGCACCCAAGGTTATCACAAATTCCTTAGATACAGCCTTTTTTTCCCTGCATAACTTTTCAGGATCTGTTTGTTCAGGCACTATTTGTTCACCGGCTGTCAGTTCTGTTCCGCATTGCAGACACTTTTCCGAACTGCTTATTGTTTCTTTTCCGCAATGAGGACATTTTATAATAGCCATAATTTCCTCCAAATTTTCTGCATAAATTAAATTTAATATGTATAATATTACCACAAAATTATAATTTTGTCAATATATCCCATGCAAAATAAAACAGCACCCATAAGAGTGCTGTTTACCTTTCAAAAATAATATTTTCATATCCTCATTTCTTCATATTCTGTTTAAGCTGGTAATTTGTAACCGACTCGCCCAGTACTCTTTCATTGAGCTGAACTGTTGTCCGGAGCTGTACAGGCTGACTGTCTCCGGTTTTCTGAGCGTCCCTGAAAGCAGAATACGCAGCCTGATAGATTCCGTCTATAATTTGTCCGTTATTCATTACTGCTGTTTTATTTCCGATGCGTCCCACAAGCTCGGGACCTTTCTCCCGCGCCATAAACAGCTCGCCTTTTGACGGAAAACCGCCCCCTGCATAGCCGCGTATTCCGGTCACAGTGCCAAAGACGCTTCCGTAGGCAGGGCTTCCTGACATTACGCATGCAGCGCGCATCTGGACACAGGATATAACAGCTGCCATATCATAAATTATCGCTATGACCCGATCAGCCATCGCCTGTGTCTGAGAGATCACTGCACTTGCAAAGCCTGCCATCATTCTGTTTCCGTAAAAGCTCAGGTCGGGAAGGCTGGTATTAAAAGTATTGTTTATGCGGTTGAATACTCCTGCTCCGGCAGGATTTATTAAAGCTGACGTTACCGCTGTGCCGCCTTGAGAGATACCGGACGCAAAATTGCCCATTATTTGTGTGCCGTATTTTTTCAGATCAGGAAGATTTGCAGATACTGTTGTCTCCAGCCCCGATACGGTCATGCCGAGAATGTTTCTGACGTTTCCCGAACCGTTTGATATACCCGAGGAAAAATCACCCATAATCTTTGTGCCATAGGATTTTGTATTCGGCAGATTTGATTTAAAGGTTGAATTTGCGCCGGATAAAAGGTTTTTCAGCGCACTTGTTACAGCACCAGCGTTATTTGATATACCAACTGCAAAGCCTGCCGGAAGATATACGCCAAGCCTTTTATACAGCTTAGACGGAGAATTTATCTCATTATAATCCTTGACGGCATTATACGGATCTGTTCCCATAACCTGTTTTGCAGTGTTTTCGATACCTGGACTTATGCCAAACATTCCGTTTGAATATCCTTCTCCTATTTCAGGAGCTATTTCCTCCGCCTTTTTCTTGGCGTCAGACTTTACGGTCCCGAGCGAATCAAGCAGATCTTTTCCCATTTCATAATTGGGTTTTATATGGAGTTTGGCACTTGCTCCGTCCAGTGCTTCCTGTATAGGCGAAAATTCCTCATCAAGCCTGTTTACCATTTCCTGATCGCCGTATATTTCCGCTTTCAATATATTTCCGCCTTTAAGTGAGCCTATGAAATTGTCCTTGATTCTCAAAAAGAACCCTCTGTTATCATTCTGAGCAAGATTTGTAAGCTTTGAATCAAATGAAGTCTGAAGTGCTCCCAGCACACTTCCAAGCTCATCATCAATAGCCGACTTATTTTTTTCATAGGATGCCCTTATCTGAGAATCATAGCCTTCAAAAAGATTTTCAAAAGCGCCTGTTTCACCTTTCATCTCATCAAACCACTTATCAAGTCCGAGTGCCTTATACTGAGATTTCAAACTTTCAAGAGCCGTCAGCTGCTGTATTTTAGTATCTTCCACAGATTTCTGTGCCTCTTGTCCCGAACTTACAAGATCATTAATAAAATCTGTAAACTCTTCTTCACTTTCAAAATTAATGTTTTTCACATTATCCTGAACGCTGTTTATCGCCTCCCGGTATGCCACTTCAGCTTCTGTAACATTATTGGCAGCAGACATAGTTTCCAATAATCCGTTCAGTTCATTCTGCAGCGCCCCGAATTGCTCTTTTTTGGTAGGAGAACTGCTTTTTGACAGTTCTATCATACTGTCAACAACACTGTCTGCCTGACTTTTTATTTCTGAAAGCGCTTTATCACCAGCCGACTGTAAAAGATACATATCAGAAAGCATATTATCAACATCAAGCCCCAGCTGCTCTGCACAATCATGAAAACTCTGCTTAAAAACATCTGTTACAATATTAGTTGCAAGTTCGAGATTCTCTTTTGTCGCTTCGTAAATTTCCTCAACAGCGGCTCTTATTTCTTCAACATCTCCATCATTCAGTTCTCCGCCTAAAGCTACGAATTTCTGTGTCAGCCCGTCTACCTTGTCTATTGCGTCCTCAACCGTTTTCTGATTATCGCTGAATGTGGTATACAGTTCATTTATCCTGTCATTGCTTTTTTTGATAGGATCTATCACATCATTAAATCTCGTTTTAAGTGTGTCAAGGCTTATTCCTGTATTGTCATAAAACTCAGTATTCCAGAACGCTTTCTGGTTGTCTTCCTCGGCGTCTGTCATAGCTTTTATTGCACCGACAGCAGCGCCGGCAGCTGTAATCACAAGGCCTATTGGTCCCAGTGCTATGGTAAGAGCCGTACCAACTAACGCACTGATTCCGATAATTTCCAAAAGTGCTGTTTTCCAGCTTTTTTCCCCAACCATTGCGTCGTAAACAGCATCATAAACAACCAGAGCCTCAGCAAAAAAGCCTGCAATACCTATTCCGAATTTTTGCATAGGAGTGAGATGATCGCGCATATTCTTTACTCCGTTTTTTATAGATTCCCATAGACCGTCTCCGTTTTCCCATGCCTCCTTGAATCCGTCTGCAAAGTTTTTTATCATGGTTTTTACAAATGTTACAGCCTTAAACTTTGAAAAAGCATCTTTTAATTTCTTTACTTTGTCCAGCAGATCCGGAAGCTTTCCTAAAATCCACATGCCGGCAATTAATCCTGCAACCTTTCCAGCTATATCCCGTAGCTTACTGAAAAAATCAATTATTTCCTCAATTTTTCCTTTTAGTTTATTATAGATCCCGTCCGACTGCTCACTCAGTCCGCTGAGGAAATCATATTCCGGAAGATCAATATCAAGATCATAACTATTTGAAAGTCCTGAATTTTCCGTGCCGGAATCACTGTCGCCGGAACTCAGCACATTTATCTCATCGAAACCGGCAAGTCTCTGAATCTTTTTGACTGTTTCATCAGCCGTCTGCCCCATTTCGTCCAGATTGTCAGTGACGGTGCTCATTCCGCTGCCCACATCTGTATAATCAATTTTCGGAAGCTCAAAGCCCCATTTTTCAGCAAGCGCATCGGCAGCTTCGGTGATAAGCCTTATAAACGCCTGCAGATACGGAATGACCTTGACCGCCACAACGCTTATAATATTGCCGATCGCCCTTTTCAGCTGTGTTATCTGCTGTTCAAGAATCCTCATGCTGTTAGCCGGAGTAATGATTGTTCTTGCCATATCTCCTGTGACATTTTTTGACTGCTCCATTATAGCTATGTATCTCAGCTGGGATTTCTGAGCCTGTGTCATATTTGTGATGCTTTCAGTTATGCCATGGTTGTTTGCAGTCTGCTGCAGAGTTGTCTGATCAAGCGCATAACCCCATCTTCTCAGCGGCTCTATTTCCCCTGATATGGCAGACTGGAGCTTTTCCATTGCGGTTTCAGTATCAGAATTGAAGAACGAAGCCATATCATATCCTATCGTTGTAAGATTTTTTGACATGAGATCTGCTTTTTCTTCAGCAACACCATAGCCGCTTGTGATCTGCTTGAACGTACCCTGATTTCTGATGAATTCGGACGTATCAATATGCAGCGCCTTGTTTACGGTTTCTGCATAATCCAGAGCTGCTTTTGAATTTTCTCCCATTGCGACAGTGAAAAGATTGAGATTTTCAATGTAATCATTGCTTTCGGTCAAAAACGCACCTGCCTCTGAAGCAGCTCTTTTCATTATGGCGACCGTACTGAAAAGCTTCACCTTAAACGGAGTCAGAACAGACGACAGGCTGCTGTATGAATCTGAAAGCTTTTTATTTTTTACTGTAAGGTTTTCACCGCTTGCGGAAGCTGTCTTTATTATGCCGTTCAATGAAACCAGCCCCTGCTGAGCTCTTTCGACCTGATTTATAAGCGGACTCAGAGCAGATGAAAGAGAAGCTATATCCGCCGAAAAGCTGTCAATATCAGTATCTTTGAGTGCTTTTGCAGTTTCCGGAAGCTTTTTAAGACTGTTCAGAAACGGCGTAAGAGTGTTTTTCCCCATGTTTTCAAGCGGACTCAGAGCAGAGGTGATCTCAGAGACCTTTGCTGATAAATTTTCCGTTCCGCTTATACCGGATATAGTATTGCCTGCTTCTGAAAGTTTTTTCACGCAATTCAGAAGCTTTGTCATATTCGGTGTTTTTATATCTGTAAATCTGCCCAGGGAATCAGCAAACTTATTTATTTTATCCGATGCAGAAGAATTGCTGAACTTATCCGCAGCCAGAGCGATCTTTTCAAGAGATTTTGCAAGCTGCTGCGCACTGCTGCTCTTTCTCATTGATTTTTCAAGTCTGTCCAGCGCCGCTGTAAGCCTGTCTATTCCTTTTACGGCTTCATCGGCATTGCCGGATATTTCAATATTAAGCTTATCAATATCAATTCCCATCACATTTCATCTCTTTTCGCCTTTTATTGAATTCATACACAAAAGCTGCAAACATGTCCGCATTATCAGTCATCTGCTGTTCATCAGGCTGCTTTGACTTATAGTCCGTTTCCAGTTCAAACGGCTTTTCCGGATAAGCGCTTTTTCTGGAAAAGCATGACGAAACAGCCGCCTGCATATAAAGTCCCTGAAGCCAGCATGTATAATTTATCCTGTCATATTCGTCCCGGATTTTCAGCTTATGTGCTTTTCTGTAAAAAACAGGGAGGGTACTGTCACCCTCCCAGAACTGCTCATAAGTCATACCGATAGATAAGTAAAACGGAAAGCACTCATTAAATATATCCGTATATCTGACCGGAGCCTCAGACTTTATTCGCTCAGGCTCCATGATATTAAATTTTCGCTTTCATCCTCCTCTTCTTCACTTGCCATAACAGAGGTCACAGTCTCTGAATACATTTCCATAAGCGCTTCATTGAGTTTTGCCTTATCTCTGAAAAGCCCCTGCATTTTGTCGATCTGCTCGGGCTTTACATACTTGTGATGCAGTCTGAAAGCACCTGCAAAAAGCATTGTAATATTCACAAGCGGCTTGTTTTTTACATCTTCAAGATTAAACCCCTCGTTTTCCATCTGTCGTACTGTTTTTCTGTTAAATCCAAGGGTATATTTTCTGCCCTCAAATTCAAATGTTATTGTCTTAGCCATGATATTCCCCTTTCATTATTCAATTACAGCAGCCGTAATATCGGTTTCCGGATAGCAGGTTATAGTGCCTTCACGCTTTGCACCCACGTCTCCGCCCGAGACATTGACAAAAATATCCCCTGTCCACTGCCATGCGCCGTATTCTCCGTTTTCTCCGAAGCGTATCTGATAAACCGTATCGTTCTTTCCCTCCAGTGCCTTTACCTTGTCGTATGCGCTCTTGGTATAGTTATATCCGAACTCATAATCCGGCAGATCTATCATTCCTGCTGTGTACTTTTTCTGATTGCTTGACAGATCGGAAACGTCAATTTTCTCAGGCGCTGTGAATATATCCGGATAGCTTGTAATATCTATAAGCTTTAAAAATGAAGTTTCTCCGCTTTTCTTTGCATATAAATAAGTATTAGACGTTGTTTTCTCTGACATAAATAATTCCTCCCAGTTTAACCGGCATAAAACATACCGTTCTTATCAACTCTTGCTGTAAACCTCAGCTTGATCCTGTAAATTTTTGAATCCGCAAGATTGTCAAGAGGCTGGCACAGCGTTCTTATGAAACCGAAATCAGTCATGATATCGCTGATGAATGCAGCTATTGACTTTGCATTCTGCTTTTTGCCTCTTTCATCATTTGTATAAACGTCTGCCTCAAACATAATATCGGCAAAATTCTCGGGAGAGCCGCTGTCACGGCCTGACGGGTCTGTGATATTGCTTTTCTGAACAAGGCTTACTGCTGGAAAAGCTGCACTTACCGTATTAACCGCTTCACCGACCACAAATATTCCCGGAAATCTGTTTCTGAGACGTACAGCCGTTTCATTGAATATCATATTTTCAACATCTATCACCCGAAAACCTCCTTTACTGTTTTTTGCAGCGCCCGTTTCAATTCCTCCGCAGTTTCGTACATAAACGGCCTTGACGGAAGACCCTCTGTGAATTTCCATGTTCCGTCCGGCGCAGGATAAAACCATCCGATACGTCCGTCTTTTGTTGTGATGTAACGGGTGCCGCCCATATACTTATACCCTGCTCTTGCCATAGCCTCTCCGGGATACGGTTTCCTGACGCCCTTTGTTCCCGTTCCGAACTCCACGAAAACAGCATATTCACAATCCGCGGTAATAAATCCGGCATTCAGAGAACTGTCATAATATCCTCCGATACTGCTCAGCAGATTTCCGGTATCGCTGATATCAAGCTCAGCGATCTTAACACGGCATATTTCCGCCCCTTCATCTGTCAGAGTCTTTACAAGCAGCTGTGCTTTTCCCTGAAGCCCGGCTTTATATTCCTGAAGCTCTCTTACCGCCTTTGATACTGATTCAGACGAAAGCCTTATTTTCAGTGTTTTCACCTACTGTCACCTGCTTTATTGCATAAACTGTGCTGTTGATAGACGCAGCTTTCCTTCTTACGATAAAATTATACGGCTTGTCAGGAGTTATCCCTATCCAGAGCACTGTGTTTTCGTCTATTTCACAATCAGCATCAGATACAGACATCGTTCTGTCATAGTCAAGCAGGCTGCCGAATATTTCCTCCGAAACAGTCCCTTTATTTGCGGAAACAGAAATCCTCAGGGATTTAAGCTCGCCGTAAACCGGACTGAATGAACCGAGAACATTCCCGTAATCATCCTTTTCCTCGGCAAGACCTTTAGGCATGCGGTAAAATATTTTCGTCTGATTCCTTTTCAGATCTCTCATTTTATCCCTCCGCAAAACGGAACGATCTCATTTATCAGGCTCTGGCTTATTCCTGCCGACTCATATGTACGGCTGATGCCGTTTTCCGAATGTCCTGTCTGACCCTCAGCGCCGGATCTGTTATAAAGCTCAACAGCGATCCTTATCTGAAGATCCTTATATTCTGCCGGAACATCGGTCACATTCTCCGGCACCCCGAAAGGAAAACGGCGTACAAGGATCACAGACTTTGCACTTTCAAGCGCATCATTCAATATTTTGTCGTCACCGTCGTCAATTTTTAATTTCAGGCGTTCAAGCTGCGTCATTTCCTCATGCTCCTTTCAGCTTATGCGGACAAGACCTTTTTAGCATTTGTAACAACAGTGCCTGCCGCACTTCCTGAGGCTGTGACCTTACATCTTATATATTTTCCGGCATCGCTTTCATCGGGCGTATACACCGCCGATTCCGCTCCGCTTATATCTGTAAACGCACCTGATGCTGAATTGCCTGACTGCCACTGATATGCAAGCACAGGATCCGAAGCAGGAGTACCGATATACTCTATTTCAAGAGCGGATGTTGCAGTTCCTGTCACAGGAGAATCACTCAGAACTGCTGATGATATAACAGGAAGCACCTCAGCAGACGGAACAGCCTGATTTGTGATATAAACCTTTCTGCCCGGTTCCGGTCTTACAAATTCTGTACTGATTCCGGTTATTTTTGCATGATACCATTCAGGACCGTGATCAAGTCCTACCTGTCCGAAAATCTGATATTTTGTGCCTGCGCCTGTTTTTGCAAGCTCCTCCATAAAGAAATTGCCTTTTCCGGGGGTGGGCTGCTCCACCCTTCCGATAACTGACGGATTGAATATCCCTACCGTGCCTTCGGGCAGAAACTGTCCCGTATAAATATCAACGGCTCCCAGAGGAGTAATAATACGGCTGAGCTGCAAACCGTTTATATCCCTTGCCGCGGGAACTATTGTAAGCCCGTTTTCCTCGGCGTCCGCATTAAGCTGGAACAATGAGGTGGTGTCCGCCCAGAGCACCAGGTTTACTGTTTCTCCGTTGCTTTCATATATAAGATTCATTGCCTCGGCAATGTCCCAGAGTCTCAGCGGCTTTCCTCCTGCGTCCAGCACATTTGTCTGAATGGCGTTCATAATGCCTCTTGTTTTGTTCACTTCATTGTCAGACTTAGCCTTGTTGTAAACGCCCTGCATGAATGTAAATTCAATATCCCTTGCAATTTTGGCCATGCGTGCCGTTATCTGAAAATCAAGTTCTGTTACAGGATTCGGCTGCTGTCCGGCTGTATTGATGCCGGAGAGAGTGCCCGTATTACTCTGCTTTGCATAGGAGACTCCGACCGTTTCCTGAAATATCTGTGTTACATTGGTTTTCTGTGAGCGTGTGATCTTTGTGGCTTCCGGTGCTGTCAGAGAAGCATTTTCAGAAATATCCGGCTGCGTGCCTCCGCCTGTTTCGTATTCCTGTCCGGTCACAAACTCCACATGATTTGTCTGTTTGGCATTCCCTGCGATCATTGTTGAAAAGGGACATCTTGTGTTGCCCCTGTTAAAAAGCAGTCCCGAAAAACTTGGTGTGCCAAAACTTGTTGCAAACTCATCTGCCATAATTATTTCCCTCCGTTATTATCCTGTACCTGTGCTGACTGCCGGCGGATCAGTGCCGCTGCCAGAGCCATATTTCCGCTTTCCTTTGCTTTTTCGATGTTCTCGGCAAAATTATACCGGGAAGAACCCTCAGCACCTGAAGGCGGAACAGGCATATTTTTCATCTGCTCGTCTTTCACCCTTGCCTCCGCTGCTGAGTCTCTGGATCTGAATGCTGCTGCAAGACCTTCTGCCATACTTCTGGTCTTTTCGGCATCCTCACTGACGAGCCCGTCCAGTACGCCGCCTAACTCCTCCGCTTTGACGCCTGCCGCCGAAAGAATGGAAACTGCATTTGCCCGGTTGAGCATTTTTGCACTTTCGTTTTTCAGTCTTTCCGAATCTTCAAGGTTCTTTTTGATTTTTTCCTCCGCCGAAAGCTTTGAGGTCTCAAAATCATCATATTTCTTTGCCTTATCCCGCAAAACTCTCAGTTCCTCATCTGAAACATTCTTCTTTGCCTTTCCGATATCGGCAGAATTAATATTCAGAATGCTGCTGATCTGTTCATCTGTTGCATCGGCAAATAATGCTTTTACCTGTTCTCTTGTCATAATATTTCCTTTCTCATCTTCGCTTTGTTATCGCAGGTGGCGTCTGCTGATGATCTATATTTTGCAGGGCGTCATAACACACCTGCAATTTGCAGTTTCCCTGATCTCCGCTCCCATGGAAGTATCACACGGGAACATCAGTCTGCTTCCTCCGACTATAAACGGTTCATAGAGCCCTTTTATCTGACCGTCGGCGTTTCTGTGGCTTTCCCTTGACTTGCCGTCATGCATGGTGTTCCACTTTTTCCCGTTGAAGCCGTCGTTTTCAAACCCGTTCAAAACAGCAAGATTCAATATTTTCATTGACTCATTTCTTGCAATCCATCCGGCTTTTTCAGGAAGCTTTACAGCTTTTTCATAATCACCGATACATGAAACAGCAGTGTTTTCAATGCGGCGCATAAAACTTACAGCGCCCGCCCTGATATAATTACGGGTATAGTCTGAAATATCGTCATTTTTTGAAAATTCCCTGAGATATTTTTTTATGAACTCCTCAGCACTGCTGCGGTATTTTTTCGCAAGACCCAGACACATTGCAGAAATCAGGAGTAATGTAAGCTTCCTGTTTCCGGTTTCCTGTATGACCCTGCTCTGCTCAGACAGACTTTTCTTCATTTCGCTTTCCAGCATACTTATGGTTTTTATTCTCAGAAGCTTTTCGCGGTCGGATATTTCCATTCTGCCGACCCATATCACATTGAAATCATCAAAGGCAGCCAGGCTGTTTTTTAAATTATCCCTGTTCATCCGAATTTACAGCGTCCTCCAGCTGACTGAAACCGTCCATGAGCCTTGACATTTCTTCAGACAGATAATCAGTTTTATCCTGCGCTTTCCATTTTTGCATGAATTCCTCTGAATTCTGCCATACCTGCTCCGGATCACTGAACAAATTGACTATCGAAAGTGAATCACGGGGATGAACTCCTGCCTCAAGCAGATTAAGAAGAGCCTGAGCCTTCATCTGCAGGCTGTCAGTTTTATTGCGGGTGTATTTGATCTCAATGTCTGACAGCTTCAGATCCGACATGGAAGCTGATGTCCGGCTGCTGCTTTTCAGTATTTTTATTATCAGTTTCAGCGTCTGCTTTTCGGATTTTGTAAATACAAGCTCCGTTGCCTTGGCGTAGGTTTCCGCTGTCTGCCAGCCGCTTGCAAGCATTATTGCCTGTCCGGTATTTCCTCCTGTGGAGCTGTGCCTGTCCGGCACTCCTGCTATCTGAAGCATCGTCTGATACAGATAGTCAACATAAGTCTGTGTTTCTGACTGATTCAGTGTACCGGTAATATAGGAAACATTTGCTGGGTTTCCCGGCTCGGATTTTGTTTTTATAGCGCCCATATCCCTCAGTTCCTCAAACTGTTCCCTACTGATATCACAGTTATTGAACCACATGAGCGACTGTACAAACTGCTGGATATCGTTAAGTCTGTCAGATGCGGCGCCGTTTAATGCATCGAGAATAGGTATGACCGTTTCAAACCCTCCCAGCATTGAACCGTTGTTTTTATACTCGACAACAGGTATCATTCCAAGCGTATTATTCTCAGCTCTGACGCATCCGCCTGTCAGGGTCAGACCGCTGATAGAATTTGTCCCTGTAAATTCCCAGTATTTTGAATCCGAATATGCGCTTACTGTTATTTCATGCTTGTCCGGATCTGTTATGCAGTATGTAACTGCCAGTACCGGAGTGTGATAGATATTGCTTGTTTTAACAACAAATGTGCGTTCGGGGTCCAGCTGGATAATGTCAAACGGCGAAAGCCCGTCTTCATTCTTTTTTGGCAGAACCATTCTGTAACCGACTCCGCATATATTCATTGACTCTCCGATCTCTCTGTCCTTTGAGGCCTTGTCTTCCTCCATAAGCATATCATTGATCTGAGATATCCGGTTATCATCGCTCCCGTCCGGGTTCCTGCTGTCCGACTTTCCTCTCTGAACAAGCTGAATCGGTGAACCAAAAACATATCCGACCTTGAAATTCACAATTTCCTGAGCGTGATTTTCAACGATTTTGTTGTCGATCTCAGGTCTTATCTTTTTGACCCTTCTTAGAATCGGCTGATTGCCCCTGTAATAGCTGTAAAGATATCTGATTTCCGCCTCGTTCAGACGATGAACATTAAACGCGTTTATCAGGATCTCTTTGATATTTTCATCTGTCACAGAGGTATACTTCGTAAATATTTCACGTCTTCCGCAAAGTACCATTTTCTCCTCCGCATAATATCCCGTCAAGGTCAACGGCAACATTTCTTTTGTGTATCTTGCAGTAAGGATAAATCACTCCCGATGCATTCCTGCTTACCTCCAGCAGCTTTTTTCTGCGCCCCTCAGCTTTGCATAAAGGGCACAGAATGTCTGTTTTTTCGTCCATTGCTCTGTACCGCCTTTCCTGTCATTTCTAATAATAACGGTTAATCTGCGGAAAAACAAGGAAGTTTGAGGAAGCTAAAAAGGTTTTTTTATAATTTCCACGCTGCATCCGCTGTCAGCTATAAGCTTTACAAGCATGGCAAGACTGTCCGGAGCGTCATCATGCTTGTTTTTTCCTGTCTGGACAAACGAAGTAAGTTCCTTCATAAACTCTCTGTACTCCTGCGACTGATATCTGCGGTCAAGAAAATAAAACTTTTTTATATCCGGAGCGTACTGTATGATTCTTGCCAGCTTACTTGATGTATTCGGCGCTTTTCTGTGGGAAATATTTATGCAGATACCCTCCGCCCTCAGCGTTTCATCCACCTTGTCAGCATACTCGTCTCCGCCGTTATTGGCTTCGAATCTTTCCTGATGAGGCATGTGTTGTTTTGTGCGGCCGATAACGATCGGACGGGTCACGTCCTTTCCGCCCTTATTGAATATCACATCCCCGATATAAACACTTTTCCCGTAAATCCATGCAAAGGGCATTGCCAGACTGTCGCCTCCGCCCCATGCCACGTCACATACAGCAAGTATTCTGTCCGGTTCGCCGTCGGGAAGAGAGTTGTTATAATACTGAAGCTCGTCTGCCGGAAAAAGCAGCCCCTCCCTGACGTATGGTTCTCCCAGATATTTTGCACACCACGTTGCATTATCAATGCTGTTTCGCATATCATGATAATATTCTGTACTGAATCCCAGCTTAAACGGATAGTTAAAATTGCTTTCGTCATTCTCATTAAGCGCCGGTATCACCCTGAACCTGTATCTTCGGTTGTCTTTATACTGCTCCTGGATGCGTCCGATCACATCGTTTACATTCCACCTTGTACCGATGTGAAGCTCCTTGCACCCGTCCTTTTTTCTGTCTTTGAGCTGATTCAGATATGCGTCATACTTATTCTGGAGTCTGTCCGGATTAAGGCTTTCCTCAAGATCCTCGATTATATCGTCTACATACAGCAGCTTTGCCGCCTCGACTGCTCCTGTAAGAGTTCCTCCCACAGTACGGCATGTAAGAGTAGGAAAGCGCTTGCTTTTGTTCAGATCAATGCTTTCGTTTTTTGCCGATGTGGAGGCAATGCGGCATCCCGGAAAAACATCAGCCCAGAGATATTCGCTGTCGCTTATTATGGAAAGCGCTTCACGGTAAAAGCCTTCCGTAAGCTTATCCGAATGGCCGCTCATCAGATTTGCCATATCCGGATATTTCCCCATAAGCCATGTAACAAAAAATATTCCAATGGTGGATTTTCCTACTCTCGGTGGAAGTGACACAGCAAGAAAATCAATTTTGTCGTCATCGAGATCCTGAAGATCATTGACAACTTTTTTCAAAGCCTTCATTCTCGGAACATAAAACTTTTTGCGCGGTTCCCTGTTCCACTCAACATAGATCATATAAAAATGAAATCTGTGGGGTGCAAGAAACAATGCGGATTTTTTGGCAAGCTCATAAAAGCTGACCGCCTTTTTAGTATCGGTGCCGGCAAGCCGTCTTGACATTTCTGCTGCCGTTTCATATACAGATTCTGCCCTGCTGACAGCAGTCTGTATATCCTGCTTTTCTATAAGTCTTATCAGCTCAAAATAATCACTCAGTAAAACAGGATCTGTTTTTCTGACGTCAGTGCACCCTTTCTTCTCTGCGATTTTCATAAGCTCTGCTGCGTTCATTACAAAACCTCCCCAAAACAAAAAGTGCCCGACTATGAAAGTCAGGCACTAAGGCACTTTTTTCAGTTTTCAGTTTTACAAACCTTTTTCAGTCTGTCGATAAAGCAGTCAGCATAAATATCAGAAGCTTTAATTATAAATACGATATTTTTGAGGCTGTTACTGCTGTCCAGATAATTAATAACAAGAATACGCATTCTGGTGGTCGTTTTCTTCTCCACCGGCAAGGACGCTCCTGCAAGAGCCCCGATAAACCCGAATTCAAGACCGCCGGCAATCATTGCAGCATTGCTGGATTTATAGCTTTTTTCAACTTCATCCCACGCAAACGCGCATGCATGTTTTACCTGATCATGAACGATCTCAAGCATTTTTCCGGTGCGGCGAAAATAAATAATTATTTTATCCTCGCAGTAATAAAGATCGCAGATATCATTTGAAGTTCCGCTGCCCGGATCAATAAGCTCAGCTTTATATATGCGCTCGCATGCTCTGAGCTCTTTGCAAAGCTGACGGCTGCGTCTTGCCTCCTTATGTTTTCCTGAGCCTGCATATTTCACGATCATACAGATAATGTAGATGACAATTACGGCAGATGCAGCCATAAGTACATCCCCGAAAAAATTCTTCATATCACTGACAAATGCATCATTCATACTGCCGCCTCCCTTGCAAGATTATACCATGTTCTGCGGCTTATACCAAGACTTTTTGCAGCAGCTGTCACACTGAGTTCTCCTCGTGAAACAAGTGATCTCATATCCTCAAACCCCTCGATATTCTTTTTGGGTCTGCCCTCCCGATAATCAGGATCATTTGCTTTTTTAACTGCTTTCCCTCCGGCGGTACGCTCTGAGATCATTGCCCTTTCAAATTCAGCAAATGCAAGAAGATTTGTAACTATAAGTCTCCCCATTGGCGTATCTTCGATCAGTCCCATATTCAGTATGTGGATCTTTACGCCTTTTTTAATAAGCTTGTCGATATAATCAAGACCCTGTTTGACCGATCGGCAGAAGCGGTCGAGCTTTGTTATAACAAGCGTATCTCCGCAATTCACCCTGTCCAGCAGTTCACTGAAGACCGGCCTTTCCTTAGCTCCGCTGTATGCTTCGGTAACAATGACCGCATTTTCGTATCTGCGCTTTATTTCCTGTGTCTGTTCCTCAAGACTGTTTCCGTTCTTTTGCTGTCCCTTTGTAGATACTCTTGCATATCCATAGATCATTCTTTCCAGCTCCCTTCGATCGGATATTGTCCTTCTTTACGCTTGCCGCGCTGCTTCGGCTGAATAACAAGCTCATAATCCATAGCGTCAAGCATTTCAATTACAGTGTCAACGCTTAAATTTTTGCATTTGAGCCGCTCGGAAACTATGGACTGGGTTTTTATTCTTGTTTCCCCTGCCTGCATGTTTATAAGCTGGATAAGCCTCACCTGAGTTGTACGCGTATCTTTCATGACCCTTTTGATTGCTTCCCCTATTTTCATTGCACAGCGCCTCCGTTCAGATTGATCTTCTATATACATAATATCATATTTAACTGATATTGTCAATACCCTTTTTATTTTTTTGGTTAATTCCGGAGCTGAGCAACAGGGGCGGGGGTTCTCTCAACACCCCTACGGGGGGGTATAGCTTGAATCATCGGATTTTCAATTTCATTTGTGCAAAAACTCTTGAATTTTTACACAGTCTGAAATCATCTGAAATTAAACAGATATATCTGAATATTCGTCTATAAAATAACATATATATCTGTATTATTTATTGTTCTTCAGTAATCTCGGTCGCATTCAGTAATCTTGACGCTATTTCTTCTTCGGAAACATTATCCCCAAGAGGATTGTTAGGCGTAAGCACGACCTCCTGCTTGTCGGTCATTCCGTAATAATTCTTAGCCCGGAAGATGTATGTAACGGGGTTTATCTTGCCTTTTGATACGAGTTCAGAATCAATTCCGGCTATAATTTCCTTGGCTTTTTTTATCATTTCAACCACCGCCGGATCTTGATTTCTCACCCCGTTCTGCCACGCCCAGACAGCCTGAGGACTTACTCCCAGCGCAAGACACATCTTTTCAACAGTAGGAAAGCTGTCGTTTTCGTAGCAGTCCCTAAAAAAATCATTAAGACGACTGGCGCACTCGTCGGCGCTCTTGAATTTTTCGACATTAAAATATTTTGCATTATCATACACAATCTTGCCGATTTCATTTTTACTGCCCGTGTAATTCAGTTCAACACTGGCAGATTTTGAACCTCTTTTTTTAATCTGATGCTTTTCGTCCATAAATATCCTCCAGAATTTTCAAAGCTTTTCTTTCCCTGTTCTGAACCGTCTTAACAGAACAGTCCGTTTCTTCTGCTATTGATTCCAGGGTTTTGTCTGTAAAATAAATAAACTCCATAGTCGCAATCAGCATGTTGTCATCAAGCTTATAGATCAGACTCAGGATATCATTGCGCAGCTTCTCAAGACGCGCATACTCCTCCAAATTGCCGATCTCTTTTTCAGCAGCCATCCTCATCAGGAGATTTCTGCCCTTTTTCAGGTACTCCCTGACATCCTCTGCGTTCTTATCTTCACAATCCTTTCCTATGCTCTGAAATCTCATCATCCCTTCCCTCCCGTGAAAGCGTTGTAGAGAGACTGCTTGAAGTGTT
>JBJEQV010000023.1:0-21307 GCA_051881915.1 Porcipelethomonas sp. | reverse complement strand
TCGTTCGACAGCTTTTTTATTATATCACCTGTTTCACTTTCTGTCAATGGGTTTTGAGAAAATTGTACACATGCACAAAATATAAGCAGATTCACTATCTATAATCACCACAAAAACCGCCTCTGAGCAGTCAGAAGCGGTTTTATTTATCATATTTTACATTTACGCCATAAGCTTGACCATAACAGCCTTCTGTGCATGAAGACGGTTTTCAGCCTCCTCAAAGATCTCCTTTGCATGCTCCTCAAACACCTTGGAAGTTATCTCCTCCTCACGGTGCGCAGGCAGACAGTGCATAACAAGCGCATCCGGATTTGCAGCAGCCATGATCTCATCGTTTACCTGATAGCCTGCAAAAGCCTTTTTACGCTCCTGAGCCTCGCCTTCCTGTCCCATAGAAGCCCATACGTCCGTAAGAATAACGTCAGCCTTTTCAGCAGCCTTTTTCGGACTGTCAGTAATCTCAAAGCAGTCATAGCCGGACGCAAATTCCATGACCTCATCAGCAGGACGGTAATTTTCCGGACATGCAACCGAAACAGCCATACCCACTTTAAGTCCACCTACGATAAGGGAATTTGCCATATTGTTTCCGTCGCCGATATAGCACATTTTAAGTCCCTCAAAGCTGCCCTTGAATTCACGTATCGTCATAAGGTCAGCAAGCACCTGACATGGATGCGAAAAATCCGTAAGGCCGTTTATTACCGGCACATCGCCGTACTGCGCAAGATCCTCTACCTCCTTCTGGTCAAAGGTGCGGATCATAATACCGTCAATATAGCGCGAAAGAACACGGGCTGTATCCTGCACAGGCTCGCCCCTGCCTATCTGAAGATCGTTTGCCGAAAGAAACAGCGGATATCCTCCCAGCTGATACATGCCTGTCTCAAAGGAAACACGGGTACGTGTAGACGCCTTCTGGAATATCATTCCCAGAGCCTTTCCCTTGAGATGCGGGTGAGGAATCCCGTGTTTAAGTTCATATTTAAGCTGATCTGCAAGATTGATAATATCAATTATTTCCTCACGGCTCAGATCAAGCATTTTAAGAAGATGTTTCATTTTTTCAAGTCCTTTCTGATTATTTTATCCCTTATTCATCTTTCCGAACGCCTCTTCTATGCAGACTGCAAAAAGCGGCACATAATCGTCAAAACAGTCAGGCCGTATTTCAAGAATATATACACGATCGGCCTTTTCCACTTTCACCTTTTCCTTGTTTTTATCAGACTTCGCTTCGTTTTCAGTCCCGTCTGACTCTGAATCAGGAGAAATTATCTTTCCTATTTCGTCATCACCGTTCATTATGCTGAATACTCGTCTGTCACTGCTCTTTATGTCCCAGTTCACATTCTCCCCTGTAAATTTAAATCCGGGGTCAAGGAACATTGACGTACACCGCACCTCGAACACAGCCTTATCATTTAGAAAAATACTGAAAACAGGCTTTTTTTCCTTTGAGTTGTACTTCATGCAGTAAAGCTTGTATCCGCTTGCATCAAGAAGATGAAACTTGCCCCCGAATCCGCTTTTTTTTATGTTATATATCAGCCGGTCCTTGGAATCCTTTACAGTATACCTGGCACCCTTAGGAATAATTTGCAGTGCGACCATTATCAACCCTCCAGAATCTCAGTGAATATTTTAAGCCCCTTGTCAATTTCCTCAAATGTAATATTAAGCGGAGGCAGCAGCCTTACCTTATCCTTTGCAGTAAGCAACAGCAGTCCCTTTTCAAGAGCCTGCGACACAACATCCGCCGCTTTCTTTGTTTTAAGCTTTATGCCTGTCATAAGCCCCAGTCCGCTTACACTTTCAACCTCTTCCAGAGTCTCCAGCTTTTCTCTGATATATTTTCCCTTTTCAGCCACCTGATCGAGAAAGCCCCTGGATAAGACACGATCCAGAACTGCATTTCCTCCAGCACAGGCAATAGGATTTCCGCCGAATGTGGAACCGTGAGTTCCCTTTACGAGCACCTCAGCGCATTTTTCGTCCGCAAGGCATGCGCCGACCGGCAGTCCGCCTGCAAGTCCTTTGGCAAGAGTTGTTATATCCGCATGAACCCCGAAATGCTCAGCCGCCAGGAATTTTCCCGTCCTGCCCACGCCTGTCTGCACCTCGTCGGCAATTACAAGTATATCATTTGCACGGCAGACTTCAAAAAGCTCCTTTACAAAGCCGCTGTCAAGGGCGATAACTCCGCCCTCTCCCTGTACAAATTCTATCATGACCGCACAGGCTCCGTCAAGCTTTGATTTAAGATCTTCGATATCATTTGCCTTTGCGTAGTCAAAGCCTTCCACAAAGGGAAAAAAGTAA
Source organism: Porcipelethomonas sp. (assembly GCA_051881915.1). Lineage (GTDB taxonomy): Bacteria > Bacillota > Clostridia > Oscillospirales > Ruminococcaceae > Porcipelethomonas. The sequence goes on along the minus strand of JBJEQV010000023.1, from coordinate 18,982 downwards.
TTGTGGAAAACGTCCTGTCCCGTTGCGGAGAGCGTACAAAGAGTTCTTCCGTGGAAGGAATTCACCAGAGTCACGATCTTGTGCCTGCCTTTGCCATACTTGTCAAAGCTGTATTTCCTTGCGATCTTTATGGCGCACTCGTTTGCCTCAGCACCAGAATTTCCGAAAAACACCTTTGAGTAACCGGTCGTTTCACAGAGCTTCGCCGCAAAATCTGCCTGTACCTTTGTATAATAGTAGTTGGATGTATGCTGCACTGCCCTTACCTGACTGCACACAGCGTCAGCCCATTCCTTGTCGCAGTAGCCGAGACTGTTTGTTCCGATGCCGCTTCCGAAGTCGATATATTCTTTGCCGTTCTCGTCGGTACAGGTGCGGTTTTCGCCCTTTTCAACCACCACATCGAAACGTCCGTAGGTATGCATAACATTTTCATTGAATTTTTCTATGGTATTCATTTTGTATCTCCTTACATCAGAAGTATCTTAATATCATAACAATACAGCCAAGAGACATTACAAGTCCGCATGCTATGAGTATTTTTCCGGCAATGCCGCCTCCCTCCTCAGGAACAAATTTTCTCTTATTCCTGCGGCTGACCCTTATATCAATGTGCTGCCCTTTTCTGAAGCTGACAGTGCCCTCGGCAAAAAATTTAGCGGAAACAGCGGATATGGTTTCGCCGTCCAGTTCATATTTTACCACCGGCGCTTCGAGAGCGATCTTAACTCTTGAATATTTCTTCTGCGACTTGGCAATATCGGTAACTGTCCCCGAAACGGGAATCCCGGCTTTTTTACGGTATATTATAACGCACAGTCCCGCCGCAATGAGAATTGCCCCCAATGCAACAGGAAATGCGAGAATAAGCTTTTCCATATTATTTAAACTGCGTTCCGATACCCTCGTTGGAAAGAATCTCAATAAGGATAGAATGAGGAATTCTGCCGTCGATAATGGAAGTCTTCTTGACGCCCCGTCTGACAGCCTCAACGCAGCAGTCGATCTTCGGAATCATACCGCCGGAGATTATCCCCTGTCTCTTCATAAAGGGCACTTCGCTGACGTTTACAAAAGGTATCAGCGTTTCCGGTCTGTCCTTGTCACGGAGAAGTCCAGCAATATCGGTCATGAGAATGAGATTTTCAGCGCCAAGCTCCGCCGCTATCCTTGAAGCGGCAGTATCCGCATTTACATTATATGTCTGACCGTCCTCACCGCATGCAACAGTTGCAATAACGGGAACGCATCCGTTTCCGAGAGCGTCGGTAATGGGCTTTTTGTTGACCTTTACTATATCTCCCACATACCCTAAATCTTCACCGTTTGCGCCTTCCGCCCTTTCAGCTATAAGCATTTTTCCGTCTATGCCGCAAAGACCCACAGCGTTTCCGTGATGCTCGGCAAGAAGAGAAACAAGCTCCTTATTGACCTTGCCTGCAAGAACCATCTTTACAACGTCCACTGTTTCCTTATCGGTATATCTGAGGCCGTTGATAAACTTGCTTTCGATACCGAGTCTGTTGAGCATGTCGCTGATCTCAGGGCCGCCCCCGTGAACCAGCACCACCTTTATTCCCACCAGTGAAAGCAGTACTATATCGCTCATGACTGCCTGCTTGAGCTCATCGTTTGTCATAGCGTTTCCGCCATATTTTACCACAACGATCTTGTTGTTGTATTTCTGTATGTACGGAAGTGCGTCAATGAGCACCTTCGCACGGATATTATTTGATATTTCCATTATATTTATCCCCCGGTATTATGAACGGTAATCCCCGTTGATCTTAACATAGTCATAGGTCAGGTCGCAGCCCCACGCAGCGGCGCTGTACTCACCGTCACCGATCTTCACAAGAACATTTATCTCCTCTTCCCCGAGGACTTTTTTTGCGGTTTCCTCGGAAAAAGGAACTCCGGCGCCGTTCCTGCATACAGCGATCTTTCCTGCATCAGACGCTATGTCAACGTCCACCATATCTATGTCAAATTCCGCATCAGCATATCCCACAGCGCACAGGATACGTCCCCAGTTGGCGTCCTCTCCGAAAACTGCCGCCTTGAAAAGACTGGATGTGATGACCGATTTTGCAACCGTCTGAGCGGTTTTCACACTGTCAGCACCTGAGCAGACGCACTCGATAAGCTTTGTAGCTCCCTCGCCGTCCCTTGCCATCATTCTTGCAAGGTTCATCAGCACAACATAAAGAGCGTTTTCAAACTTCTCAAAATCAGCGTTTTCACTGTTTATTTCCCTATTTCCCGACATTCCGTCTGCCATAACGCAGCACATATCGTTTGTGGACTGATCACCGTCAACGCTCACCATGTTAAGAGTATTTTTCACAACGTCGCTGAGCGCCCTCTGCAGATACTCCGGAGCAATCGCAGCATCAGTTGTGATAAAGGAAAGTGTTGTTGCCATATTCGGGTGGATCATGCCGCTTCCCTTGAGCATACCGCCCATGACGCACTTTTTTCCGCCGATCTCGAACTCAACAGCAACCTCTTTAGGCATTGTGTCGGTAGTCATGATAGCCTCAACAGCTGCGGCATTCCCGTCATAGCTTACGCTGCTGCAAAGCTCCGGCATAGCTTTTTCAATAGGTTCGATTGGCAGCGGCTGACCGATAACGCCTGTTGACGCAACGATCATATCCGAAGGCTCAAGCCCCAGTCCCTTTGCCGCAAGCTGACACATTTTCTCAGCCTTTTCCACGCCGTCCGCATTGCAGGTATTTGCATTTACCGAGTTTACGACAACAGCCTGTGCATATCCGTCCGCAAGATTTTTCTTAGTAACAGTAACAGGCGCACCCTTGACCTTGTTTGTTGTGTACACTGCCGCAGCGCTGCATTTCTTATCTGCGGCAATAACGGCAAGATCCTTTTTTGTTCCGGTCGCAACGCAGCCTGTATGTGCAAGACCGCACTTTATGCCGGCAGCCTTAAAGCCCTGAGCCGCGCACACTCCTCCGTCAATATATTTAAATCCCTCAAATTCAACTTTTTTAATCATAGCCTTTTACCTCTTATAAAAGTCCTGTTGTCTCGTCTGTTCCCATCATAATATTAAGGCACTGGACAGCGGCACCGGATGCGCCCTTGCCCAGATTGTCAAGTCTTGAACAGATAAGCATCTGGTCGCTGTCTCCGAAGACAAATATCTCCATTTTGTTTGTTCCGCTGAGCGTATTGGACGCTAAGAATCCGTCAGGCAGACAGTCGCTTCCCGCAGGCTTTACCTCAATGAAATTCGAGTCCTTATAATTTTCGTAAAGCGCCTCTCTGATATCCTCGGGTGTATACTTCTTCTGAAGAAGCCTTGACTGGATCGGGACAGACACGACCATTCCGCTGTAATAATTGTCAACTATCGGATTGAACATAGGCTTGTATGCAAGACCTGTTATCTTCTGCATTTCAGGCAGATGCTTGTGGTTCATGTTCAGTCCGTACTGTCTTGGGCTCAGAAGCTCGCTGGGCTTGTCGGGGCTTTCATACGCAGCAATGCCTTTCTTTCCGGCGCCGCTGTACCCGGACGTGGCATATGCAAAAACGGGGTAGAAAGCCGGCATAATGCCCCTTGACACCAGCGGATAGACGATGGAGATAAATCCGCTTGCATAGCATCCCGGAACGGCTACCCTTGACGAAGTCTCTATCTTTGCCCTGTGGGCAGGGGACAGCTCCGGAAAACCGTATGCCCATTCAGGATCAGTCCTGTGGGCGGTGGAAGCGTCGATTATTCTCGTATCAGACCCCTGTGCAAGAGCTACCGCTTCTCTTGAAGCTGCGTCCGGCAGACAGAGAAAAGTATAGTCGGATGCGAAAATAAACTTTTTCCTCTCCTCAGGGTCCTTTCTCTTTTCATCATCTATTTTCAGAAGCTCGATATCATCTCTGCCCTGAAAACGTTCCAGAATTTTCAGTCCGGTAGTACCTTCCTGACCATCTATATAAACCTTTACAGACATTTTCTTCTCCTAATACATCACCATCTGCGGCTGTTTTTCTTTCTTTTGCTGTCCTCTTCGTTAAAACAGCATTTATACACACTTAAAGCAAGAGTTGCGATCACCATTATAACTGCCCACACAACTGATACTGTTCCCGGAAGACCGAAAACAATACCGATAAGAATCTCTCCTGCAAGCCACAGGAAAAATGCCGCCACTGTAAGCAGAACAATAAATCTCACCTGTTTTTTATTCATGATACGCCTCAAGCTGTTTTCTTGTAAGTTCGATCTGTTTCAGAACAGATTCGGGGGCGGGTCCGCCCTCTGATCTTCTCTCACGGACGCAGGTCTCAAGGCTTATTGCCTCATAGACATCCTCGTCAAACAGTCCGGAAAGAGCCTTGTAGCTTTCCAGCGGGAGAGTTTCAAGGGTAAGTCCCCTGTCGATGCACTCGGCAACAAGTCTGCCGGTGATCTTATATGCGTCCCTGAACGGCATACCGTGCTTTACGAGATAATCCGCACAGTCGGTCGCATTGATAAAGCCTCCTGCCGCAGCAGCCCTCATTCTGTCACCGTTCACCTTCATTGTCTCAATCATGGGTATAAAGGTTTTAAGGCAGAGCTTTACGTTATCGACTGCGTCAAATATTGCCTCCTTGTCCTCCTGCATATCCTTGTTATATGCAAGGGGAAGTCCTTTAAGCATGGAAAGGAGGGTCATAAGATCGCCGTTTACGCGTCCCGTCTTTCCTCTTATAAGCTCCGTTACGTCCGGGTTCTTTTTCTGGGGCATTATTGAAGAGCCTGTTGCATAGGCATCGTCAAGCTCTATAAACTTGAATTCCCATGAACACCACATGATTATTTCTTCGGAAAATCTGGAAAGATGAGTCATAAGCAGGGATATTGCACAGCAGAGCTCGACGCAGAAATCTCTGTCCGAAACACCGTCAAGACTGTTTGCCACAGGAGCGTCGAAGCCAAGACTTTCGGCAGTCATTTTTCTGTTGATAGGATATGTTGTTCCCGCAAGTGCACAGCTTCCCAGAGGGCAGAAGTTCATTCTTTTTCCTGCGTCCTCAAGCCGTCCCAGATCTCTTACAAGCATCTGCGCATACGCCATGAGGTGATGTCCCAGAGTAACCGGCTGCGCTCTCTGAAGATGAGTATAGCCGGGCATTATGGTTTCCGTATGCTTTTGCGCCATATTGCAGAGAGTTTCCGCAAGCTTTAAAACAAGCGCCTTAATCTCCTTTATCTCGTCTCTTAAATAAAGACGGATGTCAAGCGCCACCTGGTCGTTTCTTGAACGGGAGGTGTGAAGCCTTTTTCCCACGTCCCCCAGACGCTTTGTAAGCTCAGCCTCGATAAACATATGAATATCCTCGGCTGTCATATCCATTTCAAGCTTTCCTGAATCAATATCCGCAAGGATCCCTTCAAGACCTGAGATAATAGTCCTGCTGTCGTCCTTTGAAATTATTCCGCATTCGCCCAGCATTTCTGCATGCGCCATACTGCCCTGTATATCGTGTCTGTACATTCTTCCGTCAAAGGAAATAGAGGAATTGAAAGCGTTGACAGTTTCATCGACCTCTTTTGAAAATCTGCCTGCCCACATTTTATCTGCCATGTCTTTGAATCCTTTCGTGTAATATTAAAAAGAATATACGGGCGAACAAAGGTGTCCGCCCATATTTTCAGATGAATTTTTATTATTTGCCGCGCTTCTGATCGAGTGTAGCCTTTACCTTGATCGGAAGTCCGAACAGGTTGATGAAGCCTTCTGCGTCAGACTGGTCGTAAACCTCGTCAGCGTCAAATGTAGCAACCTCTTCATCATAGAGAGTATACGGTGAAGTTACGCCTGCGTTGATGATGTTGCCCTTGTAGAGCTTGAGCTTAACATCGCCTGTAACAGTTTTCTGAGTTTCTGTCACAAAAGCGCTGAGTGCTTCACGAAGCGGTGTGTACCACTGGCCGTTGTAAACGATATCAGCAAACTTGATTCCGATATGCTGCTTCATTCTTGCTGTTTCCTTGTCGATTGTTATTGTTTCAAGGACATCATGAGCGTGGTAAAGGATAGTACCGCCGGGAGTTTCATAAACACCCCTTGACTTCATGCCTACAAGACGGTTTTCAACAAGGTCTGCAATTCCTATGCCGTTTGCGCCGCCCAGTTCATTGAGCTTCTTTACAAGCTCCACAGCACCCATTTCCTTGCCGTCAACAGCTGTCGGGATACCCTTTTCAAAGTGAATAGTAACGTATGTGGGCTTATCGGGAGCCTGTACCGGAGAAACGCCCATTTCAAGGAAGCCTTCCTTTTCGTACTGAGGCTCATTTGCAGGATCCTCAAGGTCCATGCCCTCATGTGAGAGATGCCAGATGTTCTTGTCCTTGGAATAGTTTGTCTCACGGCTTATCTTCAGCGGGATATTGTGAGCCTCGGCATAGTCGATCTCCTCGTCTCTTGACTTGATATCCCATTCCCTCCAGGGAGCAATGATAGTCATATCAGGAGCAAATGCCTTGATAGCAAGCTCGAAACGAACCTGGTCGTTGCCCTTTCCTGTACAGCCGTGGCAGATAGCGTCAGCACCCTCGGCAATTGCGATCTCAGCGATTCTCTTTGCGATGATCGGACGTGCAAAGGAAGTGCCGAGGAGGTATCTGTTTTCATAAACAGCACCTGCCTGAACAGTCGGGAATACATAATCTGTGATGAATTCCTCTGTAAGCCTTTCAATATAAAGCTTTGAAGCACCTGTCTTCTTTGCCTTTTCCTCAAGACCGTCAAGCTCGCTTTCCTGACCTACGTCAGCTGAAACAGCGATAACTTCACAGTTGTTGTAGTTTTCCTTGAGCCACGGAATGATGATAGAAGTATCAAGTCCGCCTGAATAAGCCAGAACTACCTTTTTTATATCTTTTACATTTTTCTTGCCCATGATATGTTTCCTCCGTTTAAAAAATTCAAAATAAATTCTTTATGTTCATTATACACCTTTGTGTATAAATGTCAACCCCTTTTGCATAAATATACAGAATTTTTTTAATAAAACGAGAAAATATACATTATTTTTGTATATTTATCATCCGAACGGCAAAAATATTCAGATTCTGCATACAAAATCGTTGACTGTCGCTTCATAATTGTGATATAATTAAATCAATTTATACCAGGGGGGATTCATAATGAAAAAGAAACTTGCAGCACTGCTTGCGGCATTGTCCGTATTCACCGTCAGCAGTACGCCTTTGTTTGCGGACAGGATCATTCCCGCAGCCGTATCTGCGGAGGATATGACCTATAATGACTTGACCTTTACATACGCCGAGGACGGCACAATTATTATAACAGGTTTTTCCGGCGCTTCACAAACGCTGGAGATCCCGTCGGAAATAGACGGAATTGCCGTAACCGCAGTTGCAGATGAAGCCTTCAGAAACTGCACACTTCTCAGATCTGTCACTATTCCCGACAGCGTTGCATCAGTGGGCGGAGGATTATTTACCGGCTGTACCTCACTGGAGGAAGTAAGCCTGCCGTCAGCAATGACATCTCTTGACTCTGGAAGCACAGGCGGATTTTTTGAAAACTGCATATCTCTGAAAACAGTTACACTTCCTGCGGGTCTGACAGAGATCGGAAACAGCGCGTTCTGCGGATGCAGCTCACTTACAGGTATTACAATTCCCGAAGGAGTTGATTCTATAGGCAAAAGTGCTTTTTCAAAATGCGAAGCTCTGGTTGAGGTAAATCTTCCCGATTCTCTCACGAGTATCGGAAGCGCAGCTTTTTTCTATTGCAAATCCTTAAAGACAATCAGTATTCCCGACAGCGTTGCTTCTCTCGGAAGCCGTTCTTTCACAGGATGCACTTCACTTGAAAGCGTAAAGCTTTCTGAAAACATAACCGAACTGGCTGACGATTCAACAACCGGTGTTTTCAAAAACTGCACAGCTCTCAGAGAAATAAGCATACCTGCCGCACTTGCGAAAATAGATCCCTTAACATTTGATGGTTGTTCTTCTCTTACAGCGATCAGCGTTTCGGAGGATAATCCCTCATACAGCAGTATTGACGGCGTCCTGTTCAATAAAAGCGGCACAAAGCTCTGTATTTACCCCGGAGGCAAGCCTGACGTCTGCTATAACATTCCCGAAGGAACAACCAACATAAGCTCACTGGCATTCAGCAGCGCTGTTTTCATGGAAACAGTTACTTTTCCGGATACACTTGATTCTGTTCCTGCAAACGCATTCAGAAACTGTACAAGCATAAAGCACATAGATATCCCCGAAGGCATAAAGTATATATGCACAGGCGCATTCAACGGATCGTCTCTTGAATCCGTCACAATCCCGGATACAGTTGTTTCAATAGGCAGCAGTGCATTTTCCGGATGTTATAATCTTGAGGAGATAACTATTCCCGACAGCGTGACCGCAATTGAAAGATGGGCTTTCAAGGACTGCACGGGACTTATCTCCCTGAAGCTGGGCACAGGCATTACAGAGCTGCCCGAATATGTCTTTGACGGCTGCAGCAGTCTTGTTTCGCTGACGATCCCGGGAAATATACAGACTGTGGGCTCCCTTGCCTTTGCAAACTGCACCGCACTGAAATCCGTTGTTCTGGAAAACGGCGTTGAGACCATTAAAAACGGAGCTTTCATGAAGTGCGGAGAGCTTACCGCCATTGTTATTCCGGAAAGCGTCAGCAAGATCGAGTTTATCGCTTTTTCCGAATGTGACAGTCTTACGAATGTCTGCTACACGGGCAATAAGGAGCAGTGGGAGCAGATAGATATATCGGATTCTGCCAACGAAGCTCTGCTGGAAAATGAGATCATATATAATTCTGAAGAAGTGATAACCTTTCCGGCAGGAGATATAAACCTGGACGGAACAGTCGATATAAACGACGCTGTGCTCATGAATAAATTTCTGCTGAAAGTTCAGAAGATCTCCCGTGAACAGGGGCTTTCTGCGGATATAAACAGCGACAGCTCGGTAAATGTATTCGATCTTGTCCTCCTGAAAAGAAAGCTTTATTAAAATATGATGTTATAAAACAAAAATCAGGGCATTGCGCCCTGATTTATTTTTTGTGTTTTTGTATTGCCAGATTTTGTCACATAACAAAAAAGAGAATAAACAGAAAATGAAGTATGCTTCCGAAAACTATAAAAAGATGAAAAACCGAGTGGATATATGCATGCTTCTTTCCGATTCCGTAAAGGACTGCACCGAAGGTGTAGCAGAGTCCGCCGCTCAGAAGAAGGCTTGTGCCGCCCGTTCCGACTGCGCTGTAAACATAGGGGAATGCCCAGATAATGCACCAGCCCATGCCGATATACAGAACCATGGACAGGACTCTGAATTTCTTTATGTCGATAGCATTCATAAGTATTCCTGCCGCTGCAAGTCCCCAGATGATACCGAAATACACCCAGCCCAGTGCGGTATTTTTCTCCCTGAGAGTACACAGGGAAATGGGCGTATAGGTTCCTGCAATAAGAAGATATATTGCGCAGTGGTCGAGAATACGGAAAACCTTTTTGGAAGTAAGATTCGGTTTAAGCCCGTGATAAATGCTGGACATGCAGTAAAGCACGATCATCATTGCGCCGAATATTGCTCCGCTCACAACTCCGAAAACATTGTGGTTTACCGCCGCCATTATGACGCACAGGGTAGTTGCGGTTATCCCCACCGCTCCGCCTGCAATATGCGAAACCATGTTGAAAATTTCCTCTCCCTTTGTGTATGAAGGGATGGTTATACTGTCAAGTCTTCCCTTTGCCATTTTTCATTCTTCCTTTCACCGGACAAAAAGGGGGCTTACAAGCCCCCTTAAAATCATCCCATTGTAACTGTAACTGTGTTTTCATCTGCAAGCTTGTCGGCAGGAATAAAGTTGCCTTCAAGCTTCTGACCGTTGAGAATTATCTCGGAAACGCCGCTTTCCACATGGTTCGGATTCTTGATGTCGATAGAAAGGTGCTTTCCTCTGAATTTCTTGTCGATGGTAAAGCCGTCCCACTCAGACGGGATAGACGGTGAAACAACAAGACCGTCTGCATTCGGTCTCATGCCGCAGATACCCTCAACGCAGCCTACCATAACAGTAGAAGCAGTACCTGTCAGCCAGTGAACGTGTGAACGTCCCTCAAAAGGAGAAGCGGAGCTTTCCGTAAACTGACCGTGAGCATAAGGTTCGATAACACGGATCTCAGCCTTGTCATTCATAGCGGCAGGAGAGCTTTCCATGAAGTATTCAAAAGCTCTGTTTCCTCTGCCCTGAAGGCTTTCAGCAAGGATAGCCCAGCCCTGTGACTGAGAGAAGATACCGCCGTTTTCCTTTGTATCAGGGTTGAAGATGTGCATAAGTGCACCGTCAAAATAGTGATCAATATAAGGAGGATCAAGAAGCTTTGCGCCGTAAGGAGTATTGAGAATCTCGTGAACGGAATCCATAGCAGCAGCGCCCTGTTCCTTAGTTGCGAAGCCCGAAATAACGCTCCAGCTCTGAGGATTGAGCCACATTGAAGCCTCGGGATCCTTCTTGGCGCCTACAATAACGCCGTCCTCACGGATGCCTCTGATAAACCTGTCCTCGTCCCAGCACTTTTCAAGGGACCTGCCAAGTCTTCCCTGAACGTCGTCAAGGTAAGTTATATAATCTGTATCGTTCTTTTCCTTAGCCATATCTCTGAGAACGCTCATAGCATAGTAAAGCTGGAATGCAACGAAAGTTGACTCGCCCTTTGCACCCATTCTCAGACAGTCGTTCCAGTCAGCGTGAAGACCTGCCGGCATATCGTGATCTCCCATATGGTTCATGGAGAAGTCGATTGCTCTCTTGAGGTGGTTGTATACAGTGTCCTCACCGCCGTTTGCATAAACAATGACCTCATCGAGGAATCCCTTGTTTCCGCTTTCACCTATGTACTTGACAATAGTCGGGAAAAGCCAGAGAGCGTCATCTGCACGGTATGACGGATGTCCTGTTTCCTTGACGTATTCAGGATCGTCCGGTGTATTTTCATGTCCTGCATTGTGATTGAACTTAACCAGCGGCAGTCCTCCGCCGTTATCCACCTGAGCCGAGAGCATGAAGCGGATCTTGTCTGCTGCCATTTCAGGATCCAGATGAATAATACCCTGAATATCCTGTACAGTATCGCGGTAGCCGTAGCCGTTTCTCAGACCGCAGTAAACAAATGAAGCAGCTCTTGACCAGATGAATGTGATAAAGCACTGGAAAGCGTTCCATACATTTATCATGTTGTTGAATTCATCGCTCGGGGTCTTTACCTGGAAGCGGTTTAAGGTTTCGTGCCAGTAGCTTTTCAGCTCCCCGATCTCAGCGTCAGCCCTGCCGGGGGTCTTGTACTCAGCAAGGATAGCATCAGCCTGAGCGTTGTCCTTCTGTCCGAGAACGTAAACAAGCTCGATAGTTTCGCCGGGTGCAAGCTTTATATCCGACTGGAGAGCGCCGCAGGCATTTGAATTGTAGTTCATGGAGCCGTCAAGCTTTCCGTTTTCAACGGCAACAGGGTTTGAGTATGTTCTGTATGAGCCGATGAACTTGTCAAGATCGCCGCATGCTCCTGTAACCTCTGCTCCCACCATGCCGAAGAAGCGTTCTCTGTGGTTTGAGCCTGTCTGATCTCTGCCGCTGTTCTCGTTGATGTGCTGGAGAACCTTGTTGCCCTCGAAGCTTGTTCTTGTAATGAACAGAGTATACTGCAGGTTTACCTGATCCTGCTCGTAGTTATTGTCATTTGTAAACTCAACAAAGCCGAAAACTGAGAGGTTTCTCTCGCGGCTGTCCTTATTTGTGATCCTGGAGCGCCATACTTCATAGGTCTTGCCGTTTGGAACATAGTATGTTGTCTCAGCCGCGATCTTTTCATACTCGGAGCTGATGACCGTATATGCAGTACCGTGGCGGCATTCGCTCCTGTACTTGTCCACAGGCTTTCCGACCGGCTGCCATGAAGCTGACCAGTAGTCCTTTGTTTCGTTGTCTCTCAGATAAATATATCTTCCGGGAAGAGCCATCATTGAATTGAAGCGGTAACGGCTTATTCTTCCGTTGGCGCCCGACTTTACAAAGCTGTATCCGGCAGCATTGTTTGAGATGATAGCGCCGTATTCCGGTGAACCCAGATAGTTTACCCAGGGTGCCGGAGTGTCAGGTCTTGTAATAACATATTCTTTGTTTTCAAGGTCAAAATAACCGTAATTCATAATTGATCTCCTTAAAAAATATTCAAGATATACACCCTTATGATAACATTTAATCCTTCACTTTTCAAGGGGTTTTTGAAAATTTATAAAAATAACCAAAAACGCCCTCTTTTCAAAGAGGGCGTTCCAAATCGCACAGCCTTTATTCAATTATTTCGAGCGTCTGTGCATCCACGAACATTGCACCGTAAATATCAAAATAAGGCTCTCTGCTGTCCATGGAGGAGGTTATGGTTTTTGTGGAATAAAATTCCCAGAAGGGTCTCAGCTCGTAGCTTTTTCCGAATTCAACAGTCACAGGCAAATATACAAGATGACAGTTTTCAATGGATGTCGGATAGGATGCTGTCTCATCGGCAAATTTCTTGTCTATGGCACCCGCCGCCTCTTCGGCTGTGCATATTTCAGCCGCTTCTCCGGATTCAGATACGTCGTAAACCGGACGTGCTTCAAATTCCTCAAGTCCGCTTCTGCTTATGACCGCATATACACGGGAGCCTTCCACACAGCTGTCGTTGTATACGGTAGATCTTGCTGAAACGGGAAGTCCTCCGCCGTCCTGATGATAAACTATCAGATAAGCTTCTTGCTCCTCTGTCCACTCGGGGAGAATCTCACCATGCTTATAGATTCTCTCTCCGTTTTCATTTCTTGAAAGATCATAGCTTTTAAGAAACTCCTCATCAAGCACATAGATTTCCTTGGAGGCAACAGGGATATTAAGCCTGTTTACAATATCGTCTGCCAGGGCTTCGGCTGAAGCTCTGTCAAAATCTTCGATCTCCTGCTTTTCCAGAGTGACCTTTCCCGAATCTATTCCGTCAAGCGCTTCCTGTGCAGCGCCGGAATAGGAATAGGTGATCCTGTCCTTTCCGTCGGTCCAGCTGAGACTTCCGTCCTCGAAGCTCAGAAAGGAATCATCTTCAAGTCTGAAGAATTTCCACGTTTTCTCAGGATTCATGTCGCTGGGGGTCTCGTCAGTCTCAATAATACTGTTTCCCTCTGTAAAAATACTGTGGATAATTTCCTCATCCCACTCCTTTGGAACAGCGTTCATTATTTTCACTTCGGTTTTTTCAGGCTCTTCAACACAGGTGATATTCATTTCAAAATTCCTTTGTTTTTTGAATATTCCTATTATGCTGTCCGCCGAAACAGCGGTCACAACGGTAAATCCCGCAGCTGCTGCCGCTATGACGGGAATCAGTTTTCTTTTGCTGTACTTCTTTTTCTCTCTGCCTTTTATGCTCATATTCATAACCCTTTCTCTGCATTTATCGCTTGCTTCAAGACGATTTGCCGCCCTTTTGTAATCATCCATATTCATATACATAGCTCCTCTCCCAGCGATTTTTTCAGCATCTTTCTGGCTCTTGAAAGCCTTGTCCTTATCGTCTGACTTTTTTCCTGTGAGATTTCCGCAATCTCACCTGTGCTGTATCCCTCATAATAATACAGGTGTATGACCAGCCTGTATTTTTTCGGAAGCGCCATGACTGCCGAATAAACAGCTCTTTCGTCTTCAGTTGTGCATATATCCCCTGCCTCCTCAAGCGGAACTGTGTTTTTTATTCTGAAAGACCTGAGAATATCCCTGCACCGGTTGATGGTGACTCTCATAAGCCACGCCTTTTCATGCTGCTCATTTTCAAATTCCGGATGCATGGTGAAATATTTTATGAACACCTCGGAGGAAACGTCCTCTGCATCAGCTTTGTTTTTAAAATAGGCAAAAGCTGTGCGATAAACCATTCCTATATATCTGCTGTATTTCTCTTCCATTTCATCACGTTCCAATTCCCGGCCTCCCTTATGCTCTCTTTTGAAGTACTTCACTTATATAACGATTGTGAAGCCCGTAATGTGACAAAAAAAGAATGCCGCATTTTTATGCAGCATTCCTGTGTTAATGTATACCCACTTTTTTATCCCTGAAATCCTCAAGCCTTGCCCTGTAAGCTTTCATTGCTTCTTCCTCAAAGGCAGGAGACAGGTCCTTTCCGCTTATCCTCTTTATGATCTTTTTGGTAAGGAGCGGATTCAGAACAAGAACGGGTCCGAGAAGATAAGTTCCGATAAAGTTGTTTTTAACGATCCCCTCTGTGCGGCACTTTTTATTCATGCCCTCGCCCTTTTCGACCTCAAGAAAGGTCTGCGTCTCACCCTCCGGGAAGATCTCGGTAAACCTTGCATGGAACCCGACCACGTCAATATCTTCGTAAGTTCCCAGAACAAGACCGCTCTTTCTTTTCATCATATTGCGCCTTACGGTAAAATCAAGGATACCCATGCATTCCGTTCTTCCGGTTTCGCTGTCGTCAATATACTTCCCGAAGATCTCATGGGCGTTTCCTGTCATGAGAAAAACAGTTCCGTTTTCAATAAGCTCCCTGATCCTTTCCTTATGCGGCAAAAGGCGCTTCATGACCTCCAGCTGACTGCTCTCGGTCATAGGCCCCATATAGATCATGTTCACATCCCTGTCGGCAAATGCAGGTCTGCCGTTTAAAGGAGTTCTGATATATTCTGCTTCAGGCAGGGACTTCACAAGATAGCGCATATTTCCCGTATCCCCGAAAAGGCTGCAAACCTCCGGAAAAAGGTCTTCAATTACAATACTCATTGCTTTTTATCCTCCGGCAGCTCCCTGAGCTGTTTTTTTATGCTGTTAAGGGATACAACGTTGAAAAGATCATACATGACCATGATCTTGTCAATACCCTCCGTTTTAAGATGACTTACCGTGTCCGTTTCGTTGCGGCAGCAGACTATCTTTGACCTGTCGATACCTGCAATAAGGAATCTTACCATATAGTCGTCCGCTCTCTTTCCTCCCACGATGATCTGCTTTATATCGTCACCCTTTAAAAATTCAAAGTCTGTTTCGTATATCCATGCTATATTTTCCGAGGTTCTCTTTGCGTCGTAAAAATCCTCCAGAATCATTATAACAGCCTTGTTCCCCTCTTCACGCCTTATAAAATCGCATACGCCCGAACATGCAACAGGGTTCTGTCCCTTTGCAAGGGAGACGATGACCTGTTTTCCGCCTGCCTCAAAGCTCTCATATCTCGACTTTACTATCTCAAGCTTTTCCATGGCGGAAGAGACCTGTTCTCCGGAAAGTCCGAGGGTTCTTGTAAGAGTGACCGCAGCGGCGGTATTGTAAAGGTCGGTAATACGGTTGTTCGGAAGCTTATAGACCTCCTCTTTTCCGTTATGATCTATAAAGACCTTTCCGTTTTCGGTCTTCTTTACGTCAAAATCCACATGGGGCGAACCGAATCCGCATACAGTGCAGTGTCCTCTGCCGATATGGTTATAATGCCTGAAATCAAATTCGAGCCTGTTTCCGCATTCGGGGCAGTTTACAATGTCGCAGATGATGTTGTCCCCGGTGGGAACTTCCCCCTCAAGAGGGCTTATGCCGAAATATGCTCTACCGTTATCCGGCGCAAGCCTGCTGCTTATAAGATCATCACCGTTAAGTATCACCTTTGTCTTTGCAGGAATATTGCGGTTAAGAATGTTGAAAATAAACTCCGTATGAGCATTTCTTTTCATGGAATCTCTCTGCAGATTGGTGCAGACAAGGTAATCCGGCGCAAGATACGGAAGGACTCTCGGCGCGCTTCTTTCGTCCACCTCAAAAAGCGCCATATTTTTTCTGAATCTGCCTTTAAGGTCGCAGTTATCAAGAAGTATGGACGCAATTCCGGTATCAACATTTCCGCCGAAGCTGTTGCTGAAAAAGTCAAAGCCGTTTTCTGTAAGTATGGTGTTTATCATATTTGAAACGGTGGTCTTTCCGTTGGTTCCCGTAACGGCAATAACGGTTTCGGGCATTTCAAAATGCTTCAGCAGACCCGGGTAAAAAATAAGCGCGATCTCACCCGGAAGATTAGTGGCGTTTTTCTTCATTTTTCTCATAAACTTTATAATAAGCTTTGCGCCGAGAACAGACAAATAAAATCTTACTGGTTTTTTCATTTCCCCTCAGATACCTCTCGTTCTTTACTTTACCTTTCATTTTACCATACTGATAATTTATTGTCAATGCAGCTGTATATTATTCATTAAAACGAAAGAACGGCATGCCTTTTCCGGGCTGCCGTCCTCTTTGCTGCAAATATTGAATCACGCCTTTGCTTCTATCAGTGAAGCCTTTACGAGAGCCGATCTGATAACCGGTCCCACTGCCGCTGCCGCCGCAATTTTCAGTGCGTCCCCTAAAAGATAAGGAACAACGCACATTGTGAGCGCAGGCACAAGGCTTACATGCTGCTGTATCATGAACCATGCCGTGCCGAAAATGTAAGCTACCGCAAGTCCGGCGATCATTCCGATTACGTTCATATAAATTTTACAGCCGGATTTTTCAATGAATAATGAGCAGATAATTGCCGTAAAAATAAATCCTATAATATAACCGCCCGTAGGTCCTGCAAGCTTTGCAAGTCCGCCTGTATAGCCCGAAAATACGGGAAGTCCAGCTGTTCCCAGCAGAATATAGATCACAACGCTCAGTCCGCACAGCTTCCATTCAAGCACAAACGCCGCAATATATATCGCAAGGTTTGTAAAGGAGATCGGAACGGGGCTGAAAGGGATCGGGATGGCGTTGGGTCCTGCAATACAGAAAAGCGCCGCCATAAGTCCTGCCATTGCCATTTTGAAAATTTTTGTCTTGTTCATTTTTTTCATTCCTCCTTGTGTTCTTTATATTCTAACATATTTTTTCTGAATTGTCACCCTATTTTTAAATAAAAGGTGACAATATGGTTTAATTTCGTTATTTTGCTGTAATTTCACAATTTTTTTCGTACTGTATTCACATTAATGCATAATATTTTTTTCACTGCAAATAATACAGATGAGGCAAGTAGACCTTGCCGGAATCAGTCTGCTGTTTTTGCGTCTGCCGTCTCCGGTTACAAGCTAAACAGCAGTTCAAACAAAACAGCGGATCGGTCTTATAAAGGAGAATAAAAATGGCAAAGAAAATCAGCAGAAATACATTTATGACCGAAAACTCCCCGTCCATATCGGCTTTTGCTTCAATTGCAGGAGGAAAAGAGGGAGAGGGACCTCTCGGCAAATACTTTGACAAGATCGAAAAAGACAGTCATTTCGGACAGGATTCGTGGGAAAAGGCGGAAAGTGAGCTCCAGAAGCAGACAATAAAGCTTGCCATAAAAAAAGCGGGGCTTAAAAATACAGATATAGACTATATCTTTTCCGGCGACCTTATCAATCAGTGCATCGGCACGACCTACGGACTGCGCGACCTTAACATCCCCTTTCTCGGGATCTACGGCGCCTGTTCCACCATGGCAGAAGGAATACTGCTCGCCGCCCTCCTTACAGACAGCGGTCTGGGAGGGAATGTTGCCGCCGCCACCTCCTCACACTTTTCCACAGCAGAAAGACAGTTCCGTTTTCCCCTTTCCTACGGAGGGCAGAGAACTCCCTCCGCACAGTGGACCTGTACGGCGTCCGGAGCAGTTATACTGTCCCCACAGGGCGGTGCTCCCTATATAAGAGCCGTTTCCATCGGAAGTATAACGGATCTTGGCATCACAGACGCAAACAATATGGGTGCGGCAATGGCTCCGGCAGCAGCTTCCACCATCGGAAACTATCTGCGTGACGCAAACCTCTCCCCCGGCGATTTTGACTATATTGTGACAGGAGACCTGGGAACAGTCGGCAGCACTCTTTTAAAGGAACTGCTCCTTAAAGAAGGAACCGACATCTCCGCTCAGCACAGGGACTGCGGTGCAATGATTTTTGACAACAGTCAGCAGGATACCCATGCAGGAGGCTCCGGCTGCGGATGCAGTGCAAGCGTTCTGTGCGGATATTTTCTTCCTAAAGTACAGACTGGTGAGATAAAGGAGATGATCTTTGCGGCGACCGGTGCCCTCATGTCCCCCACCGCTTCACAGCAGGGAGAATCCATTCCATCAATATCACATCTTATCCATATCAGCCACCAGATATAAGGAGGAAGAAAAATGAATTTTATCTGGGCGTTTTTAATAGGAGGACTGTTCTGTGCCGCGGGACAGGTGCTCATTGACTATACAAAGCTTACTCCGGCAAGAATCCTGGTTTCATACGTTGTTGCAGGCGTTGTGCTCTCAGCTTTCGGCTGGTACAAAAAGCTTGCGGAATTTGCAGGAGGAGGAGCAACCGTTCCGCTTACAGGCTTCGGACATCTTCTTGCGGAAGGTATCAGAAAATCCGTGGACGAAAAGGGATTTCTGGGAGTTTTTACAGGCGGAATGACCAGTGCAGCAGGAGGAATAACCGCCGCACTTCTTTTCGGACTTATTGCAGCCCTCATCTTCAAACCAAAGGACAAATAGCAAAAGGCGGTGAAAATCGCCTTTTTTATAGTTCCTTTTCACATTTTTCTCATAGCTGTTTTGTTTATTCTTACAAATTACAAAAAAAGTATTGACATTGTTTCCAGTTTGGTATATAATAATAAAGCTGTTTGACGAAAAACGGTGAAAATAAAAGTTTTTCGAGGCGTAACTCAGTTTGGTAGAGTGCTTGGTTTGGGACCAAGATGCCGCAGGTTCAAGTCCTGTCGCCTCGACCAGACTTTTAAAAAAAATTTCAAAAAAATAAAATTTGGGGTTGACAAGCTTCTTATTTTATGGTATAATGACTAAGCATTAAAAAATAATGCTGGTGTAGCTCAGTTGGTAGAGCAGCTGATTTGTAATCAGCAGGTCGGGG